>CAUDDF010000009.1:0-51754 GCA_958448275.1 uncultured Collinsella sp.
GGCCACAAGACCATTGAGCGCGGTAAGGTTGAGTACCTGCGGACCTCGGCAGAACGTGCCCGCATAGTTTTGTGCCATGTCGGCGTATTCGGCGATCGCATCGTGGAAAGCCTTAAAGGAGTAGACCGTCTGCTGAAACACCTTGACCACGGGAATACCGCGTACGTATTCGGTGCCGGTCTTGTTCATCTTGACCAGCGCTCCCATGTAGGCCTTCATGAACTCGGCGCCTTTGCCGCTCATCATAGTGGCCATGGCGCCAAACGAAATGGCCACCGAGATGAGGCATGCCGCGCCCAAGCGCCAATCGAGGGCGAAAAGCAATACGAGCAGGCCCACGACCATGGCGGCGGCGCCTGCGATATCGGGCAGCATGTGTGCGAGCAAAGTCTCGGTGGAGGCGGCACATCCGTCTACAACACGACGCAGCTCACCGGTGGCGTGCGTGTCAAAGTAGCCAAGCGGCAGCTTAAGCAGGTGCTCGCTCGTAGTCTTGCGGATATTGGACGCACAGCGAAACGCGGACAGATGCGTGCACATGAGCCCCACGAAATAAGCTACGATGCTTGCCAGGGCAAAACCCACGGCCCACCAGCCATACATCGCGATGTCGCAGGCTTCGCTCCAGTTAGGCGCCACGGCGATCAGATCGCGCGCGACAAGCCAAATGCACACGTACGGGCCAAAGCTCAGCAGCTGCGAGAGCGCCGAGAGCGCCATGCCCAAATACGTTAGGAATTTGCGGTCACCGGCATACGCGAGCAACTCGCCGATGCCTCCACCTTCCCTTTTTGATCCCTTTGCCATGAGATTCCTTTCTAACGGCTTGAGAGTTAACCGTTCTCAACTTATCATTGATATGTTAGCCAAGGCACACAATCGATCCAGGCGTGGACGTTTTCGCAAAGGAAGGGGACGCTTTTGAAAATGCATCGGGCTGCGACCGACATAACTGAGCTCTACGCACCACAGTTTGAGCAGTTTGGCCTGGAGCTTTCCGGCAAGGGCGCTGTCTTTACCGGCGAGGTGGCAAACGATCGGGCGCACGGACGCGCATGGATCATGCCTCTCTCCCCTGCCTGCATTGTCATGGAGCATTTCATCACCCCGACGCACGATATGTACCTGGCCGAATACACACCCGAGCCGTACGCCTGCGTGAGCGAAGTCAGCGCGCCCACACTTACATGCATGCCCGAGACTGGCATAACGCCCGCGAACCTCAAACCATCGCATGGACCGTGGCCAAACAATGCCGTTTGCAGCTTTATCCAAGATAGCTGTGGCGAGGAATTAAGCCCGCTGTTTGCGGGGGAACTTTATCACTCGCGCTCGGTGCTCTTTTTGCCTGGATATTTTGACGAACTGGAGCACCGCTATCCCACCGAGTTCGCGGGAATCTTTGAGGCGTTTGCCGAGCCATGGCACGAGGAAGCGACGTCTGCCATCTATCACACGCTGCGCCGGATTAACGAGGACCGTGCCCAAACCGTAGGCGGACACGTCTATATGCAGGGCATCGTGGAGACCATGGTCGCGGAGCTCGCCTGTTCGCGCGCGGCCCACAAGCAGGCGCGGCAGGCGGCAGACACACGCGTCAGCATAACCATGGCCGAAGAAGCAACGGCAATGATTGAGCGCACGCTCGACAAAGGCAGACATGTGGGTATCAACGAGGTGGCCGAGAGGCTCTACACAAGCCGCTCCAAACTATGCGCCACCTTTAAGGCCCAAACCGGCGAGTCCCTGGGCGCCTACATTCGCAGACGCCGTATGGAGCGAGCGCAGGACCTTTTGGCAGATAGCGCGCTCACGATAGCGCAGGTGGCAGAGCGTCTAGGCTACCCTCAGCAGGCCGCCTTCGCCCAAGCCTTCAAGCAATACACCGGCATGACACCCACGGCTTGGCGAAGCAAGCATCGCTAAGGCCCAAGCTCCCTGGCCGTAACGGAGCGATTAATTAGCCGCCGCCCGTCAGCTCACCCGGGATCTAAACGTCAAGATGCGCACAATCAAGCGCCTTTTTGATAAGAGGGACAGATCGATCAGCCAAATACAACGGAATGTTGAGCACCCCGTCGTCGAGCTTTAGGTTCTTAAGTGAGTAGCGGACCCTCAATGGAGTCGTCTCCGCATGCTTGTCGGCATAGTACTTAAGGCTCTTGGAATGAACGACCTCTCCCGATTTGACCTCGACGGGAACGATTTCGTTTCCGACCTGAATCAAAAAATCGACTTCGTGCTTCGGCTTCTCGTTTGTCCAATAACGCGGAGCAGCATCTAACTGTGAAAGTAATGCCTGAAGCACATAGTTCTCGGCGAACGAACCTTTGAACTCCGAAAATAGCGCATCCGAGATGGCAAAAGCGGACGCATCCAGCCTTGCCATGCGGCGCAGCAAGCCGACATCAAGACAGTAGACTTTAAATGCCTTGAGGTCATCGTACGCAGAGAGCGGCACACCACCGGCAGCATTAAGGCGAACCGCCGTGATGAGCCCAGCATCGGCAAGCCATTCCAGAGCATCCTCGTATTCTCGAGCACGAGCCCCCTCGCGCACCGCACCCCAAACGAACTTTTTGTTCTCGCGCGCCAACTGAGCTGGAATCGAGTTCCATATTTGCGAAAGCTTGGCGAACTGCGCACGGCCACCATGCTTGGCAAAATCGCGCTCGTAGGAATCCAAGAGATCAGACAACACCTTATCGACCTGAACGATATCGCCCGTCTCCACCCACCGGCCAAGAGCCTCTGGCATGCCGCCGCATGCAAAATAACGACGAAGATGCTCGACGAGACGGACATGGAAGAAATCGGGCACTGTCTCGATCTGATCCAGGCCGCCAAGGTATTCGTCGTAGTTTGCAGCGCCCTCGGCTTTCAGAAACTCGGAAAAGCTCATGGGGCGCATCTCCATGAACTCGACCTTTCCCACCGGAAAAGCGCTGGTCTCACGGGACAAGCGAACACCCAACAAAGACCCTGCGCATGCGACGTGATACTCGGGGGCCTCGTCACAGAAGTATTTAAGGGCGCCGACTGCAGAAGGACAATCCTGGATCTCATCAATAATAAGCAGCGTTTCGCCGGGCTCGATAGGCTGTCCAAGTGCCAGGGAAAGATTTGAGATGATCCGTCGAGGATCGCGCGTACCTTCGAAAAACTGAGCGTACTCGCTCTGTACCCCAGGTGACGGCTCCTCGAGCGTCAGATACACAAAATTGCGGTACGAGGTTCGACCGAACTCCTTAAGCGCCCACGTCTTTCCAACCTGGCGCGCCCCCTTAAGGATAAGCGGCTTACGATATTCTGACGCTTTCCAAGCGTTAAGCTTGGCAATGATATCTCGCTGCATGGCCGAACCTCCCGCAAAGAATCTTCCGTAAACGTGATATTTCCCACATTTTACCCTAGGTAAAACGTGACATTTATCACATTTACGGAAGTTTTAAGCTCATTTCGCCACACTTTCATCACATTCAAAAGGCGGAGGCGCATTTTGCGCCTCCGTCACCATCTTTCCTATCAGCCCGCCTGACCCGAACGGCCGAGTCGTCACGGAACCGAGGGGCCGAGCGCAGGGCCTTGCCTCTCAATGAGTTCCGCACGAACAGGAGGCGCCAGTGGCGCCTCCGTCGTGAGTCAGGACTGTCCGAAATTGAGAGGCAAGGCCCTGCGCCCGGCCCCTCGGTTCCCGCTTACGAGAGCGACGTTCTCAGCAACTCGTTGAAGAGCTTCGGGTTGCCCTTGCCGCGGCTCGCCTTCATGCACTGGCCCACCAAAAAGCCGATGACCTTCTGGTTGCCGTCACGATACTGCTGCGCCTGCTCGGCACAGTTTGCCAGCACCTCGTCCACAATCGGCTGCAGCGCACCGGCATCGCTCACCTGACGCATACCACGCTCGTCGACGATCTTGTTGGGGTCGTCGCCGGTCTGGGCCATGGCCTCAAAGACCTCGTGCGCCTGGTTGGAGCTGATAGCATCGGTCGCCAGCAGCTTAGCCAGCGCCGCAACCTGAGCCGGCGCGATACCGGACTCGGTCAGCGACACGCCCGCGCCCTTAAGATAGGCGATCATCTCGTTCACCAGCAAGTTTGCAACCGTCTGGGCCTCCTTGCCAGCCATACCGGCAGCGGCGGCCTCAAAAAACTCGGCAAACTCGGGGTCGCCGGCAATCTGCTCGGCGTCGGCCGCCTTAATGCCAAAGTCGGCCTCAAAACGGACGCGCTTGGCATCGGGCAGCTCGGGGATCTCGCCACGGCAGCGGTCGATGAACTCGTCGTCCAGATCGAACGGCGCCAGATCGGGGTCGGGGAACAGACGATAGTCGTCTGCCGTTTCCTTCACACGCATGACCACGGTGCGCTTGCGACTGGGCTCCCAGTGGCGGGTCTCCTGATAGATGATGCCGCCCTCCTCGAGCACCTCGGCCTGGCGGCAGATCTCGTAGGCAAGGCCATCGTGCAGGCTCTTAAACGAGTTGAGGTTCTTGAGCTCGGTCTTGGTGCCCAACTTGGTCTCGCCGCGGCGGCGCAGCGACACGTTGCCGTCGCAGCGCATGGAACCCTTCTCCATGGAGCAGTCCGAAATGCCCAGCGTCACAAAGATGCGACGGAGCTTCTCCATAAACAGACGCGCTTCCTCGGGCGTGCGCAAGTCGGGCTCGGTGACGAGCTCGATCAGCGGCGTGCCGCAGCGGTTGTAGTCGACGAGCGACTCGGCCGCGGCGGTAATGCGGCCCTCGGCACCGCCCACGTGCACCATCTTGGCGGCGTCCTCCTCCATGTGGATGCGCAGGATGCGGATGGGCACCGTGTAGGAACCGTCCTCGCGACGCTCAGGCATCTGCAGGTTGGACGCGTCATAGCTGGCCAGGTGGCCGGCGCGCTGGTTGCCTTCGCGCATGGTCGACGTCATGGACGTGGACAGGCCCTCGGCGTTGGCCGAGGCGCTCGCCAGGCTCTGGGCCTCGGCCTCGCCAAACGCGCAGTCGGGGCGCTCGGCGGCACCGCGACCGGTCACGTCCAGGTCCAGGTGACCGTACATGGCAAAGGCGACCGGACCCTGCGTGGTCTGGAAGTTCTTGGCCATATCGGGATAGAAGTAGTGCTTGCGGTAGAACATCGAGTGGCGCTGGATCTCGCAGTTGGTGGCAAGGCCGGCCTTGACGATGCTCTCGATGGCGCGCTTGTTAGGCACCGGCAGGGCGCCGGGCAAGCCCAGGCACACCGGACACACGTTGGCGTTGGGCTCGTCATCGTGGCTGAGCTTACAGTTGCAGAACATCTTGGTGTCGAGTGCGGTGAGCTCGGTATGGATCTCCAGGCCGATCACGGCCTCCCAATCCTGCAGGACCTCGGAAAGCTCCTTCATTACAGCTCGCCTCCCTTCCCGGCAAAATCGGGCGCGACGGAAAGCGCGGGCGCGCCCGTGGCGGCATCGGCAAAGCCGCGCTCCAGGGCGCGGGCAAACGTGAGCAGCTGACGGTCCTTAAAGGCAGGCCCCACCAGCTGGGCAGAAACGGGCAGCTGAGTATCCTCGCCCAGACCCAGCGGCACCGAGATACCACCGTTGCCGCAAATGTTGAGCGAGATGGTGTACAGGTCGGAGAGGTACATCTGCGTGGGGTCGCTGATCTCGCCAAACTTAAAGGCCGTGCGCGGCGAGGCGGGCATGAGGATGGTGTCCACCTTGGCATACGCGGCGTCGTAGTCCTGCGTGATGAGCGTGCGGGCCTTTTGCGCAGCGTAGTAGTACTTGTCGTACACGCCCGAGCTCAGCAGGTAGGCGCCGAGCATCTGACGGCGCTTGGCCTCGGCGCCAAAGCCGTGGGCGCGCGACAGCGAGCTCTGGTCGGACAGGTTGGCGCAGCCCTCCTCCTGGTAGCCGTAGCGAATGCCGTCGAAGCGCGCCAGGTTGGAGAACGCCTCGGCCGGACCGATGACGTAGTAGGCGGCGATAGCGGCGTCTAGGTGCGGCAGGTCGACCTCGACCAGCTCGGCACCCTGGTTCTGCAGCTCCTGGGCGGCGCGCTGGACAGCAGTCTTGACCTCGGGCGTCAGGCCCTCGGCCTCCATAAACGCAGGGATAATGCCCACGCGCTTGCCCTCGATGCTGTCGTTGAGATGCTCAGTAAAGTCGACGGCGCAATCCTGGCTGGTGCAGTCGTACGGATCGCGGCCCGCGCCGGTAAGCGCGTTCATGGCCAGCGCGACATCCTCGACCGTGCGGCCAAAGGGTCCCACCTGGTCGAGCGACGAGCCAAAGGCAACCACGCCGTAACGGCTCACGGCGCCGTACGTGGGCTTAAAGCCCACCACGCCGCACAGCGACGCCGGCTGGCGAATGGAGCCGCCGGTGTCCGAGCCCAGCGAGAGCACGACCTCGCCCGCGGCGACGGCGGCGGCGGAGCCGCCCGAGGAGCCGCCGGGCACGCGCTCGGTATCCCAGGGGTTGTTGGTGCGGTGGAACGCCGAGCTCTCGGTGGAGCTGCCAAAGGCAAACTCGTCCATGTTGGCCTTGCCCATGGGCAGGCAGCCGGCATCGAGCATGCGCTGGACGCAGGTGGCGGTGTAGACGCTCTGGTAGTTCTCGAGCATGCGGGAAGCGCAGGTGGTGCGCGTGCCCACAAGGTTCATGTTGTCCTTGATGGCCAGCGGCACGCCCGCGAGCGGAGGCAGCGGCTTGCCTGCGGCACGGTCGGCATCCACGCGCGCAGCGGCCTCGAGCGCAAGCTCGGGCGCCACCTGCAGGAATGCCTGGACCCCGCCTTCGCACGCCTCGATGGCGACAAGGGAGGCCTGGGCCACCTCGGTAGCGGTAAAGTCGCCGGCGGCAACGCCCGCGGCGATCTGGGCGGCGGTAAGGGAATCGAAGCTCTGCGCCATTACTCGCTCTCCCCCTCTCCCAAAATGGACGGCACGCGGAAGTAGCGGTCGCGCGCGCTGCCGGCGTTTTCAAGCGCGACGTCGAGCGGCAGATCGCGCTCGGGCTCGCGCAGGTCATCGCCCATCACGTTGGACAGGCTTCCGATAGGATGGAACGTGGGCTCCACGTCGGGCAAGTCATATTGCAAGACGGGCTCGAGCATCTGGACGGCGTCGTTCATGTAGGACGTCATCTGGGTGAGCTCGTCATCGGTCAGTGCGATCTTTGCGTACTCGGCGATGCCGCGCACGTCTTTCTCGCTGAGTGCCATAGGCGCTCCCTTCCGCATAACAGATAAACCGCTCTAGTATACAAGGCAACGCCGCTTGGAGCAGGTGCTTTACCCAAATGCAGCGAAAACGTAACGAGGACGGCGAACGCGGTCCGGCAGCTCTGCAGCGAAAACCGCATAGCTCACAACACAAACCATCACAACATTCGACGCTTATCGCCAAAATCGAAATTTTCATCGAATGTTGTGATGGTTTGGAACCCCCGACCACCACAAAGGTGCCTGTCCCCATTGTGGTGGTTCTGGAGAATGTCTTATGCCGAGGCCTTGGCCTTGCGGCGCTTGCGGACCGCGTGGACCACGATGTCCAGCAGCAACAGCACAATGGCTACGACCACGATGAGCACGGCAAACTCGCGCTTGCCCCAGTGGCGACCGGCCAGCGACTTTTGCTTGTCGACGTCCTTCTTGTTGTACTTGGTGCGCACGCAGTGCACCAGCAGGCGATGGTCGTTTACGCCGTAGGGCGTGCAGGTGACAAGCGTCACCTTGTCGGCGCCGGGCTCGATGGTCAGCGACTCCATCTCCTCGGGCAGCACCACCTCGGAGTCCACCATCTTGTAGGCGAGCGTCTTGTTCATGGTGTGAAGCAGCACCAGGTCGCCGGGCTCCAGCGAGTGGATGTCGTCGAACATGCTCAGGTTGCGCATGCCCGAGTGCGCGGTGAGCACGCAATGCGTCGAGGTGCCGCCCACCGGCAGGCTCGTGCCCTCCAGGTGGCCGACGCCCGCCATGAGGACTTCTTCGCTCGTGCCGTGGTAGATGGGCATGCTCACGTCGATGGAGGGGATCTCGACCCAGCTCATCATGGGGTCGCGGTCAAAGATGAGCTGCTGGGCGTAGGGCTCGATCTGGTCGGCGGGGAGCTCGGTGGCCTCGCCCGCCAGCTGCTCGTTAAAGGAGCGCGCCTGGAGCAGGATGCGCTCGCGCTCCTCGGCAGACAGCGCGTCCACGGTGCTGGACACCGTGCTGATCTGGTTGAACACGCCCGAGGCCTCGAGCCGGTCCAAGATCCACGGCCAGGTCATAAGGCCCACGCCAATAAGGATGATGACGATGGTGATGAGCCGGTCGGCCCAGCGCGGCAGCCGCTTGCGGCGGCGCTTGGGCTTTGGTTGAGGTTTGGGCTGAGGGCTTGAGCCACCGTTGGCCGCGGCGTTATCGCTCTTCATGTGTTTGGCACCCTGCGCCATCGCCGATCACTCCTTTACAGCTCAAGTTGTCTAAACAAATAATAGCCGATTCGCGAGCCCCTACCCCGGACAACGCAGCCAGACTGCATTATCCGGACTACCTAACCTCGCTCAACCAATCAGGCCATATGTTGCTTTCATCGTCTCGACTAGCTGTGTCGTCGTTACGCCCGCAACCCCGATCTGCTTCAGATTGATGTCACTCGCCTCACAGTCTTTAACAAACGCAAGCATATCGTCCTTCAGCTCTTCGACTAGGTTGACACCCGCCGACTCACCAAGCAGCTGAGCAAGCCTCAGCGCATCGCGTTTATGCTTTTTGACCTTCCTCGAGTCAACGTTCTCCCCGGCTTCCCTTCTAGCTTTTAGGTCGAGATACGCCTTCGCTTTGAACGGGACAATGTATTCCGTATCCAGGACCGAAACACCGTCTACTGTCCGAATTCCCTGAAGAAACAAGCTGTAGTAGGCATCGTCCAACAAAATAGCCGAAAGACTGCTTATGTTTTCATCAACGTGAATTGGCGTCACATCAACTCCCTCACGACCCTTTAGAAAGTCGGGGCACTTCGCGAAGAGCTCGATCATATGGGGATAACCCGGCCTCTTTGGTTCCGTAAACCGATAAAAACACGAGGCTTCGCTTTCACCCCAGCCGCAGCGGTAGCCGCCATCACGCACCAAGGTCCATATGGCTTCGGCCGTCTGAGGCAACCGGTCATCGGCGACAATGACCACATCAAAATCGTGGGTCGCCCTAAACGAAAGTCCCGCCTCCGCGAGCAAAATGTCGCATGCTGTGCCGCCGATAAGGGCATACGACCCTTCAGCTTCCTGCATATGCTGCCGAAATACCTGGAGACCTTCTACAGCGCTTCCTGCCATGGATATTCCTTTCCAAACATGTGATCGAGTTCGAGCTGAATTCGTTCATCGTCGATTGCCGCCAAAGATAGCGCAAGTGAGATGTCGTCGATACGGGAGGAGTCGGCAAACACGGGCGCATAGCGCCACACTTGGATCATCGCCGTTTCGTTATCCGGCAGCTCCCCGTCTGCGACTTCAAGGTCGCTCAGTTCACGCCATGTACTTCTTAAGACGGCCTTTTGCTCCATGCCCGGCGCAGCGAGCATCGAACGCACAGCGAGCGCCGTCTCCCCAGCGTCAGCAAGACCGTCAACCCGCGGCGTCTTCCTAGCAAAAAAGACCTTCGAGACAGGCGAAGAGAGCTCCGCCATGTGCTCACTGAGCAGAAGATCAACGGCCACGGGGAACACAATGACACGCCGTTCGCGCCGCTCGCGCCTTGCGAGCCCCCTGTCTACAAGCTCGGTTACGGCCTCACTCGCGCGGCTTGCCGAAATCCCAAGCGCACGACAAAGGTCATCGGAATGATATGACTCCTGCCCTGCTCCCCAGATTGCGGCAGCCTGCGCGTTGGATGACATCTTGGTCGCGCGATTATGAAATCTAGTGCCGCCCCTCTCCGTGCAGGCCGCGCCCATAAATGGAAGAAAGGCCTGTCTACCAGGGCAAACAAAGGGGATTCCTTGTGCGACCAATGCCTTGCGCTGGCGCGCATCGGCATCAGGAAACGAAACGACGACAGGAGCCTCCGCACGCAAGGCTAGCTGGCTATAGACTCTCTTAGCCTCGGGAAGCCCAACGCCAGTAGGCAAACTTGCAAGCAAAAAAGAAAAACCGTTTGCGTCAACGGCGCGGATCTCAATCGACCGCAGATGCAGCGGCAAGCGTGCGGATCCAGGCCAAGTTTTAGCCTTGGCGGAGAGGCCTAGTGCTTCTTGTAAGTAGGTAAGCGCTTCGTTCATTTCCATCTTTTTCGCTTAGTTCCAGTTTATATTGGAATTATACATAATTTTCGGAAATAACAAGATTTCTATCAGGCATAGGCCCGTATTTGAGTTTTCAAAAAGTCGCGAATCGACAGAGTGATTCGGGATACAATAGCTACAGGAAACGACGCATCCCGCGTAAGTGATCGAAAGCGCGGGCGGCCTAGTTTTCTGGTTTTGTTAAATGCCCGGGCCTCTAACCCCGGGCATTCTTATTTGCGCTTGTTGCGGCGCAAATGCCTTCTACCGTCCGCACCGCGCGAGCGCCTACGGACCTTAAACCGAACCTCATACGAGTCAAGAAACGCGATGACGGATGAGTCCGCACCGGACGGTAAAGGCTGCCTGTGTTGTCCAAAAAGAACGGGGCAAACTCCAGCGCGGAGTCTGCCCCGAAAAGAGAGTGGCAAAGCAAGAACGTCGATGGACGAGAAAAGTGTCCGCAAGTCTCATGACCATCACATCCCACCTGCCAAAGGGATGGGCGAGTGAGTGTTACTCCTGCTCGGACTCCTCAGCCTGCTTACGGCTGCGGATGAGGTGCGCCACGCCAATGCACAGCACCGCGCCACCAGCGATCCAAGTGAAGGTCACGCCGTTGAGGCCGGTCAGCGGGAGGCCAGAACCCTTCTTGTTCTTGATGGTGAGGGGAATCATGGTCGTGGGCGCGTTATCTTCAATCGTGGCAGTGACCATATCGGAACCAGGAGTCACGCTGAGCTTTTTAAGCGTGCCGTCTGTATTGAATTCAGGCGTCACCGTGATTTCGAAGTCGGCGATGGTGTTGTAGCCCGCAGGCGTCTTGCTCTCGGAAATCAGGTATGTGCCCGCAACAAGCCCGGGAATAGAGACCTTGTTGCCCGCCCCCTCGGTTTCAAACGTATAGGCGTCGTTTACGTTGTCGCTGAAGCTGCCGTCTTGCTTCAACCATTTTTCAACTTTTTTATTGGACCCTTCCGTGATCATTTTGACCTTAAACCCCGCAACGAGTTTGGCGTTAGCGTTGTTCGGGTCAGTCTTAGTTACATCGAGACCAAAGACGTAGTCAGTGACCTTGTCCGACTTAGAAGTGCCCTTATCATTAGTCACGGGATTGTTGGAATAGACAAGCTTGACCTCATTGGTGTTACCGGTGGTCGTGTATTCGGCATCGCTGGTGAGCTGAGCTTTGTAGGTCACGACGACCGTGGAGTCTTTGTCGACAGTGATTGCAGCGCCGTTCTCGCCCTTGACGGCCTTGAGGTCATCGAACTTGACTGTAAGGAGCTCGCTGTTCTTGACGGTATCCTGCGCCGCAGCGACGTTCGCGCTGAACCCGGACTTGACCTCGGTCTTGGCCTTGGTTTTGCCGTCGACGATGTAGACGTGGAGGCCCTCGGGGGCGTTGTTCTCGCCCTTGATAACGATGAGGCCCTTGCTCAGCGTATCTTGGAATTCATAGTAATACGTACCGTACGAGGCAATATTATCTGCAACGCTACCGGTCAGCCTGTAGTCAATTTCCTGTCCGATCCAAGCATCGCCGCTGTTCTTCCAGTAGCTCTCTTCAGCATCGGCAGCATCCTTACCTGCAGTGTCGTCGAGAATCTTTTTGTCGACCCTGGGGATACTGGTCTTCTCGGTAACGACCACGGGATCACCGCCAACAATCGCGAAGATCGGAGAGGTGCCAGTGTTCGGCTTGGCCTGATTCGTAAGACCATCAGACACGAAGAGATAATAGCCATCACCGTAAAGGCCAGCTTCATTAGTGTTCGGGCGCGTCCACGGAGTACCTGCGTTAAGGGGATCTCCCGCAGCGGTCTCCGCCTTAACACCTTGCTTCATGCCTGAAACCGCAGCCGCAATTTCATAAAGCACATCGCCGGGGGCAACACGCGTACCGTCGCTGCTGGATGCAGTGCTGGCAGTGCCATTCACATTTTGAGAAAGCCACTCAGCCACAACAGAAGCTGAAGCATTCTTATCGAGCTTCTGGGTGGGGTCTTTCTTCACGAGTTCCTGATACTCAGCAGATCCCTTAATGGCGACAATCACCTTGGAGCCGATAGCATCATTTGCCCATTCAATATCAGAAGCAACCTTGCCATTGTCTTTCTCGTCAACGACTTTTGCCTTGAAGATCTGATAGGCCTTGAACGTATTGCCTTGGTTATCCTCGGCAACCTTATTGATGGTGATGCTGTTATTCGGAGCCGCCACATCCTCAGCAAACGCCATCGTGACGGGCGCCATAACTCCGCCGAAGCTCAGCGCTGCTGTGAGGCCGGCGGTTACTGCCAGGCGGGCGATGTTCTTGCTCATGCTCATCTTCTTTTCCTCTGCTTTCTGCTTGAATTCCATTTGATCTAAATCTGTCTGTCTGTGTCTTAGCATCTGCTTCGCTACGTCTCGCCCCGCTCTCTGCGGGGCTGCCAGCTACTCTTTATGGCTGCCACCTCCCCGCTTGACCAGGAGCGCGACCACGATGAGCGCGGCTCCGGTGACCGCTGCGGCGGCCGCGGCGTACATTGCCATATCGCCAGTCGAGGGCATAAAGCCTCCGGTGGTAATGCTAGGGGGTGTGCCGGTGGGCGTGTTAATGAGCGACGCCTCCAGGCTGCCCGTCGACCCGTCCGCGCTGTCGGCGCGCAGGGGCGACTCGGCCGTGATGGTGAGCTTGGGCTTGGCGGCGGCCACCTGGTCGACGTCCAGGCCCTCGGCCTTGACCGTCACGGAGCGCGTACCCTCAAAGGCGGTGTAGCCCTTGGGCGCCTTGAGCTCGCGGACCTCCAGCTTGCCCGAGTCCACGCCCGAGACGGTCACGCGGCCGTCCTCGCCCGTGGTGACGGTGGCCTTGCCCTCCGCATCCCACGTACCGTCGGCCGCCAGTGTGCGACCGCGATCGTCGGCGATGCTCAGGACCGCCCCGGCAAGCGGCTTGTCGCCGTCGCTGCCGCGCTTGGTAAGCGCGAGATCCCAGGTGTAGGCCGTCGCGTCATCGCTCGGCGTGCGGGTGAAGCCGGCGTCGCCGGACTGGTCGGACAAGGGAGAGCGCGGGTAGCGCAGGTAGACCTCGTTGGGGTTGCCCTTGGCGATGCCGTGGTTGCAGCCGCTGGCGAGCGGCGCGTTGTACACAGCGACCACGCGGGCGCCCGCGGTAAAGGCTTCGGTCCCGCCGAGCGCGGCGATGAGGTCGCCGGTGCGCACGGTGAAGGTCTTGCCGTCGGCCGCTACCTTGGTGGCGCACTGGGCCGTGATGTCGGTCCAGCCCTTCGCGGGCTCGGTGCCGGCGCGGCCGTCCCTGCCGGCCGAGACGGCGTCGAAGCCGCCGTCCGCACCCGCCGCCACGTACACGCGCATGCTCGCGGCCACCTTGGAGGGGTCGAGCCCCGCGCTCATGGTGTCGACGAACCGCACCGCGTAGGTGTCGTAGGCCGTGAGCCCCGCCGGGACCGTGGCCGAGAGGCGCCAGTACAGGTCGTCGGCGACCGTGGCGTCGGCGGCCTTCTGCCAGGCGGCGGTGCCGTCCTCCAGCACGTGCTTGGACACCTTGGGCGTCGCCGCCTTGGGCTTGACGGTGACGGCGCTGCCGCCCACCAGGGCCATGATCGGCGCGGTGCCGACCTCGCCTTGGGCGATGGCGTCGTCGTCGGCGACGATGAGCCAGTAGCCGCAGTGCAGCTCGGCCGCCGTACCCGCGTTAAGGGCCACGAACACGGCGCCAGAGCTCTGGAGGGAACGAGCGAGCTGTGCGCTCAGCGCGCTCGTAAGGTGGGAATCGGTGTTGAGCCACTCGGCAGCTTCCTGCGCGGTGGTCTGGGAATTGGGCATGCCGGCGCTGTGCAGCACAGGCAGTGCGGCGTCGCGCGCGGCGTCGCTTGCCCAGGTGAGGTCGGTGGCGATCTTGGCGTCGCTGTCGCCGTCGACGACGTTGGCGCTAAAGATCTGGTAGGCGTCGTAGCTGCTCGCCACGGTGCCGCTCACCGTGATGGAACCGGTCGAGGTCGGCGCGGCCTGCGCGGAAGCGGGGAACACAACCGCGCAGGTGCCGACCACGAGGGCAAGCAGCGCAAACAAGATCGGGAAGGAGCAAACTTTCTTATTCACGACGCTCACCTCCCTTCGCATTCGCCTTGCGACGAATGTGCATCCAGGCTGCAGCAGCGCAAAGCACCGCCGCGCCGGCAAGGTACGTCAGAGTGACGCCCGACATACCAGAAAGGGGCAAAGAGGTGAAGTAGGTGTTGGTGAAGGTGGAGGCGGGAATGGCGTCGGGCGCGGCGGCGGAGGGTTCAACCACGACGCCCTGCCCGTTCTCGCCAAGGGTGTTGCCCATGTCGTCCTTCATCTGCGTAACGGTGGTAGAGGTGGTAAGACCGGTGTACTTGCCAGTGGTCTCATTCATGACGGCCTTCACCGTGACGGCAACCTGGTACTCGGCCTTGGAGTAGCGGAGCTTATCGATGGCACCGGTGGTAGGCGCGACCTCCTTCACCGTGTAGGTGTAGGTCCTGGCGTAGTCATCCGCCGTACCGGGGGTATCGGACAGGTGCGACTTGTTGAACGTCATGGCGCCAAAGGTCGCCGTGATGTTGTTGGGCTTGGCGGCGTCGGTCTCCCCTGCTGCGGGTGCAATGGAGAGGTCTGCCGGGTTAGGAATGGGCACGTTGGTTGCGTAATCCCCCGTAGCCTCGATGTTGAAGTCGAACGCAACGTATTTCCCGCTGGAATCCTTCGGCCAGTCCGTATTACGGACGGACTTAGTCACCGGGATTTCCACGGACGTGGTGGTGAGAGAATCGGAGATGTACGTAGTGCCCTCAACAATGCTCGGTTTCTTTCCCTCGGTCCACGCAATGGAACCGTCCGCCTTGGACACCGTGAACTCGTAGGTTGTCTGGTTCAGCTCGTAGCCAAACGGCGCCTGGGTCTCCGTGAGCGTGTACGTGCCCGGCAGCAGACCCTCGAGCTTGAACTTGCCATCGGCGGGATCAGAATCTGCCCACTTGTTGCTGACAGCTTCCGCATTCGTATCGTTATCAATCACAGTCAGGGATGCAGCGTCCGGAATTTCGGCACCATCGGCATCCTTTACCTTGGTAAGCGCCCACTCGGAACCAGCCAAAGGAGTGTGTCCCGTGTCGCTCTCCTCAACCTTGGTCCAAGACACCGTACCGGTGATCTTGGTGTTGGAGATGGCGCCCGTGGTGTTGGAATCATCGAATGAAACGAGCTTATTTCCGTTCACCGTGTCCACATGACCCTGAACATAGTTCACCTGCTCGCCGGTGTTGTTCATGGTTGCGTAGTAGATGGTGTCCGACTTCTGATAACCAGCCGGCGCCTTGACCTCGCGAATGTAGTACGTGAAGTAGTCTTTATCGTTGGGATCGCCAATTTTGGCCTTCTGATTCAAATAGTTGAACTGAAGCTCGCCATCATCCGAAGAGTAATCATTGGCACCGCCATCCGTTACCGTAACGATGGGATACGTTTCATTCTTGGCATCATCGACAGTGCCGTATATCGTCCACGAGGAACCAGAAAGCGGCGTCATGCCGTCCGCAGCGTCGACCTTGCTCCACGCAATGGCAGAGCCGTCCGGTGTATACGACCCAGACCACGGGAAGTTGTGACGCTCCTGATCCATATCGATGACGGAAGCCGAGTTACCCTCGAGATTTGTGAAGTTGTACGCGATCTTAGGGTTGTTCATCATGAAATCTTCGCCCACGTACACACGACCGTTGGTGGTCACATGGTCGTCGAAGCTTCCGTTGGGAACGAGAATCGATCCGAGCATAGCAGCGGCGGGGTCATCGTCGGTCCACTTGCCGTCCCCGCCGCCATTGCCCCAGTCGCTTCTACCCTCGCCCGCAATGCCACCACGGATGGTGAGGCTCGTGGTATCGACAAAATTCCACATGATGGACTGGGAGGCCAGCGAGTATTTCGCGCGAAGGTCTTTATCGGCGTTACTCTCATAACCGCGAGATATTTCTGTATCGCCCCACCAGAAGCGCCAGCCATTGTGGAACTCGACAGGACCAGCACCTGTAACGTTCACGACAATGGATGCGCCTTCGGGGACATTGGTGAACTTAAAGTCGACGCCGCGGTAGTAGACGCCATCCTTCAAGTTGGAGAGCTCGGAACCGGCAATGGTGAAGACCTGTTGCATAGAAGTTCCATCGCCGGTAAAGGTGATAAGTCGCTCGGTGTTGCAAATCTTATAGTTCGGGATTCTGGTATCAAGCGCACCGGAAACAGACTTCTCACTACCATCGAAAGTGAGTGTATAGCTTGTTCCCTTGTTATCGTACTTGTTGATTGCGTAGCTGTTGTCGCTAATTGCGGAACCATCCGTAACTGTGCCGGTATTTGCAAACGAGGCGAGCTGTTTCGATAGCTTCGAGAGGTATCCATCTGCACCGTTGTAGCTCGAATAATCGTTACCGTTAACATTAGTCAAATCAACATTTTGATTGAACAGGTCGCTCTTCAGAGCATCCGAGCCCTCGAACCAATTACCTTGCTTTTTCACGACAGACTGGCGCCCGTTGTTAGCATTCGAATCCCAATAGGAATAGGTAATGGGACCGGCGATCTGCGCGGTATAGTCATAGCCAGGGTGGGAGTCAGTCTTTGTCGCCTTGCCGACCCAAGCACCCTTGGTCCAAGCACCAACCGTCGCAGCATCTGAGGTCGTTCCCTGACCGGTATTCATGTTCTCAATCAAGCTGTTTATGCCGGCGACCGCAAGCACCGTGCTTCCCTCCCTGGGACGAAACTGCGATCCAAAACCAACGGTGCCGAAACGGAAGCCCTGGCCGCCCCAACTCTCCTTGATAGGATTCATGGCCAGTTTGCCGTGGACCACGGTAAGGCCCTCCGCCTCAGCGGCATATGAGCCGGTGGGGGCGTTATTCGCATCAAGAGTGCTAATTTTGTTCGGCTTACCACCGATGTACATGTCGCGGCCGACGTAGGTGGCCACGCCGGGATCGGGGGTGGAGATATCGATATTCGTACCGATACCGATAGACGTGGGAACATAAATTCCCTTCTCCACGGTGGCCGTCGCTCTCGCTGAAGCCGCATTCGCACTCTGAGCCTGCTCAACACTATTTGAAGAGCCAGCCTCGCCGCCATCGGTCTCGTTGCTATTCTGGTTTTCGGCATCCTCGCTGGTGTTATCTACAGCAGCGGACTCACTTGAGGAACCCCCCCCCCGTTACAGTTTCCTCGGTAGAAACTGTCTGGGTGTCGTTGGCGATGGCCTGCGAGATCGGGGGCATAACGAGCGACAGTACCAGGCTCAAAACGGAAGCTCCGCACAAAACACCTGCTAGTACACGATGTGCCGTTTTATTGTTCTGCTTAGATTTATCTGAATTTGCTGTCATCGATGTCTCCTCCCCAAGAGACCGCGATCTTGCTCTTTCACGAATTAACCTTGAGCGCGCAACCTATAATTGCTCGCTCTCGATATGCATATTATTACTTATTGTTTAAACAATGAAAAGCCAGATTCTATCAATTTCTTTTCTCAGAGTCTTTGTTCTTGACATTTATTCAAATTATGCAGTGTTATTTGATTTTTCAGTTTTAGAAACCAGCAGGTAGAATCGTTGGCAAATATAGATACATGACACTCTGTTGTTATTTGTACAACATTTTGTTTTAACCCACTCAATCTGTGAACGGTCGACATTTGGCTGTGAGTGGTCGTTTGTTCTCCGCGTCGATTCGCCTCGGGACAAAAAAGCGTCCCGGCAATCGGTTGCCGGGACGCCTGATCGAACCACCACAAAGGTGCCTGTCCCCTTCGTGGTGGTTTTTGTCCAGCGCGCAGTGCTACAGCAGGTGCTCCTGGATAAAGATCGCGATACCGTCTTCGTCGTTGCTCGCGGTTACAAAGTCGGCCGCGGCACGGGTGGCGTCGCTGCCGTTTGCCATGGCCACGCCCACGCCGGCGTCGGCCACCATGCCGGCATCGTTGTCCGCATCGCCGAACACGCAAATGTTCTGGAGCCCCATGTCATTGAGCTCCGCGACGCGCAGCAGGCCGCGCGTCTTGGACACGCGCGGATCCATGAACTCGTAGAGCCGCTGCGTGGTCTGCAGGGCTGCCGCCTTAACAGTGTTATCGGCAAACGTCGACGCCCGCTCAATCACCCGCGGCATTACCTCGGGCGCCATGGTAAACATCACCTTGGGCTGCGGCTCGCGTAAGAACTCGGCAAAGTCGACCACCTGGTAGGGCACGCCATCGACGCGCGACAGGTGCTCGACGCACGCGTTGCTCTCGGGCACGTAGAACACGCCGTCTCGGGGGCAGACGGGCGTTGCCGGAAGGTCCGCCATGTGCTTGCAGATGCGCGCGATGGTCTCGCCCGGCAGCGGATAGCTCAGCTCGTTGATGTCGTGCGCGCGGTCGATGACCTCGGCGCCACCGCAGCCCACGAGCACGTCCACCAGGCCTTCGATGCCCCAGAGCTCGTACATGGCCTCGGTCGCGTGGGCGTCACGCCCGGTGCACAGGCCAAACAGCACGCCGCGCTCGCGCAGGGCGCGAATCGTCGCCACGGTGCGCGGGGACACCGTGTGCCGGCTCGTGAGCAGCGTACCGTCGATATCGCAAAACACGGCTTTGGTGTGGCTGAAGGTTGTGTCCATGGGGGCCTTTCTGGGTTGTGCGGCGGTGTGGGGTGTATTTGCAAACGGCGTACATGGTATACCAAGGCACAGGCGCGGCCCGTCAAAGCAAAAACCACCACAAAGGTGCCTGGCCCCTTTGCGGTGATCGCGGCGTCTACGGGCCAAACCATCACAACATTCGACGTTTTTCGGCAAAATCGCGATTTTCATCGAATGTTGTGGTAGCGCGCAGAGATGTGGTGTAAGAGGCGGGGCATGCCCCGCCTCTTCTCTTTCTTGAAAGGGAGGGGACACCGCCTAGAATTCGTCGTTGGAGTAATGAAGGTGACGAATGGAAGGAAAGGCGATGCCCCAAGAAGAGAGTGTACTGCGCCTCGGCCGCGACGAGGCCCTCGAGGCGGCGAGGCTTTGGCAGGAGTGCGGCGACGCGCGCGAGTTCGCGTGCAGGGTGCTGGGCGGCGTGATGAACGCGCTGATGGACTCCGAGGCCCAGCAGATGTGCGGCGCGAGCCGCAACGAGCGCAGCGACGGCAGGGAGAACAGCCGCAACGGCTACCGCCCCAGGTCGCTCAAGACCGCCGTGGGCGACGTGGAGCTCGAGATACCCAAGCTCAGGCACGGCACCTACTACCCCGAGGGCATGCTCGCGCGATGGTCGCGCGTCGACACCTCGGTGGCCGCCATCGTGCAGGAGATGTACGTGTGCGGCGTGTCCACCCGCAAGGTCGAGCGCGTGGCGTCCAAGCTGGGCATATCCTCGCTGTCGAGCTCGGAGGTCTCGAGCCCCTGCTCCGACCTCGACGCCGAGGTGGCGGAGTTCCGCAGCCGCGACCTTTCGGGCACGCCGTGCTGCTACCTGTGGCTCGACGCCACCTACATGAGCTGCAGGGTCGGCTCGTCGGTCGTCTCGCAGGGCGTCGTGACCGCGATCGGGCTGGGCGCCGACGGGCGCAAGCACTTCCTGGGCTGCGACGTGGTCGACACCGAGAGCGAGGACTCCTGGGCGGCATTCCTCGGCGGGCTGCGCGAGCGCGGGCTGGCCGGCGTTCGCCTCGTGGTCTCCGACAGCCACGCCGGGCTCGTGGCCGCCGTCTCGCGCCTGTTCCAGGGCTGCGCCTGGCAGCGCTGCGTGACGCACCTGCAGCGCAACCTCCAGAGCGCCTGCTCGGGCAGGCCCGAGGACTCCAAGGCGGCCGTCAGGGACCTCGTGCACGCCGCGGTCTACCAGGACGACCCCGACCTCGCGCGCTGCGTGTGGGCCGAGGCGGCGCCCTGGGTGGCGTCGGTGTCCGCCAGGGCCGGCGAGGTCTTCGAGCGGGCCGAGGACTCCGCGCTGGCGTTCACGGCCTTCCCCAGGGCGCACTGGGCCAAGCTCCGCACCAACAACGTCCAGGAGCGCGCCAACCGCGAGATCAAGCGCCGCTACAGGGTCGTGCAGTCCTTCCCCTCGAGGGAGTCGATGCTGCGCCTGACGTGCGCGAGCCTCATGGAGACCGAGGGGCAGTGGTCCCATCAGCGCGTGTTCTCCGAGGCCTCGGCCGCCGAGGGCTTCGCCGAGCCCGCGGACAGGCCGGCCCCGACGGAGGGGAGGCGCCGCGCGCTCGGGCGGCGCGCCAGGGAGATAGTGGACGAGATAGTCGAGAAGCGCGGTCTCAAGAAGGAGTAACATCGGGACTTGCAGCGACGGACCTCAGGACACTCTTACACCACGTCTGCGCGCGCGACCAATGTTGTGATGGTTTTTTACCGCTTTACGGCACGATCCAAGTGATTGCGTCCAAACAGCAGCAATGCAGCGGGAACCGCCGTCACGGCCATGCCCGCCCCCACGAGTGTCTGTTGTACGCCAAATTTTGCCGCCAGCCACGGTGCAACCGCCAGAGGGGCCACGCCGGCGAACATATTGCCAAAGCCCATGACCGAATTGACGCGGCCAAGCTGCTCGAGCGGAGCCGTCGTTTGCACGATGGTGTTGTGGAGCGGGTTGACGACACCCCAAGCTATGCCCAGGGCGATCTGGCCGACGAGGGCCACGCCCACGTACGGCGTCCCCACATAGAGCAGGCTTCCCAGGCCCACGGACATAAGCGCCACGAGCAGCGTTTTAAGGTTGACCAGGTGCGGCGGCAAGCGGAGCGCGAGCACGGCACCCAGCACCGCGCCCACGCCCGAAGCCGACGAGAGCCAGCCCATCCACTCAACGCCGACGCGTAGGACATCGCGATAGAAAAACGACTCGAGCGGATCGAAGGCTCCGTAGCCAAAGTTCGAGAGAAAAATAATGCAGAAAAGTAGCGCGAGGACGCTGTTGGTGAAGACTGTCTTGATGCTGGCTGCGAAGGTGGCGCGGGCGGACGTGCTGGGGTTGGAGCTTTGTCCCGCACGCTCCCCTTCCTCTGTCGAATCGGCATCCGCATGCCCGGCGACATGGCTGGTCTGCGGCCTAAAGCCCCAACCGACGACGAACGCCAGCACGGTAAAGAGCATCATAAGCACGAACACCGCACGCGACGACGCAGCCGCCGCGACAAAGCCGCCCAGCGTGGGACCAACGATGATACTCACGTTTGAAAACATGGCGATGGCGGAGTTGATGTCTTTGAGCTCGACAGGATCGTCGGTGAGGTAAGCCGGATAGGATGTGGCGATGGGCTGGGCGAATCCCATCGTAAAGCCCAGAAACACCGCGCCGAGCAGGACGACGCCGGTCGCGCTACCAAAGGCGATGATTGCCGTGCCAGTTGCGAGCGTGCCGACGATGCTCAGCAAGAAATGGCGGCGCGGACCCCATGCGTCGAGCGCAGCGCCGCCCGCAAAGGATCCCAGGATCACGAAAACGTTCATGAACAGGACGGCCAGCGATGTCGCGACGACCGAGGCATCGTCCGCATAGGTAAGCGTTCCGATGACGCCGATAAAGTAGCTGGTCTGAAACCCGGTGTAGATGAGAAAGCGCATCGCTACCAGGCGCTTGGCCTGCATGGACAGCGAAGGTTGAGGTTTTGAGAGAAGAGATGCGAGCATGGAGACTCCTTGTTTCATACGAATACGGGCGGTGGGTATTCGCCACCGTCTGTCAAATCAATCTATCCGCATGAAACATTAAGGACGCATCAGGGCCCTTCTCTCCGTTTTTCGCTCAGTATGAACTACTTGGTAGATTGTAAGGCATGTCCCAACCATCTACCAAAGCAAAACCACCACAAAGGTGCCTGGCCCCCTTTGTGGTGGAAATGACGTTTGCCCAGATAAAACCTGCCAAAACAAACCTGTCCCTTTTTGGCAGGTTATGGCAGCGCAGCGAGCCGGCCCTTAAAGGTGATCTTGGATAAGATCACAGATGGCTCGGGCGTCGTTGATGTTGATGGCTCGGGTCGCAAAGCCGGCGTCGAAGGCCTGACGTGCCAGGGCTTCGTTGCAGGCAAGGGCCAGCGTGTGACCGTCGACCAGGTCGAGCGAGCTCTTGCCGCGCAGACGGTCGACACCGGAGCGCGCGACCACGATGTTGTCGAAGCCCTCGGTCTTGTAGCCCTCGATGATCACCACGTCGACATCGTTGTAGCGCGACAGCAGCTCGCGCGCGGGCATCTCGTCCTCCTCGCGCGTATCGGCGTACTCCGCCCAGCGCGTGGCGCAGATGAGTCCCACGTGCTTGGATCCGGCCTGGTGATGGCGCCACGTATCCTTAGCGGGCACATCGATATCAAAGCCATGATGCCCATGATGCTTGAGCGAACCCACGCGCAGGCCGCGGCGAGTGAGCTCGGCAATGACCTTCTCGACAAGTGTGGTCTTGCCCGAGTTTTGATAGCCGATAAACGCGATCGCAGGGACGGCCGGTGCCGGAGCTGCGGGCGCGACGGCGACGGATGCGCTCGCGGGTGCGGCACCGTCAGCGGCCACGGCCTCAACAGCAGCGGCCTGACGCTCTGCACGATTCCACACGCCCGAGCGGCCACCCTCCTTGTGCAACAGGCGCACGTCGACGATCTCCATGCCGCGATCGATGGCTTTGCACATGTCGTAGATCGTAAGGCATGCAGCGCTCGCTCCGGTCAGGGCCTCCATCTCGATACCCGTCTTGCCCGTCACGCCCGCCGTAACCAGTACGTGAAAGCCAACCTGCCCGTCCGTGCGCGCCGGTGCCCAGCCCTCGGGCACGTCCTCAGCCGGCGTCCCCGCCGGAGCGATGGGCGCAATGTCGCACTTGCTCTTGGTAATGAGCAACGGATGGCACATGGGGATGATGTCACTCGTGCGCTTGATGGCCATGATGCCCGCCACACGCGCGCAGGCAAGCACGTCGCCCTTTTTGGCGCGGTCCTGCAGCACCATGGCCTGCGTCTCGGGGTGCATGAGGATGGTGCCCTCGGCGATAGCAATGCGATGGGTCTCGGCCTTGTCTGACACGTCGACCATGCGCACCTCACCCCTGGCGTCCACGTGCGTCAGCTCGTCGCGACGGGCGTCGCGGGCGGGCTCGGTGGCAGCACTGGCAGTCGGCTGTGCGGACGCGTCGGCGTTACCAGCATTCGCCGCAGCCGTGCCTTTGTGGGCAGACATCGCGGCCCTGCGAGCGGCCTTGGTGGCATCGGCGTACCTGCTCTTGGCCATATGATCATCCTCCGATTTGGGACATAAATCGTTGCGTGCCCTCAATTATCGCGTGTTCCTGCGGTTTGTGGGCCACGGCATCGCGCCAAATCGAAAGTACCTGCATATCATCACCACGGCGCAGGGCGTCGCGCACCGAATACTCGGCATCACTGAACAGGCACGGACGCACGTTGCCATCGGCCGTCAGGCGCAGACGGTTGCAATTCGCACAAAAATGGTTGGACATGGCGCTAATGAAACCGACCGTTCCCGTCGCGCCAGGAAAGTGCCAATAGCGCGCAGGGCCCGCGCCGGCAGGAGCGTCGTTGATGCCGAGCGGCTCGAGCTCGCCCAGCCCCGCCGCGGCTGCCCCGGCATTGATGCGCGCCCGCAACTCGTCACTCGGCACGGTGTCGCTCGCGTCCCACAGCTCGGGATTGAGCGCGGGCGCGTGAGGGTCTACAGCACAATGTGAGCTCGTACGTTCGTCGCCAATGGGCATGTATTCGATAAAGCGCAGGTGGATGGGGCGGTCGACGGTCAGCCGTGCAAGGGCCGCCACATCCTGGTTGAGTCGGCGCACCACAACGCAGTTGACCTTAACGGGTTCAAAGCCCCAAGCCAGCGCCGCGTCGATGCCAGCCATGGTCTGCTCGAGCCGACCCAGGCGCGTGATTTTTCCAAACAGCGTAGGGTCGAGTGTATCGAGCGAAATGTTGACGCGGTTAAGACCGGCGTCTTTGAGCTGCGGCGCCAACTTGGGCAGCAGGGCACCGTTGGTGGTGAGCGAGATGTCCTCGATCTGCGGAATCGCACGGATGTCACGAATAAGCGGGATGATACGGCGGCTGACCAGCGGCTCGCCGCCCGTCAGGCGCACGCGGCGAATGCCCTCCCCCGCCACCAAGCGCACAAAGCGGGCGATTTCCTCGGCGCTGAGCAGCTCGTCGTGTGCACGGGGCGCCACGCCATCGGCCGGCATGCAGTAAATGCAGCGGAAATTGCACTTGTCGGTAACGGCAATGCGCAGGTAGTTGATGTCGCGGCCAAAGCCGTCATGTTGCACGCGCCCGTCCACGCAGCCCTCCCCTCACGCGGCGTTTTATTCTTCGGAAAACATAATACCCCACGAGAGAATCATGCCGACACCCGCACGACAGGACAGGTCGCTTCGAGCAAAACGGACTTTCCAAGCCCATCCTCAGCATACAGACCATCACAACAATTGATGCTTTTCCCATTTTTGGCAAAAGCGTCGAATGTTGTGATGGTTTGCCTGCCCACGGCACCCCGTAGAAGGACCAAAGCGCCCCTAAAGACCGCCGTCCCAGTGTCGAATCACAAATTCTCGCAGGTCGTTCTGCCGCTTTTGGAACGCTTCGCTTCGGTCGCACTTAAGACCCATAGCGAGCGCGATGGCATTCATCGCCCGGTGCAGTTGCAGCTGGTGGGCAAACTGAGTCCCGGTGAGGACGATCATCCTAAAGCCCAGCGCGCTCAGCACGGTCATACGCTCCGCATCCGACGCGCTGCGCTGTTTATCAAGATGGTCCGAACCGTTGTATTCAATCCCCGTACCGCTCGCAGGCGCATATACGTCGATCTCGAAATACCCGGCCTTAGCGAGATACTTGAACTCGCTGGGAACATCCACCCGATGGTTGAGCTCAACCTTGGCGTATCCCAGCCCTCCCTGAGAACGTTTTGCTACGACCATGATTGCAGTGGCCGTCTCCGTGGGCGATCGCGCGCCATCGTGCACGCGCTTGAGCACGGCGGCCGCGCGTATGGCCCCCTGACGAGATCGGTTCTCATTGCAATAAGCAATCAAGTCGGCAACGGTATACCTCTGCCCCATCTCGATATAATCGCCTGTCGACAGATGATTCAAATGGTATCGGGCGCAGATTTCATAGCCATATTCCAGCTGCTCGGGCTCGCTCATCCACGAACCCGCTTGGACAAAGCACATGGCCTCATCAACCACCAGAAGGCCCTCTGCCACCTCGATAAGATGGTCTGGAGGTATCGGCGCCCCAAACACGTGGCACCTAAATCCAGCCGGCGTCGAGCGCTCAAAATCGAAGTTGACGAGCGTGTCGATATAATCGAGCTCTTCTCGTGGAATACCGAGCGAAACCAGATAGTCGGTAACGATCCTAACAGCCGTTGAAGCCCTCAGCCCCTTGGCATCGAGCCCCAATTTGGGCAGGTCCGCAGTCGGCTCCGCCTCGTTAGCAAGCGAGTCCTCATCGTATAGGATACTTGCTCGCGAGAGCGGCTCGGACGGGCGCGCCACGTTGTGGTACAGCCAGGCAGTCTTATGGGACAGGACGATCGGCAGGTCCATGAGCCCTCCAATGGAGTCGGATAACCAACCTTATTCCCCTGCCCACGGGTCCGCACACCTTCGTGCGCAAGAAAGCGATTCCACCCGGTCGAGCGGCAGAAAAACCATCACAACATTCGATGCTTTTCCCGATTTTGGCAAAAAACGTCGAATGTTGTGATGGTTTGAGGCGAGGTAAGAGGCACGGAGGGGTCAAAGCATCGTGCTCGAACGGGTTAATCCAACTCTTTTAAGCCATGCGCCAGCTGCCAGTACTCGCCGTGCTGGGCGAGCAACTCTTCGTGCGTGCCGCGCTCGATGATGCGGCCGTGTTCGAGGACCATGATGGCGTCGGCGTCGCGGACGGTGGACAGGCGGTGCGCGATCATAAACGTGGTGCGTCCGCGCATGATGCGATCCATACCGCGCTCGATGAGCTTTTCGGTACGCGTGTCGATGCTCGAAGTGGCCTCGTCCAGGATGAGCACCGGCGGGTCGGCGACGGCCACGCGCGCGATGGCGAGCAGCTGGCGCTGGCCCTGCGACAGGTTGGCGCCGTCGGCCGTGACCGGCGTGTCGTACCCTCTAGGCAGGCGGCGGATAAACGAATCCGCGCAGGCGGCCTCGGCGGCGGCGCGCACTTCCTCGTCGGTCGCGTCGAGCTTGCCAAAGCGGATGTTCTGCGCAATGGTGCCGCTAAACAGGTGCGTGTCCTGCAGCACAATGCCGAGCGATCCGCGCAGGCTGGCCTTAGCAATGTGCTTGACGTCGATGCCGTCGTACGTGATCTCGCCGTCATCGACCTCGTAGAAGCGGTTGATGAGGTTGGTGATGGTCGTCTTTCCGGCGCCTGTCGAGCCCACAAACGCGATCTTTTGCCCCGGCTTGGCAAACAGGTTGAGATCCGTGAGCACACGGGTGCCCGGTACGTAGGAAAAGTCCACGGCATGGAAGCGCACGTCGCCGGCAAGCGGAACCAAGCCGCACGTGAGCTCGGTACCGTCGGCGGCCAACGCGCGGCCCGACTCATCAACGGCAGCCACGTCATGCAAGTGCCCGTACGCGCCCACGCCCTGACCCTCGGGGATCTTCCACGCCCACGCGGCATCGCCCGTCTGCACCAGCTCCACGCGGCCCTCGTCCACCTCGGGCTTAAGGTCCATAGCCACAAACAGGCGCTCGGCACCGGCCAACGCGTTGAGCAAGAAGTTGCCAAGCTGCGTAAACTGGTTGATGGGCATGGCCGCCTGGCGCACAAAGACCAGGTAGCTCGCGAGCGCGCCCACGTCGGCGAGCCCCTTGATGCAGAGCATGCCGCCCGCCACGGCGACGATGGCATAATTGACGTAGCCAATCACGACGGTCATGGGCACCATGGAGTTGGCATAGCTCACGGCGGCGGTGCCGGTGCGGCGAAGCTCGTCGTTGCGGCAGGTGAAGCCGGCGACATTCGCTGCCTCGCGGTTAAAGACCTTGATGACCTTTTGGCCCGAGACCATCTCCTCGACGTATCCGTCCAAGTCGCCAAGCGATGCCTGCTGGGCGGCAAAAAAGCGCTTGGAGCGGGCACCCGAGTAGCGCGCGTACAGCACAATGGCAACATCGCACGCGAGCGTGATAATCGTGAGCTGCCAGTTAAGAATGATGAGCATGGCTGTGGTGCCGATCACCTGAATGGTCGCCTGAATCACGTTGGCAAAGCTGTTGTTGAGTGCCTCGGAGACCGTGTCGACGTCGTTGGTGAAAAAGCTCATGATGTCGCCCGAGCGCGTACTGTCAAAGTAACCGAGCGGCAGCGTCTGGATGTGCGCGAACAAGTCGCCGCGAATATCGGACACCACGCGCTGGGCCGCGCGCACCATAATCTGCGAGTAACCCAAGGCCGAGAGCACGCCCGCGGCGTAGATGACGGCCGTAAAGAGAACCTGCTTGGTAAGCAGCTCCTCCCCACCCGCGGCCAGGCCGTTGACGATGGGGCGCACCATATAGGTGCCGGCAAGACTCGCGATGGCGGCGACAGAGGCGAGCACGCCCACCGCGAGCAACGAGAACTTGGCATGCCCCATGTAGGAGAGCAAGCGGCGCACAGTGCGCTTGAGGTCGGCCGGGCGTGCTTGGGCTGCGGTCTTAGGCATGACGCTCACCCCCTTCCAAGGGCGATCCGCATGCGACGGAGGAAAACGGATCATTCGCGCAACCATCGTCGCTGCCGTCGCCGGCGTCCGCGTTCCTCGCAAACTCCATCTGCGAGGCATAAATCTCCTGGTATATGTTGTCGCCCGCTAGCAGTTCCTCGTGCGTGCCCACGCCGTGGACACGACCGTCGTCCAATACCACAATGCGATCGGCATCCATGACACTCGCGATGCGCTGGGCGATGATGAGCACGGTCGTATCGGAAATCCGGGCGATGTGCTCGCGAATCTTAGCGTCGGTCGCCATATCGACCGCGCTGGTGGAGTCATCAAAAATGAGCACGCGCGGATGCTTGAGCAGCGTGCGCGCGATGCACAGGCGTTGCTTCTGGCCACCCGAGACACCGGCGCCGCCTTGGCCCAACTCGCCGTCCAGCCCGCCGATGCGATCAAGGAACTCGTCCACGCACGCCGCGCGGCAAGCCGCGAGGAGCTCATCGTCCGACGCCTGCGGATTGCCCCACTGCAGGTTCTCGCGCACGGTACCCGTAAACAGCACATTCTTTTGCAGCACAATGCCCACAGCGTCGCGCAAGGCGGCGAGGTCGTAGTCGCGCACGTCGTGTCCGCCCACAAGCACGGCGCCTTCGGTAGCGTCGTACAGGCGCGCAATCAGCTGCACAAGTGAGCTCTTGCCCGAGCCCGTGCCGCCGAGGATGCCCACCGTCGAGCCGCTCTCGATGCGAAGGTCGATATGCTCGAGCACATCCTCGGCTGCATCCGCGCGGTATTTAAAGGAAACGTCGCGAAACTCGATACTGCCGTCCGCTGGCGCCGCAATCGCGAGGTCTCCCGCGGGGTTGGCGATAAAGGGCTCCTCATCGAGCACCTCGGCGATACGGCCCACACTCGTGAGAGCGCGCGTGAGCAGCAAAAACACGTTGGAAATCATCATGAGCGAGTTCATGATCAGCAGCACGTAGCTCATAAAGCCCGTGAGCGAGCCCACGCCCAAGCGACCTTCGATGATCATGCGGCCGCCAATCCACAAGATCGAGAGCGCAGCCACGTACATCGAGAGTTGGAACACCGGCAGGTTGAGCACGGCGGTGCCGAAGGTCTTGGTCGCCGTGCCGGCGAGCTCGGTATTGACGGTGTCGAACTTGTCGCGCTCGTGCTCGGCGCGCACGTAAGCCTTCACGGCGCGTACGGCGGTAAGATCCTCTTGCACCACGCCGTTGAGGTGGTCCATCGAGGTCTGGAGTTGGCGGTAGAGCGGGCTCACGCGCACGGTAATGATACCGAGCACGATGGCGAGCATCGGCAGAATGACGGCAAAGACCGCCGCGAGCTCGCGCGAGAGCGCAAAAGCGTAGACGAGGCCCATGACCAGATTTACCGGCCCGCGCACCATGGGGCGGAAGCCGTTACCTACGGCGTTTTGAATCACGGTGATGTCGGTGGTCATGCGAGTGACGAGCGAGCTGGCGTCGTAGTTGTCCAGATTGCCAAAAGCGAGCGTCTGGATCTTGCGATACTCGACCTCACGCAAGTTAGCGCCCAGCCCCGAGGCAACGCGAGCAGACGTGCGCGCATAGCCCAAGCCAAGTGCCAGCGAAAATGCGGCGCACACCAGCATATACGCACCCTGCAACAGCATGTAGTTGATGTCGCCCGCGGGCACGCCCACATCGATGATATTTGCCATGATGACCGGGATAAACAGCTCGAGCGCCGTCTCGGCCGTCACAAAGAGCACGCCGAGTATGGCATCGCGGCGGTATGCCCCCAGATAGGAAAACAGAATCTTGAGATTGCGCACGCAGGTTCATCCCCCATCAAACGTTGTTCGCAAACCCACGTATTATGGCGCGCCGTGCGGCGGTGTCAAGTGTTCCGAAATCGGTTTCTGCAAGGCTAGCGCAGGCGCCAAGCTCGCAGGGCGCACGTCCGTATTCAATTGGAAATGAACGCGAGCGTGACTTTTTTCGCCCCACTGCCGACACAAACCTTGACTCTACAATCGTTGTAGGGTTTTCACTACACTGGTAGCTAAACGAACCAAGTCAGAAAGTGCCCCGCCCATGGAACACGACCTCACACGCGGCAATGTCCTCAAGACCATCGCGGTCTTTGCCCTGCCCTATATGCTCTCGTACTTTTTGCAGATGCTCTACGGTATGGCCGACCTGTACATGATGGGGCAGTTTAGCGGCGCTGCCGGCATCACCGCCGTGGGCAACGGCGCGCAGACGCTCTATATCATTACCGTGACGCTTGTGGGTCTGGCCATGGGAACGACGGTCATCGTCGGCCACGCCGTTGGCTCGCGCCGGTTTGACCGCGCCGAGACCGCCATCGGCAACACCATCACGCTCTTTATGGGCGTCTCGGTGGTGCTGGCCGCTGTCCTGCTCGCACTGTGCCCGCAGATCGTGACACTCATTGGCACGCCGGTCGAGGCAGTCGAAGGCACCGCCGCCTACCTGCGTATCTGCTTTATGGGCATTCCGTTTATCGCCGCATACAACATTCTTTCGGCCATCTTTCGCGGGCTGGGCGATTCGCGCTCGCCCATGTACGTGATCGGCGTGGCGTGCATCATCAACATCGCGCTCGATTTTCTGTTTATCGGACACATGGGGCTCGGCCCCGTGGGCGCGGCGCTCGGCACGGTGACCGCCCAGACGGCCAGCGTTGCCCTCGCGCTCGTCTGGCTCAAGAGCCGCCGCACGAACATCCACGTTAAGCGCAGCGACCTGCGCCCCCAGCCCGAGGTGCTCGGCAGCATTCTTAAGATCGGCGTGCCCGTGGCCGTGCAGGACGGCTGCATCCAGGTGGCGTTTATGTTTATCACCGTCATCGCCAACCACCGAGGGCTCGTCGACGCCGCCGCCGTGGGCCTGGTCGAGAAGATGATCAGCTTTTTGTTCATTGTGCCGAGTTCCATGGGCGCCACCGTCAGCGCGCTCACGGCGCAAAATGCCGGCGCGGGCAAGGGCGATCGCGCGCGTCAGGTGCTCAAAGACGCCATGACCATCTCGGTGGTGTACGGCTGCCTGATCACGGTGCTGATGTGGCTGGTGGCACCGGCGTTTATCGGCTTTTTTGCCAAGGACGCCGCGGTAGTCGCGGCCGGTACCGGCTATATGCGCAGCTACATTTTCGATGCAATCTTTGCCGGCATCCACATTTGCTTTAGCGGCTTTTTCGCTGCATACGGCAAGAGCTACATCGGCTTTGCGCACAACGTGCTGGCCGTGGCGCTCATTCGCGTGCCGGGCGCGTGGCTGCTGTCGAACGCCTATTCCGACACGCTGTTTCCCATGGGCATCGCTTCGCCGTGCGGGTCGATTCTGTCGGCAGTCATCTGTGTTGTCGCGTTTACCGTGCTCAACCGGCGCGGGGCTTTTGACAAGTTGGCAGCGTAGCGGGACGACGCGAAATCGCCCTTATCGACGACATCATCAGCGACGACCCGGCGACCCAAGTGACGCGGATCGCGGTGCCGGTTGCCCCGTCCAAATAAGAACTGCCCAGAAAACGTTCGGCTGAAAGCAGAATCTTGACGTTATAGGCCATATTTTGCCTCAAGGTCATCGAGAGCCTCAAAGGCATCACGCGCCATGCCAGCAGCACGCTCCCGCTCGGCCACAGCTATACGAGCCATCAGACGAGCCTTAGCCTGTTCCTGAACCATGAGGTCGTAGTCCTCGGATCGAAGTACAACAAATTTGCTATAGCCGTTTTTTGTAACAGTCACTGGACCAGGAGCCTCCCAACAAGCTCGCTAAACACTGGAGACAGTCCTCGATATGGCGGTTTTACTCCTCCGGAATCGGAAACGCACGGATGAACTCTGCAGGCGAGAAGGTCTTGATGGTCGAGCGCACAAAAGCGGCGCGGTCACGCGTGATAATAAAGTCCACGCCGGCACGCTCGGCCATCGCACGGATACAGCCGTCCTCAAAGTCCGGCTCATCGGAATAGGCGGAGGCAAAACAAGCCTCTTGGTCGAGAGACTCTACCGAGTAGCTCTTAAGGCAGTCGCGCACTACCTCGCGCCCGCGCGCCTCGCCGGCCTGTTTGGTGAGAATGTAATACGCGTCCTTGAGAGAGCAGGCCGAAACAACGCCCTCGATAAGCCCCACGTCGACGAGCCCCTTGATCGTTTGCGCCGCTGCGTGCTCCGGCCGGCCCGGCAGCACACAATCGAGCAGAAAATTGGTATCGAGAAATGCCCTCATAGGTAGCGCTCCCTCGCGACGCGCTTTTCATCTTCAACCGTCATCGTATCGAGCGGCGTTCCCTTTGGCATTTTGGCTACGATATCGAGATACTCCTGGTAGTCCTCATCCTCCGCGAGCATCTCGCGAATCTCCTTCCAGGTGATCTTGGGATGCCACATCGTACCCACGTCGCGCTTGGGCTTGTCCGTGCCGCACGCCGGCTTTGCGCCCCCACGCTCCTGAGCAGCGTCATATTCCACCGCAACGGGGCTTTCATAGTCGAGCGGCACGATCTTGAACAACGGCTTGCTCCGCTTGAAGACCACAACCTCCTCGCCATCATTGGCAACCCTTTCGGCCACCTGCGTAAGGTTTTGGCGCAGCTCCGAAAACGCGACGGTAACCATAACGGCTCCTCTCAACATATATCTTTACTGCACAGTATACACGTTAATGTTAATATTAAAGTGTATAAAACTCATCACAATGGGGCAGCCCCGTTGTGGGACCTCACTGCGGGGCCCCTTTGCTTTGTATGAATCTTCTATCACTCCGGAACGACACCGCTCCGCAGGGTCACCCTCAGCAACCTACATGACGCAGATCATGCTGCCCGCCACCACGCCCAAATAAAAACCTCCCGGAAAGCATCAACCTTTCCGGGAGGTTTTCTAATTTGATTATCGATGTCCTAAGCCTGGGGCACCTCACCGGTCGCAAGAATCTGCTCGAGCGCATCCTCATCCAACACGGGCACACCTAGCTGCTCAGCCTTGGTGAGCTTGGAGCCCGCTTTGGGGCCGGCGACTAGATAGCTCGTCTTCTTTGAAACACTGCCCGAGACCTTGGCACCAAGCACCTTGAGCGCCGCGCCTGCCTCGTCGCGGGTGCGGTTGACGAGCGTGCCGGTGAGCACGAAGGTCAGACCCGCAAGCGGCTGTGCGTCGGCGAGCTCGCCCGCTACGCCGGCATCGGCCGCGGCCTGCGCATGGGCGGCACCCAAGTCGACCTCGAGCGACAGGCCCGCCTGACGCAGGCGCTCCAGCACGGCAAGGTTTTCGGGCACGGCCAGGAACTGCTTGACGCTCGCCGCGATCTTGGGACCGATGCCCTCGCACTCGGCGATGTCCTCTTCGCTCGCCAAGATAAGTTTGTCAATCGACAGGAATCGTTCGGCGATGACCTCGCCCACGCTCTTACCCACGTGGCGTATACCCAGGGCAAACAGCACGCGACCGAGCGGCTGACTCTTGGACTTGTTGAGCTCGGCGATGATCTTTTCGGCCGTCTTGAGGCCCACCGGAATGGGATCGCCCTTCTTGACGCCCTTTTTGCTGTTTGAGCTGGCATAGGCGCGCCCCGTGTCCAGCCCGGCGATGTCGTCAACCGTGAGCTGGTAGAAGTCAGCGACATCGTGAATCAGCCCGGCGGCGATCATCTTGTCGACAATCTCGTCGCCCAGGCCGTCGACGTCCATGCAGCCGCGGCTCACCCAGTGGAGCAGGCGCTCCTTGAGCTGCGCGGGGCAGTCGATGGAGACGCAGCGGTAAGCGACCTCGCCGTCCTCGTGGACCACGGGGCTGCCGCACACGGGGCAGACCTCGGGCATGTGCCAGTCGACCGAATCGGCCGGGCGCTTGTCGAGCACCGGGCCCACGACCTCCGGGATTACGTCGCCTGCCTTGTGCACGATGATGGTATCGCCCTCGCGCACGTTTTTGCGACGGATCTCGTCGATGTTATGCAGCGTGGCGCGCGCGATGGTGGAGCCGGCGACCGTCACCGGGTCGAACTCGGCGACCGGTGTGAGCACACCGGTGCGGCCCACCTGGATGCGAATTTCGCGCAGGACGGTCTGCTTTTCCTCGGGCGGGAACTTAAAGGCGATGGCCCAGCGCGGCGCGCGGGCGGTAAAGCCCAGGTCGAGCTGCTGCTGGAAGCTGTCAACCTTTACGACCACGCCGTCGATGTCGTAATCCAGGTCACCGCGATGTTCGAGCGCCTGGGCACAGAACTCGTGAACCTCGGCGGGTGTGGCGCAACGAGCCACGTTGGGGTTGACGCTAAAGCCGGCGCTACGCAGCCAATCGAGGAACTCGCGCTGGCTGTGGACGTGCAGCGGGTCGGTATCGGCGATGGCATAGATAAAGGTGGCCAGATCGCGGCGCGCCGTGACCTTGGGATCCTTCTGACGCAGGCTGCCGGCGGCGGCGTTGCGCGGGTTGGCGAAGGGATCGCGGCCCTCGGCATCGGCCTCGTCGTTCAGACGAACAAAGCTGCCCTTGGGCATGTACACCTCGCCGCGTACCTCAATGGTGCGCTCGCGGTCGGCGCCCATGTGGGCGAGCGCCGGCTCGGACAGGTGCATGGGCACATCCTTGATGGTACGGACATTGAGCGACACGTCCTCGCCCGTGGTGCCATCGCCACGTGTGGCCGCGCGCACAAAGGTGCCGTTTTGGTAGGTAAGTGCCACACCCAGGCCGTCAATCTTTAACTCGCAGGTATAGGTAACGCTGCCGGCGCCGAGCGCATCCTCGGTGCGCTGGAGCCATGCGTCGAGCTCGTCCAGGTCCATGGCATCGTCCATGGAATACATGCGTGCCATGTGCGTGACCGGCGTAAACTGCTCGCTCACGTAGCCGCCCACGCGCTGGGTATAGCTGTCGGACGTTACCAGATCGGGGTAGGTCGCCTCGATTTCCTGCAGCTCAACGAGCATTTTGTCAAAAGCGGCGTCCGTGATCTCGGGCGCGTCGAGCATGTAGTAGCGATAGGCGTGGTAATCGAGCTCGTGGCGCAGCTCGGCCGCACGCGCTGCCGCCTGGGCACGGGCATCGGTCGGTGCGGTGGCTTCCGCGATCGTGGGCGTTTCGGTATCGATGTCCACGCCGTCACCAAACAGGCTCGATTGCTCCATAGCGGCACTCCTTCGCTCGATTTCAAACGGATACTAGAGTACCACCGGTCGCAACGGGGTCGAATAGCCCTTTCGAACCGCACCGAATCGGCAGCCGCCAGACCGGGGTGGGTCGCGCAATCAAACCATGCTCTTATCAGCTCTAAATGACCCGTTTTCCTCCGTCCCCAACGGATCAATAAGCAGAGAGGGGCTGTCCCGCGTTGATGGGGCAGCCCCTCTGGCATCGGTATGTGCGATACGGCTCGCTAGTAGCCCTGACCGTAGCCTTGACCCTGGCCCTGCTGGCCCAACAGCTCCTCCAGATACTGGCGCAGCTGCTCGTCGGTAATACCGCCGTTGCCGGTGTCGGTCGCGCTGTCATCCTGCTGCTGGTTCTGCAGCTCCTCATCGGAGCCCAGCTCGACGGTGACCTTCTTCTCTTCCTTGCCGCGCATGAGCGTGATCTCGACCTTCTCGCCCACCTCGTGGCTGCGCAGGGCGATGATCAGGCCATCGGCACTCGTAATCTCGTCGTCGCCCAGCTTGGTAATGACATCGCCCTCCTGGATGCCGGCCTTGGCAGCAGGGCCATCCTCAACGACGCTCGCCACATACGCGCCGCTATCGGTGCTCAGCTTGTTGGTGCGGGCGTTGAGCGCGTTGACGCTCGAAAGCGTGGCGCCCAGGTACGGGTGCACCGGCGTCTTACCGTCGATGATCTGGTCGGCAATGTTCTTGGCGTAGTTAACCGGAATGGCAAAGCCCACGCCCGAGCTGGAGCCCGAATAGCTCTCGATAAGCGAATTAATGCCCACCAGCTCACCATTGTCGTTGACGAGCGCGCCGCCGGAGTTGCCCGGGTTGATGGCGGCATCGGTCTGGATCATGTTGGCATAGATGGTGTTACCGTTGGTAGAGCTCATGGCCGTGGAGCGATACAGCGCCGACACAATGCCCGTGGAGACAGACTGCTCGTTGCCGAACGGCGAGCCGATCGCCATGACCCACTCGCCCACGTTGAGCTTGGAGGAATCACCAATCTCAATCGGCGTGAGCTTGGAGGCGTCAGCATCCTTGAGCTTGATGACAGCCAGGTCGCTCGAAGCATCGTTGCCCACGAACTCGGCCTCGTACGTGGTTCCGTCGTCCATGGTCACCACGTACTGGTCGTAACCATCGACCACGTGGTTGTTGGTGAGGATGTGGCCCTCGGTATCGAGCACAACGCCCGAACCGACGCTGCCCGAACTATCCGACTCGTCGGCAGACTGCGAAAGCGAGCCATTCTGGCTGCCACTCGAAGTAGCGGTGATGGAAACGACGGAGGGCAGGGCCTTGGCAGAGACGGCCTCGGCCAGCGTGGTGTCCTCGGAGTCGATGGTGATCTTTTGCGTCGATGAACCCGAAGCACCCGCCGTCACGGCGTTCCTGCCGCCGCCGATATCGAGCGTGCCGCTCATAATGAGCGCAATGACCAGCAGGGCGCCGCAGGCACAGCCGGCGAGTGCCGTAATAAAGATCGGCAGCTTTTTGGTTTTGGTCTTGACCACCGTGTGCTTGTTTACAACCTGCTGGCCGCCCAGCGGCTTGCCGGTCTGCGTGTCGTAGGCCTGCACGTAGGGAATGTTGCCGTCGGCAGGCGTCGACTCCACCTGTACGCGCGGTTGCTGCTGAGTCTCGCCGGCGTGGCCCGCATCCTGGGGACGCTGGGAATCGTTCTCGCTCATAGCTGCAATCCTTTCGTCAAATAACCAAAGGCCCGCCAAACACGTGGCGGGCCATCATTGTTCACGATGAGTTGTACCCCAATATGCGGGTGCACGTGTATGAGAACGCAATCTTTTAGGAAGGCTTAAGTTCTACTGCAAACTCGAAAGGAACCCGCACCTGCGGCAAAACCACCGCAAAGGCGCCTGTCCCCCTTGCGGTGGAAATCTAGTCCTTAAACAGATAACCCACGCCGCGGACGGTGGTGATGTGTGCCGCGATCTGCGGGCCCACCTTGGAGCGGATGCGTCGGATGTGCACGTCGACGGTACGCGTACCGCCGCAGTACTCAAAGCCCCACACGCGGTGCAGCAGCACCTCGCGGCTGTAGGCACGGTTGGGGTGCGTCGCCAAAAAGCTCAGCAGCGAGTACTCCATCAGCGTCAGGTCGATGGGCTCGTTATCGAGCGTCACCTGGTAGGTAGCCAGGTTAATCTCGAGGTTATCGATGTTGAGCACATCGTCGGCGGCGACGGTCTCTTCCTCGCCCATCAGGCGCTGCGCGCGAGCCTTAAGCTCGTTGGGCGTCGCCGTGGGGCATACAAAGTCGGCATGCGCGTGATTCGGCAGGCGCAGGGTGCCGAGCGCCTCGTCGTCGACGATCACCAACATGGGGACGCCGCCACGATCGTCAAGCCACTTGGCAATCTGATCGATACGGTCGCTGCGGATGCCGTCGGAATCGAGAATCAGCAGGTCAAAGTCGTGCGCCGCAGTCGGCGAATCGGGGGTTGCCAGGCTCACCTCGACACCCAGGGTGGTCGTCAAGCTGCGGGCAAACTCGTGGAAGCGCGTCGTGCGCGCCATGAACAGGGCACTCTTTTCGGACATATCGGCCTCCAAAGAAATGAGCTCAATCGTACTGGAACAAGCCAGCGCGATTAGGAGTTCGCCAGGTAGTGCTTGATCTCCCACTCGGTGATCGTAGACTCAAACTTATGCCACTCGTCGCGCTTCTTTTTGAGGAAGAAGCCGTGGATGTGCTCGCCGAGGGCATCCTTCATAAACTGCGAGTCCTCAAACACGTCGAGCGCCTCTTTGAGCGAACGCGGCAGCGGCGTGTAGCCGGCCTCGAGCATCTGGCGGTCGGTGAGCTTGAGCGTCTCGGCCGTGGCCTCGGGCGGGAGTTCCAGCTTGCGCTCGATGCCGTCCAGACCAGCCGCCAGCGTGACGGCGTTGACCAGGTACGGGTTGGCCATGGGGTCGGGGCTGCGAAGCTCGATGCGCGTGGACAGCTGCTTGCCGGGCTTGTAGACCGGAATGCGGACCATACTCGCGCGGTTGCGCAGGCCCCACGTGGCGTACTGCGGCACGGAGTCGCCGCCCGTGGTGATGCGCTTGTACGAGTTGACCGTGGGGTTGGTGATGGCGCTGATTTCGCGTGCGTGCGCCAAGATGCCGGCCATATAGTGCTTGGCGATATCGGAGAGATGGTACTTCTCGTCGTCCTCGCCCCAAAAGACGTTGTTGCCGTCGTGGTTGAACAGCGACTGGCACAGGAACATAGCGCTGCCGTCCTCGCCCGCCAACGGCTTGGGCATAAAGGAGGCGTGGCAGCCGCTCTCGTAGGCCTGCTGCTTAATGATGAGTTTGGCCGTGGTGATGGCGTCGGACATGCTCAGGGCCTCGGCGTGGCGCAGGCTCATACCGTGCTGCGAGCGGCCGGCGGCGTGGAAGGTGTACTCCACGGGCACGGACATCTTCTCGAGCGTGAGGACCGTGTTGCGGCGCAGGTCGCGAGCGGCATCGCTTACCGAAAGATCGAAGTAGCCCACGTTGTCGAGCGGCTCGGGGGTATGCTCGTCGGGGAAGTAGTAATACTCCAGCTCGGCGCCCACGTTGAGCAGGTAGCCGGCCTTCTCGGCCTTATAGAACATGCGGCGCAGGGCATCGCGCGGATCGCCGGCAAACGGCTTGCGGTCGGGGGTGCACACGTCGCAGAACACGCGGGCGACGCCGTTGTGGCTCGGGCGCCACGGCAGGATCTGGAAGGTCGAAGCATCGGGGAACGCCAGCATGTCGGCTTCCTCGGGCGTAGCAAAGCCCTCGATGGCGGAGCCGTCAAAGCCAATACCCTCCTCAAAAGCGACCTCGAGGTCCTCGGGGCTAATGGCAAAGTTCTTGAGGCGGCCGAGAATGTCGACAAACCACAGACGCACAAAGCGGATGTCACGCTGCTCTACGGAGCGGAGTACGTAATCGATGTTCTGCTGGTTCATGTCGCTCCCCTTTCTTTCGGGCGGGTTTCGACTGGTCTATATCGCAGATACTATCGCAGAAAAATGTTTCCGCAGGGTTAAAGCGTATCAAGCGCTCAAAAAACGTGCGCGAACAGGCAGTTGCGAACGAGCGGCTAACGTGAGGTCGATGCGCGGTATTCGATGCGGCCGGGGATCTCGATGCGTTTGGGCGCCAGCTTTGCGGCCTCGCCCACGGTGGTGGTAACGACGTCGATGCGCTCGGACAGGCGCTCGACTACGCGCTCGGCAATGGTAAGGGTGTCTTGCGCGGCCGTGGTCACACCGCCAAAGAGCACATGGTTCCAGGGATAATCGTCAAACGTCGCGATTTTGAGCCCCGCCGGCAGCGAGGGACCAAGCTGCGCCAGCGCCTCGGTCAGACGCAGGAAAACCAGGCCGTTGACAGCAATGAGGCCGAGCTTTTTGCCTGCATAGCCGCGGATGGTCTCGTCCAAGCGGCCGACGCCCGAGGCGCCACCGTCGGCCAGAGTGACGACCTCACCCGCAAGGCCGCGTCGCGAAAGTTCGTCGGCAAAGGCCTCGGCACGCTCGCGACGCACGGGGCTGTCGTCGCTTGCCTCGGTGAGCAGGCACAGGCGCTCGCTGCCAACGGCGGCGAGCTCGTCTACCAAGCCAGCGACCAGCTCACGGTTGTTAGATGTCACCAGATCGACACCGCCGTCGGCAACGTCGCGGTCGAGCAGCACGACGGGCAGGCGTCCCGCGGCAGCGGCGATGGCTTCGTCGTTACCACCGCAGGTATTGACGACCAGGCCATCCACGCCAGCGTCGATAAGTCTGGTGAGCGACTCGGCCTCCTTGGCGGGGTCGTTGCCGCTAATGGCCGTCATGAGCGAGCAGCCGCGCGCGGCGGCGCTGACGGAAAGCCCTTCGAGCATGGCGCTGGAGAACGGGTTGGCGATGTCGGCCAGGATCACGCCGATGAGGTTGGTGCGCGAGCTGCGTAGATTGCGCGCGGCGGCACGCGGGCGATAGCCGGTGCGCTCGATAACCGCCGCGATGCGAGCACGGGTTTCCTCGGTCATTTGCCCGGGGCGGTTGTTGAGATAGCGCGAGACCGTGGCCGGGCTCACGCCCGCCTCGGCGGCAATGTCCTTGATTCTCATCTGCGCCATAACGCACCCCGTTTCCCAATTGTCGGCGGTCTGAGCCATTTTAGGCATTTTTTTAAAAATCTCGGTTGCAAAACGCTGTAGGTGAGTATACTACAACTCGAAACGAAACCGATTTCGTAAACCGATTTCGGTGAGCGTTGGCACGCAGGTGCAAAGACGCACCCTACCGTCTTGGCACCTGCGTGCCAACGCCATATCAAAGGTGTACGCACGAGCAAGAAGGAGCTACGCGACCATGGGTAAAACGGTTCTTACCTTCGGCGAGATCATGATGAGACTCTCACCCAAAGACCACCTGCGTATTGAGCAGGCAACCGAGTTTGACGTCCGCTACGGCGGCGCCGAGGCCAACACTGCGCTTTCCCTGGCCTACCAGGGCGACAAGGCCGCTTACGTCTCCGTTGTCCCGGCCAACCGTCTGGGCGAGTGCGCCCTGCGTTCGCTGAAGGCCTACGGCGTCGACACCACGCGCGTCGTGCGTCAGGGCGACCGTCTTGGCTCCTATGTGTTTGAGGTCGGCGCCTCGCAGCGCGGTAACGGTTGCGTCTACGACCGCAAGTACTCTGCCATCAACATGGCCAAGCGCGACGTCTTTAACTGGGACGAGATCCTCAAGGGCATCGATGTCTTCTATTTCTCCGGCGTGACCCCCGCCGTCTCCGATGAGATGGCTGCCGCCTGCAAGGATGCCCTCACCGCCTGCCGCGCCAAGGGCATCACGACCGTGTGCGACGTGAACTATCGCGGCAAGATGTGGTCGCCCGAGAAGTCGCAGGCCACCATGAAGGAGCTCCTGCCGCTCGTCGACATCTGCATCGCCAACGACGAGGATGCGCCTGCCGGCCTTGGCATGACCTGCGTCTCTGGCTCCCTTGCCCACGGCATCGAGGAGCGCGACACCTACGTCGAGATGGCCCGCCAGATCTGCGCCGAGTACGGCTGCAAAAAGGTTGCCTCGGTCGTTCGCAACATCTCCTGCGTCGAGCGCTCCATCTGGATGGGCATGCTCTTTGACGCCGAGAGTGGCGAGCACTGGTTCTCCCCTGCTCACGACGTACACGTGCTCGAGGGTGTTGCCGCCGGCGACGCTTTCAACGCCGGCCTCGTCCATGCCCTCATCAACGACTTTGACCCGCAGGACGCCGTCAACTACGCGATTGCAGCCTCGATCCTCAAACTCACCATCAAGGGCGATTCCAACTTGGTGACAGCAGGCGAGATTGCAGCCGTGGCATCCGCCGCCGACGGTGGCACCCGCGTCGCGCGCTAGTCCGTCTCCATTCCGCGGGCCGCAGCCTTCCAATCCCATACCCCTGCGGCCCGCTCCCCGATTCCTCCGGCCGGGCAAAACCACCAGTCCCATTCCGGTTTTGCCTGGCATTCCCTACATGACTGGTCGAGCAGCCGGTTTTGGAATTGCTTGAACCCCAAGCAGTGCCTCCGATAACCAATCCAAAATCGGCTCCTGACCAGCACATTTGGCAATCACGCGCCCATGCGCGCCACACATCGAAAGGAACATCATGTTCGATCAGTTCTACACCACGCTTGAGTCCCTGGGCATCGTGCCGGTCGTTGTGCTCGACAAGGTCGAGGACGCCGCTCCGCTCGCCCACGCCCTTATGGCAGCTGGCATGAAGTCCGCCGAGGTCACCTTCCGCACCGCCTGCGCCGCCGAGTGCATCGCCGCTATGGCCGAGGCCGAGCCCGAGATGTGCGTTGGTGCCGGCACCGTCCTGACCGTCGAGCAGGTTGAGCAGGCCCGCGCAGCCGGTGCCAAGTTCATCGTCTCCCCGGGTTACAACGAGGACGTCGTGAAGTACTGCATCGACATCGACCTGCCCGTCCTTCCCGGCACCGTGACCCCCTCCGAGGTCACCGCAGCCGAGAACCTGGGCCTCAAGGTCACCAAGTTCTTCCCCGCGTCCCAGTATGGCGGCCTGAACACCATCAAAGCCCTCGCCGCTCCGTTTGTCGGTCACCGCTTTATGCCTACCGGCGGCGTGAGCACCGCCAACGTCGAGGAGTACCTGAGCTCCTCCGCCATCATCGCCTGCGGTGGCACCTGGATGGTCAAGCCGGCCCTGTTTGCCGACGGCGACTTCTCCAAGGTCGAGCAGATTGCCCACGAGGCCATGGACGTCGTCGAGAAGGTCCGCGGCTAGGTTTAGCTCTCTATCGTGAAAGGGGGCGTGCCCTAAACCTCGCCCCCTTTCTTTTAAAGCGGCTCGGAAGCGCGCCGTTTCCGTCACGAACAAGAACCAAAACCGTCTTGTATGCTGATAGAACGTGACGGAAGCGACACGCCTCCAAGCCGCTTTGCCTACTCGGCTGGCCGTCGCGCTCAACTAAGCCACTTCGACAAAAGCCGAGCCACCAAAACAGCTGCGGTGCCGTCTGGAGGAATGGACCCTTGCTTCCGGTCTTTTCCTCCAAGCGGCGCCGCAGCTTTTTCGTGCCCCGATGTGCCCCAACGCAGTTGCGGTGAAATAGGGACTGTTTGCGCCACCTAGGCCGCAAAACAGTCCCTATTTCACCGCAACTTATATGGGGATTGATTAGATGGCCGAGTCTTTGGACAGCTCAAAATAGTCGGGATGCAAGGCGATAACCGGACCTTGCTCTTCGGGCATCAGGTGCAGGTGTGTCTCTGCCAGATAGCTCGCCGCGTCGGTATCGCCCCTCTTAATGGCCTCGAGAATCCGGCGATGCTGCCGACGAATCGGCTCCCAATCCAAATCCTGCGACACCATACGCAACCAGTTGTATCGCTCAAAATGCGTGTTGATGCTCTTCATCCAATCCCACAACATGTGACGACCGGCAATCTCAAAACATGTCTCATGGAACAGGTTATCCAGGTCAAAGAAACGGCGCGTTTCGCCATGGTCGAGCGACTCGGACTCGGCAAGAATCTGCTCGAGCCGCTGCTTTTGCTCGGGCGAGGCGGCCGAACAGCATTTAATAAGCACGCTTCTCTCGAGCTTCTCGCGCAAGAAACAAGCGTTCTCAGCGCGTTCCATGCTGATCTTAGAGACGTAGGTGCCGCTTTTGGGACGCGTTTCCACCAGCTCCTGCTCGCGCAGACGCACAAAGGACTCGCGAATGGGTGTGCGCCCGATTCCCGTCTCTTTTTCCAGACCAATCGCCGAAAGGCGCGTGCCGGGCTTGAGCTCGGCATAGATGATCTTGGAGCGCAATGCGTTGTACGCCTGGTCTTGCAGGCTCTGATAATGCTGATGCTGTTCCATAAAGCCCTCGGATAAACCCTCGGTTAGTCGAATACCACCATGCAATACTATCGCATCGACACGCCCCAGCTCCCAATCAGTCTTTTTGGGACGGGGCTCTTTTAGCTACCCTGGCCCGCAGATCGGCCCCCTTGCCACAAAAGTGGCCCATCTACTACGTTAACACGGATAGCCTCGGCCATACCGAAAACCGTGAAAACAAAACCGCAGGCAGACAGCTTGTCGATTTTCGAAAAAGCCGACTATGGTTGACCCCTGCGGCTTAAACGTAGTAGATAGGCCCTTTTCGTGGCGCAGCACTACTGCACCCCAAATTGGCACCCCGAGCCCTCGTGAGTTGCCAACAAGCTGTTCGCCCAGCGCTTTGTGCGCGCGGCATTCGGGAAATAGCACCACCGTAAGAACCCGCAAACAGCGCTATACGTTGCTATATCTCACTATACTTTGCTATATCTTGCTATACTTTGCTATATCTTGCTATATCTTGAGCAAAGGTGGCTCACATGCAAACAAACCCTTTTAAGCCCACAGCAGGTAAAACACCTCCCACGATTATCGGCCGCGAAGATGTGCTCGAAGAATTCAATGAGGGCCTCACCAACGGGCCTGGTGCCCCTGGGCGCCTAATGCGCATAGCCGGCGTCCGTGGAACGGGCAAGACGGTCCTCCTTGACGAGTGCTCACGTTTGGCGCAAAGCCGTGGCTGGACGGTCATAAAAGAGGTCGCAACCGAGGGACTTTGCCAGCGCATTCTCGAACAGCTGCAGCCCAAATTCCAGGCCAAGCACGCCAGATTTGAGCCCACCGTAGCTGGCATATCCATCGGCAGCATAGATATTGAGCGAATCGGCCCATCGCTACGCGACGCCATGAGACAGACAATAACCAAGAATGGAAATGGCCTGCTCATCACTCTCGACGAGGTTCAAGACGCAGAGCTCGATGAGGTCCGAACGCTCTCCATTGCGATTCAGCAGGTTATCGGCGAAGACCTTGATATCGCCTTTGTTTTTGCTGGGCTGCCTTCGATGATTGAAAGCATCATCAACGGAAAGACACTTACGTTTTTGCGCCGTGCCCTCCCCTTTGACCTGAAGGCTGTGGCAGTAACCGAAGTGTCGTACTCCCTCGAGGAAACCATTGAAGCGTCTGGCATGGAGTTGCAGCCAGGTATTGCCGGCCAACTTGCCGAGGCAACGCAAGGCTATCCTTTCATGATCCAACTCGTTGGATACTACGCATGGCAGTTGGCGAGACGCGCACATACAGCGATTATTGGAGAAGAAGAAGCCGAGCGCGGCATTGCAACGGCACGCGAACGCTTCTGCGCCATGGTGATTGAGCCCGCGCTGCAGCGCATTCCGCCCACGTGCATCGCTTATCTGCTGAGCATGGCGTCTTTGGGGCAGACGAGCTCGACCAGCATGGTTGCCGATGCCCTAAACAAAACGCCTCAACAGGTGAGCTCCGTCCGCAGCCGCCTGTTAAGAGAATCGATTATCGAGGCTCCTTCGTACGGCAAGGTCTCATTTGCCATCCCCTACATGCGCGACTACCTCTGCGAACACAAAGCCGAACTGGAAGTTGAACTGTAGAAACGGCAACTGCCCTGCAAGACGAAAACCGTTTTCGTACGGATTTAAAGCAGACGTAAACGGTTTTCGTCTGTTTTACGTTCGGAAATAAGACGCAAATTGCACTTTCGTATGGTTTTACGCCAAACACAACACGCTTTCGTCCGGCTATGCGTCCCCAATCCAGACGAAAAAGGCCCCGAACTCGTGTGAGCTCGGAGCTTTTCGTGCCACGCATCTATGAGAGGGGAAATTTGATGCGCCCGGGCGCTACTCCATGTAGCCACCCTGGATGGCGGAAACTGCATGCTCGATAAAGAACTTGAGCGTGCCGGAGGTGTAACGATTAGCCTTAGGCTTCCAGGCGGCGCGACGCTCGGCCAGGACGGCGTCGACCTCGGCCGGCTCCATCTCCTTGCCGGCGATGCCCACGATGGACAGCGAGCGCTCGGGGATGTTGATCTGGATCAGGTCGCCTTCCTCGATCAGGGCAATCGGGCCGCCCACGGCAGCCTCGGGCGAAACGTGACCGATAGCCGGGCCCTTGGAGGCGCCGGAGAAGCGGCCATCGGTGATCAGGGCAATGCTCGCACCCAGCTCGGGATCGCTGGCGATAGCCTCAGTGGTGTAGAACATCTCGGGCATTCCGGAACCCTTGGGACCCTCATAGCGAATGATAACGGCATCGCCGGGCTTAACCTCATGCGTCAGGACGGCGTGAATGGCGTCCTCCTCGCAGTCGAACGGACGGGCCTTGAGCGTAGCCTGGAACATCTCACGCGGAACGACGGTGTGCTTGACGACGGCACCCTCGGGGGCAAGGTTGCCGTGAAGGATGGCGATGGAACCGTCGGTGCCGAAGGCCTGGTCAAACGGACGGATGATGTCCTCGCGCTTGAGATTCCACTTCTCAAGGTAACGACCGCACTTTTCGTAGTAACCGTTGTTCTTGAGGTCCTCGAGGTTCTCGCCAAGAGTCTTGCCGGTGACGGTCATAACGTCGAGGTGGAGCATCGACTTGATCTCCTCCATAATGCGCGGCACGCCGCCCGCATAGTAGAAGAACTGCGCCGGCCACTCGCCTGCGGGGCGAACGTTGAGCAGGTAGTGGGCGCCACGGTGCAGGCGATCGAAATCGTCGGCGGACATCTCGATGCCAAACTCGCGGGCGATCGCGGGAATGTGCAGCAGCGAGTTGGTGGAACCGGAGATGGCGCCGTGGACCATGATGAGGTTCTCGAAGGACTCCTTGGTCACGATGTCGCGGGGGCACAGGTTGTGCTCGGAGAGCCACACGGACTGACGGCCAGCCTCGCGCGCAAACTCACGCAGATCGGAGCTGGTTGCGGGCAGCAGGGCGGTACCGGGAAGCATAAGGCCCAGGGCCTCGGCGGTAACCTGCATGGTCGAGGCGGTGCCCATAAAGGAGCAGGCGCCGCAGCTGGGGCATGCGTTGTGCTTGGCAAACTCAAGCTCCTCGCGGGAGATCTCGCCGCGCTCGTAGCGGGCAGAAATCGCGCCGAGCTGCTCCAGGGTCAGCAGATCGGGACCGGCATCCATGACGCCGCCGGTAACGACGATGGAGGGGATGTTGATGCGGCCCATGGCCATGAGGTTCGCAGGCAGGCCCTTATCGCAGCTGGCGACAAAGACGCCGGCGTCGAACGGGGTGGCCTTGGCGTGGATCTCGATCATGTTGGCGATCATGTCGCGGCTGGGCAGCGAGTAGTTGATGCCGTCGTGTCCCTGGGCCTCACCGTCGCAGATATCGGTGCAGAAGTAACGAGCACCGTGACCGCCAGCCTCGGCAACGCCAGCACGGACCTCCTCGACCAGCTCAAACAGGCCGGCAGAACCCGGGTGCGAGTCGCCGAACGTCGACTCGATAATGACCTGCGGCTTGTCCAGATCCTCGATAGACCAGCCAGAGCCCAGGCGCAGCGGGTCCATCTCGGGGCTGATGGTGCGAAACTTGCCGGAACGCGGCTGCAGCTTGGCAACCAGGTCGGCTGCCTCCTGCTGAATCTGTGCCTTGGTCTTCTCGTCCATGATGCTCTCCTCTTTTGATTTGAACGGTTGTACCAATCGTTGGTTAATGAATCAGGTGTAAATGGGCACCGAGCGATGCGCTCGGCAAAAGATGCTTAGCTACGCGAACTAGGCGAAGAACGAAATCACCAGGGCGCAGGCAAGACCCGAAAGGCCGATGAGCGTCTCCATAACGGTCCAGGACTTGAGGGTGGTCTTCTCGTCAATCTCCAGGAACGAGGAGCACATCCAAAAACCGGCATCGTTGACGTGCGAGAGGGCCGTGGCGCCGCCGCAGATGGCACGCATGGCGGCCGAGCACGCAACCAACGACCAGGTCGTCTGTATCAAAGAGCTCTGCGACGAATCCGAGCGCCTGGCCGAGGCCGGTGAGGATTACTCCGCCGCCGACACCGCGTTCCACAATGCCATTGCCGAGAGCTCCGGAAACCTCGTCGTTCCCCGCCTAATGGGCGTGCTCAAGGCGTCTGTCCCCCTGTTTATTGACTTGACCGGCAAAAAGCTGGTTGAGGAGACCATCCGCACCCACCGTGGCGTGGCCGACGCCATCGCCGCGCGCAATCCCACCGCAGCGCACGATGCGATGTATTTGCATCTGGTGTACAACCGCAACATGATCGCAGAGGGCACGCAGGAACAGAGCGAATAAACGTCCGCGCGGCAAGGGCGAGATCACCGTTTACCTTTTAAAAGTGAACGTTCACCTGATTTTAGGAGAATCTGATTTTTAAATCCTCCTCTTCTCCTATACTGACCTTGTATGAAAAGCAAGACTTATATAGATGAACGTTTCTTTTGAAAGGATCGCTATGTCTGATCTTATGGACAGCTTCCGCCTGGATGGCAAGGTCGCGCTCGTAACCGGCGCCACCTATGGCATTGGCATGGCCATCGCCGAGGCGCTCGGAGAGGCCGGCGCCAAGATCGCCTTTAACGCACGTCACGCCGACAAGGTAGCCGAGGCCGAGAAGCACTACCGCGAGCTGGGCTTTGAGGCTCATGGTTACGTGGCAGACGTCACCGACGAGACTGTCGTCGCCGAGCTCATCGCCAAGATCGAGGCCGACTTTGGCACCACGCCCGACATCCTGGTCAACAACGCCGGCGTCATCCAGCGCACCCCGATGCTCGACATGAGCGCCGAGGACTTCCGCCGCGTCGTCGATATTGACCTCAACGCACCGTTTATCGTGTCCAAGGCCTGCCTGCCCGGCATGATCGCCAAGGGCCACGGCAAGATCATCAACATCTGCTCGATGATGAGCGAGCTGGGTCGCGAGACCATCGCCGGCTATGCCGCCGCCAAGGGCGGACTCAAGATGCTCACCAAGAACATCTGCTCGGAGTTTGGCGAGGCCAATATCCAGTGCAACGGCATTGGACCCGGCTACATCGCCACGCCGCAAACCGCACCCCTGCGCGAGACGCAGCCCGACGGCAGCCGCCACCCGTTTGACCAGTTCATCATTGCCAAGACGCCGGCCGCCCGTTGGGGCACGCCCGAGGATCTGAAGGGCCCCGCCGTGTTCTTGGCTTCCGATGCATCGAACTTCGTCAACGGCCACATCCTCTACGTCGACGGTGGAATCCTCGCATACATTGGAAAGCAGCCTCAATAAGCGTCGCCGCAACTGCCCACATCAGGTTTCACCCACTCGTTTTTCATTTGAGTTGCGGTGAGATAAGGATTGGTTTTGGCTTCTATCAGGCAAAACAGTCCGTATTTCACCGCAAGTTAGAAATAGGAAGGTATTTCGCAATGAAGATCGCTCTGATCAATGAGAACTCTCAGAACTCCAAGAACCCCATGATCGAGGCTGCCCTTAAGAAGGTTGTCGAGCCCATGGGGCACACCGTCTTTAACTATGGTATGTATGCCGACGCCGACTCCAAGCCCCTCACCTACGTGCAGAACGGCATCCTTGCCGCCGTGCTGCTGAACTCCGGTGCTGCCGACTACGTCGTGACCGGCTGCGGCACCGGCGAGGGCGCCATGCTCGCCTGCAACTCCTTCCCCGGCGTGCTGTGCGGCCACGTTGCCGACCCGCTCGACGCCTACACCTTTGCCCAGGTCAACGACGGCAACGCCGTCGCCATGCCCTTCGCCCTCAAGAACGGCTGGGGCCAGGAGCTCAACCTTGAGTACACCTTCGAGAAGCTCTTTGGCTTTGGTTCGGGCAACGGCTACCCCGCCGAGCGTGTTGAGCCCGAGCAGCGCAACAAGAAGATCCTCGACGGCGTGCGTGCTGTGACCATGCGTCCGCTCGTCGACGTCCTGGGCGAGATCGATCAGGACCTGGTGAAGGGCGCACTTGCCGGCGAGCACTTCCAGGAGTACTTCTTTGCCAACGCAACCGACGAGGCCATCATCGCCAAGGTCAAGGAGCTCCTGGGGCTCTAATCGCACGACCTATTGCAACTAACGCAAGCGACGGCCGTCCCACGTACGGGACGGCCGTCGCTTTTTGCTATTTACCGACTGACGCCGCGGAGACAGGTCCCCCATGCACCAAGGGGTTGACTAGAGCTCGCAAGCAACCTTGTAGCCATCGCCGATGGCGTCGCGGATGTTGCCGCACTTGTTGGCATCGCCCAACACGTGGGTGGTAACGCCGGCTGCAGCAAGGTCGTCGGCCAACTTGGTATTGGGACGATAGCCCATGGCAAGTACCAGCGTATCGGCATCGGCGATGGTGTGGACCTCGCCGTCCTTCTCGTAGCTGATAGTGTCCTCGGTAATCTCGGTCACCTTGGCCTCGGTCAGCACGTGGACGCCCTTGGAGAGCATGCGCGTGATGAGCACCGCGCGACCGGCACCGCCCTCGTTGGCGGCGAGCGTCTTGGTCATCTCGATGACGGTGACATCGCGGTTGGCCGGCGACAGGTCGTTGACCAGCGGGGCCAGGTAGTCGGCCGTCTCGCAACCGACGGTGCCGCCGCCCACAATGACAATCTTCTTGCCCGGGAAAGCCTTGCCACCCAGCAGGTCGTCAGCTGTCATAACCTGCTTAAAGCCCTGCATGAAGGCCGGAACGATGGGCTCGGCGCCATAAGCCAGGACGACCTCGTAGCCGGCGTAGTCGCGCTGAATGTCCTCGGCAGTAAGCTCGGTGCCAAATACGCACTTCACGCCGGCCTCGGCCAGACGACGATACTGATACTTGATCACGCGGGTGAGTTCCTGCTTTGCCGGCGGAACGGCTGCGATGCGCATCTCACCGCCCGGTTCGTCCTGCTTGTCCACGAGCACCACGTTATGGCCGCGCTTGGCGGCAATGTAGGCTGCCTCCATGCCCGCAGGACCAGCGCCCACAACCAGTACGTTCTTGGCCTCGGCGGCAGGCTCGTAACCGGCCTCGTCGCGCTCAACATCGGGGTTGACGGTGCAGGAGATGCGCTTGCCAAACATAATGCCGTTCAGGCAGCGCAGGCAGCCAATGCAGGGGCGGATGTCGTCGGCGTTGCCGGCAGCGGCTTTGTTGCAGAACTCGGCATCGCACAGATTGGCGCGGCCCATCATGCAGATGTCAGCAGCGCCGTCCTCGATCAGCTCCTCGGCGATCCAGGCCTCGTTGATGCGGCCGACGGTGGCGACAGGAATGTTGACGTGCTTTTTGATCTCGCGCGAGCAGGCAGCGTGCGAGGCCTGCTGCGTGCCGGCGGCAGGAATCGCGGAACCGCGCTTGATGGTGGTGCCGCCCGACACATGAATCATGTCGACGCCGGCCTTCTCCAGGCGACGCGAGACGTAGATCATGTCGTTGAGGGTCAGACCGCCATCGGTGTACTCATCGCCCGAGATGCGGACGTCGATGATAAAGTCCTTGCCGCAGCGCTCGCGAATCTCGGCGATGACCTCGAGCAAAAAGCGCATGCGGGCGTCGAGCGAGCCGCCGTACTCATCGGTACGCTTGTTATAGAGCGGGGTCAAGAAACCGCCGAGCATGCCGTGGGCGTGCGCCGCATGGACCTCGACGCCATCGACACCGGCCTTCTGCATACGCACGGCAGCGTCGCCAAACTGATGCGTGAGCTCGTGAATCTCGTCGACCGTGATGGGGCGCGGTGCCTCGCGGGCGTAAGACGGGCCCACAAAGGACGGAGCGATCAGGCGAGGCGTGCCCGGAATGTTAAAGGCCATGTAGGCGGGGTGGAAGAGCTGCGGCATAATCTTGCAGCCGTACTCGTGGACGGCCGCGGCGAGCTTTTCCCAGCCGGGGATAAACGTGTCGTCGTAGCAGCACATGTCACCCGGCAGATAGGTATAGGTGGGCTCGACCGTCACGACCTCGGTGATGATCAGGCCCACGCCGCCCTTGGCGCGAGCACGGTAGTGGTCGACCAGATCGTCGGTCACATAGCCATGATCGGCCAGGTTGGTAGACACCGGCGGCATAAAGACGCGGTTCTTGACCTCGGTCGTACCGACCTTGATCGGGCTAAAGAGCATCGGGTAGGCGGAGGACTCCATACAGGGTTCCTTTCGTTTGAGCCGCTCGGCGGCACTTGCAGACCTACCTATTGTATCAGCAACCGCACAGCGCCCGACCGCACGCGCTCCCCTAGTCTCTGCTCAACCCCCAAAAAGTTGCGGTGGAATACGGAGTAGATAAGGCCTTTGACAGCCAAAACAGTC
>CAUDDF010000010.1:0-45353 GCA_958448275.1 uncultured Collinsella sp.
TCCTTGCCGGTGCGCGCAACTTCCTCGGCAGGCTGGCAGGCTTGGAACAGATCGCCGCCCTCAAAGTCTTTGAGCACCACGCGGTCGGCCGTGGTAAGCGCCTCGATAAAGGCCTCGTACTCCTCCTTGTTGAGCGGAGCGTTGAGATAGTCGCCGCTCCCCTGCTCCTCGTAGCGCGACTGCGAGAACAGCACGTCCATATCGAGCGTGGAGGCATCGACGATCGGCGCCGCCGCATCAAAGAATGCCAGGGCATCGCCACCGACGAGCTTCATAACCTCTTCGCTCAGCGCCGGTGAACACAGCGGGCCCGCGGCAATGACCACGTGACCCTCGGGAATCTGTGTGACCTCACCGTGCACGACCTCGATATTGGGACGAGCGGCAACCTCGGCCTCGACAAGCTCGGAAAACTTGACGCGGTCGACCGCCAAGGCGCCACCGGCGGGAACAGCCGCGCGATGGGCGCAATCGAGCAGGACTGAACCCATGCGCTCAAGCTCGGCCTTCAGCAAACCAGCCGCGGAATCCGGACGGGTCGACTTAAACGAATTCGAGCAGACGAGCTCTGCCAGGTGATCGGTATGGTGAGCCGGGGAGCTCACCTGGGGGCGCATCTCGCACAGCTTTACGGCAAAACCGCGATCTGCCAGCTGGATCGCGCACTCCGAACCCGCCAGACCGCCACCGATAACTGTCACCTGATCGAACTGCATCTGCAAACACCTTTCTAATTGACACGTTTTCCATTGTGACCGAAGGGTGTCTGGGCGTGAAGGGCAAACTTGGAGGGCGCATACCTTCCATCCATCATGCGCTCGATAAGACCCTCGAGTTCAAACGAACCCAAGAGTTTGAGTACGCCGACAGCATCGAGCGAGACGAGCGCCGCGATGTCGTCGACCTTGAGCGGAGAGGCGATGAGCGCATGCATCACGGTCTGCTGCGTTGGATCCAGGTCGGCAATGCCGGGAGCATCGGGGCGCGAGTAGCGCAGGGTTCCGTAGATGCGTGAGATAGCCATCTCGATAGATTCCTCGTCGACGATGCAGCAGGCACCGTTCGCAATGAGGTAATTCGTGCCACGCGACTCGGGCGATAGGATCGACCCCGGCACGGCAAGAAGTTCGCGCCCCAAATCCATAGCAGCCTCGGCTGTGGAAAACGTCCCAGAAGGCATACCCGCCTCGGATACAAAGAGGGCTTGCGACAGGGCCGCGATTACGCGATTGCGGCGCGGAAAGGCGAACTTGCGCGGACCCATGCCCCACGGAGAGATCGACACGACCGCGCCACCCGTATCAAGCGTGCGCGTAATCAGCCCCGCGCTCGAACGCGGGTAGACCACGTCGGCGCCCGTCCCCAGCACCACAACGTGTTTGCCGCCGGCGTTGACCGCAGCCCAACCCGAGGCCTGGTCACAACCGACCGCACCGCCCGAAACTACCGTCACTCCCGCCTCAACCGCCACCTTCGCCGCAAGCTCTGCCACGGCAAGACCATACGGCGAGGCCTTTCGCGCACCGATGATGGAGAGCGCGGGCGTCGAAAGCGCCTCGGGGTTGCCGCGCACATAGAGCGTCTGAGGTACATCAGAAAGCTCCAAAACGGTCTCGGGATACAACGCGTCACCTGGATGCAGCTCGAAGGTCCCCTCAGCCATCATTGGTCCCTCCTTCCCTGGTACATCGCCGCCTCGAGCACGTGGTCCTGCGTCACCTGCTCGCTCTCGGCGACATCTGCGATCGTGCGCGCAATGCGAACCAGGCGCACGATGCCACGCCCTGTGAGATGCGTGCGCTTCGACAGGCCGAGCACACACTTCTCCGCCGCATCATCGAGCTCAAAGGTCGAAACGACGCCGTCAATGGACCGTGTCTCGTCATCCTCGGCCTCGGCATCCGCATCGTCCATGCGGGATTCGCGCCAAGCGCGAAAGGCGCGACCGCGCACAACGTAGTCACGTAACTCGGCCGACGACATGCCCTCCGCACCCTCGATAATCACTTGAGGGTCGGGACGGGTCACATCGATCATCATGTCGATACGGTCGGCCAAAGGACCGCGCAGTTTAGACCGATAGCGCTCGACCATCGCCGCCGAGCAGCGACACGGCACCTCGCGATCGCCCAAAAAGCCGCAGGGGCAGGGATTGCTCGCAGCCAGCAGCTGAAAGCGCGACGGAAAGGTAAAAGCCCCGTCGACGCGTACGATCCTCACGTAGCCGCGCTCGATGGGCTGACGCAGCGTCTGCAGCACGCCAGTGGGAAACTCGGCAAGCTCGTCCAAAAAGAGCACGCCGCCATGAGCAAGGCTGATCTCACCCGGGTGCACCGGGCGCCCGCCGCCGATAAGGCCTGCGGTCGAAATACTGTGGTGGGGACTGCGGAAGGGGCGGTGCCCCGCCAACAAGCCATCAATGTTCTCACCCAAAACCGAATGGATGCACAGTGCCTCCTGCTGATCCTCAACGGAAAGCTCGGGCAGGATGCCGGTCATACGGCGTGCGAGCATCGTCTTGCCCGATCCCGGAGACCCGATCATGAGCAAGCCGAGTTCTCCTGCCGCCGCAAGCGCCATGCCGCGTTTAGCGACTTCCTGCCCCAGCACGTCGGCATAGTCGAGCTCAGGCTCAAAGGTCGCTTCGACGCCCTCGGAATCCAAGTAGTGCCGCGCGGCATCGCCCATACCATGAGCAAGCTGAGACAAATGATCGATGAATCCGCAATCCACGCCCGCGAGTGGCACATGCTGGTCTGACCTGCCGGCGATAAAGGACAGCCCCAAATCACGCGCCAATAACTGAAACGCCACCTCGCCCTTGACAGGAAGCACCGTACCGTCCAAGCCAAGCTCACCAGCGATAAGACAACGATCGAGGTTGTCGCGGGGAATCTGCCCATCGGCCGCCAATACCGCGATGGCGATGGGCAGATCAAAGCCGCTACCGGTCTTGCGGATATCGCCGGGCGCCAGATTGACCGTAATGCCCGAGCGCGGGATCTCGAACCCGGCGGAGCGCATCGCGCAGCGAATACGACCGCGCGACTCCATCACCTCCATACTCGGTATGCCGAGCATCTGGATGCCCGGAACGCCGCCGGCAAGCGAGACCTCGACCGTGACGGGAATCGCCTCGACGCCGCGGATGCAGGCCGCGTGAACGGCAAACGTCTCGAACGCCATCACGACACCTGCCAATCGAACGCGTTGTACTGGTGCTCGATCTCGGCGATATGCCCGCCGCGAATGGTAACGCCCACGGCATCGAAGCGAATCGCCTTGAGCGGATAATGCTCCATTAGATAGCAACTTGCGATGCGGCGGTAGCGACGTTGCTTTTGGGCGTCCACGGCCTCCTCGGGAAAGACCCGCGTGCTGCAATCCAGCGCAACGCGTCTGGTCTTGACCTCGGCCATCACCACGACATCGTCGAGCTCATCGAGCAGCACCAGGTCGGCCTCGCCCTCGGTGCAACGATAACCCTGCTCCAGCAAGGTGTAGCCGCGCTCGTTAAAGTAGTCGATGGTGATCAGCTCGCCCAGCATGCCCAGCTCGCGAGGACTGAGTCCCTTGATAAACTCGGGCGTCATCGCCCCGCAGTCGAGCTTGCCGTTTTCCCAACACTCCTTGAGCTGCTGCGTCTTACTCTTTTTGCTTGCGGCACTCATGGGGTCTCCTTTCCCGCACACTGCATTGCCCCGATGATGAGAGCACCTTTCATGCGGGTAAGTACCGGAAGCAAACCAAAAGCTGACCAAATGCCGACAAAAAACGGGCCGTACGCAGCAATGGTGTTGCATACGGCCCGCTACCAGCAGGTTTATAAAACCCCAGAGGTCCCTGTCTCCACAATTGACCTAGAAAAGGCGCTCAGTCTGCAGAAAGTTTCCGCAAAAGCTCACGCGGTGCAGCGGACAAAGTCCATGTTTGCGAATGGCCTCGATGTGCTCGGGGCTCGCATAGCCCTTCGACTCGGCCAGATGGTACTCGGGGTACTCGGCGTCGTACTCGACCATCATCTCGTCACGCGTGACCTTGGCCATGATGGACGCCGCGGCGATACAGGCGATCTTGGCATCGCCCTTCACCACGTCGCGCTCATTGGGAACGGCGCCCAAGGGGTTGCCATCCATGAGGACGCAGTCGGGTTCAAGTCCCGTATCGGCCACGGCGCCCGCGACGGCAACGCGGATGGCGCGGGCCATACCCATCTCATCGATATCCTTAGGCGCGATATGGCAAAAACCAATCGCCGTCGCCACCTCGGCAATCTTCACAGAGAGCAGCTCGCGGCGCGCCGGCGTGAGCTTTTTGGAATCGTTGATGCCCCAGACGCGCGGCTCCATGGGAAGGCACACGGCACACACGGTTAAGGGACCCGCTACCGAGCCACGGCCCACCTCGTCGACACCAACGACCACCCCATCGCCGCCAAGCTCATGCATAAGCTCGTACATGCCATTGACGCGCTCGCGCTCGGCAACCTCTTTGGAATGGCGTTTGAGGGCGCGTTCACAAGCCTTGATCACCTGCTGGCGCGGGTCCTCGCGATAATGCTCCACGAGGGCGGGGATCTCCTCAAACGTTGCACTCGCCAGCTCTCCGGCAACCTGCGATGCCGAAACCGAGCTCGTCATATTGGCCATACCAGGCCCTCCTTGCATGCAAATCAGATAAAAAGAAGGGCCACCCGAAGGCGACCCTTACGTCCAAACGAGTGGACAGACGCTGCGATCTTCTTAGCGCTTCTCGGGGATGCGAGCAGCCTTGCCCACCTTGTCGCGGAGGTAGTACAGCTTGGCGCGACGGACGCGACCATGACGAACGACCTCGAGCTTGGCGATCTTGGGGCTGTGAAGCGGGAAGGTACGCTCAACACCGACACCGAAGGACATCTTGCGGACGGTGAAGGTCTCGCGGGCACCGGCGCCGGCCATGCGGATGACGTCGCCCTGGAAGACCTGGATGCGCTCGCGGTCGCCTTCCTTAATGCGGTAGTGAACCTTGACGTTGTCGGCGACGCGAACCTGAGGAATGTCCTCGCGGATCTGCTGACGCTCGATTGCGCGGATGTAATCCATGTGCAATTCCTTACTCTTCTAGAGGTGCCGTACCACTCTGGCCGGCACGTAGTTGAACAAACGTATTCAAGTATACACGCGCGGGTTTCTGCTGCAAGAACAATTTTTTACGCAGACAAAAAGACAAAACCCGCACATGATAACCGTCCGCCTCACGAATGAGACGGACGGCATGAAGGGGGGGGCTACGTTAGGCGTCTGAACCCAAAACGTTAGGCGGAGCGCTTCGCCTCGAGCTTGGCCTGGGCGGCAGCCAGGCGTGCGAGGGGCACGCGGTAGGGCGAGCAGGACACGTAGTCCACGTCGGCCACATTAAACAGACCCTTGATGGACTTGGGGTCGCCGCCGTGCTCGCCGCACACGCCAAAGTGCATGTCGGGGTTGGTGGCGCGGCCCTTCTCGACGGCCATGCGCACCAGCTCGAGCACCGCCGTGTCAATGGTCTCGAAGGGGTTGTCCTTCAAGATCTTCTTGTGCATGTACAGCGGGATGAACTTAGCCTCGGCATCGTCACGAGAGAAGCCGAAGGTGGTCTGGGTGAGGTCGTTGGTGCCAAAGCAGAAGAAGTCGGCATGATGCGCGATCTCGTCAGCGACCATGCAGGCGCGTGGCAGCTCGAGCATCGTGCCCACGGGAATATTGAGCTCGACGCCCTCCTCGGCAGAAACCTCGGCGATTACCCGCTCGATGACCTCGCGGGTCTGGACATGCTCCGCCGTGATGGAGACGAGCGGAACCATGATCTCGGGTCGCGGGTCGACGCCCTCCTTGATAAGGCGGGCAGCAGCCGTGGCGACGGCGCGAACCTGCATGAGTGGCAGATCGCTAAAGACGACGGACAGGCGAACGCCGCGCAGGCCGAGCATGGGGTTCGACTCGACCATGCCGTCGATACGACGCAGGCGGGCGCGCAGGGCTGCAAGCTCTTCCTCGCTGGCGCCGGCGGCTTCCTTCTTGGTGATGGCGACCTCGAGCTCGCGAGGATTATCCAGGAACTCATGAAGCGGCGGATCGAGCAGGCGGACGACCACATCGCGACCGGACATGGTCTTGAACATCGCCAGGAAGTCCTCGGTCTGAACCTTGAGCAGGTCGGCCAGGGCCTGCTGCTTCACGGCCTCATCGTCAGACAGGATAAAGCTCTGGATGATGTTCTTGCGGTCGCCCAGGAACATGTGCTCGGTGCGGCACAGGCCGATGGCCTCGGCGCCAAACTCGAGCGCAAGCTCGGCATCCTCGGGATTGTCGGCGTTGACGCGCACATGGTTGGCATGGCCACAGGTCTCGTCCAGGCGAATCTCGTCGGCCCAGGACAGGATGGTGTCCAGATCGCCGGTAAGCTCGGCGGAGACCAGGTCGACGGCGCCGTCGACGACGATGCCCTGGGTGCCGTCGATGGAGATGACATCGCCCTCGCGCAGCACGCGGTCGCTGCCCTCGATGCGCACGACCTTCTCGGCGGCGTCGATATGGAAGCGCTCAACGCCACAGACGCAGGGCGTACCCATGCCGCGGGCGATAACGGCGGCATGACTCGTCTTGCCACCGTGGCTGGTCAGGATGCCCTCGGCGGCGACCATGCCCTTCAGGTCGTCGGGGTTGGTCTCCCAACGAACCAGAATGACCTTGTGGCCCTCGGCGGAACGCGTGCCGGCGTCGTCGCTCGAGAACACGACCTCGCCCACGGCGGCACCGGGGCTGGCGTTCAGACCGCTGGCCAGCGCCTCGTACTTCTTGCAGGCGTCAAACTGCGGGTGCAGGAGTTGGTCGAGCTGCGCGGGATCGATGCGGCTCACGGCCTCCTCGCGGGTGATCAGGCCCTCCTCGACCATTTCGATAGCGATGCGCAGGGCGGCGGTGGCGGTGCGCTTGCCCACGCGGGTCTGGAGCATCCAGAGCTTGCCCTGCTCGATGGTGAACTCGATATCGCACATATCGCGATAATGATCCTCGAGCGTCAGGAACACGCGCTCGAGCTCCTCACCTGCGGACTCGAGGCCCGGGGTGGTCTTGAGGTCGGCAATGGGCTCGGTGTTGCGGATGCCGGCGACGACGTCCTCGCCCTGGGCGTTAACCAGAAAATCGCCGTAGAACTCCTTGGTGCCGTCGGCCGGATTACGCGTAAAGGCGACACCCGTCGCAGAGGTCTCGCCCTTGTTGCCAAAGGCCATGGCCTGCACGTTGACGGCGGTGCCGAGGTCGTCGGAAATGCCATGCTGCTTGCGGTAGATGCAGGCACGCTCGTTCATCCAGCTGCCAAAGACGGCCTGGATGGCAAGGCGTAGCTGAAGCTCCGGGTCGTGCGGGAAGACGGGCTTGCCGTCAGCGACCTCGAGCTCGGGATACAGGGAGGCATCGACGTTCTCGGAGAAGATGCCCTTAAAGGTCTCGACGAGTTCATGCAGGTCCTCAGCCGAAAGCTCGGAATCGACGCGAACGCCGGCGACCAGACGGGCCTGGGTCAGGGCGTTCTCGAACAGGTCGGCGTCAACGCCCATAACGACGTTGGAGAACATCTGAATAAAGCGGCGGTAGCTATCCCAAGCAAAACGCGGATTTTGCGTCTGGGCGATGAGCCCCTGAACGGAGTCGTCGTTGAGGCCTAAGTTGAGGACCGTGTCCATCATGCCGGGCATGGAGAACGGAGCGCCCGAACGAACCGACACGAGCAGCGGATCGGAGGCGTCGCCGAGCTTCTTGCCGCAGCGGGCCTCGAGGTCTGCCTCGGCAGCAACGATCTCATCGAGTGCGCCCTCGGGCCACACGTTGCCGGCACCGGAGTACTCGACGCAAGTCTGGCAGGTAATGGTAAAGCCACCGGGAACCGGCAGGCCGATGCGGCTCATCTCGGCAAGGTTTGCGCCCTTGCCGCCAAGCACGAAGTTCATGGACTTGTCGCCCTCAGTGACACAGGTGCCCTGGGCGTCGGTTCCAAAACGGTAAACCCTCTTGCAATCGCTCACGATACTTCCCCTTTCATGCACTTACGCGCACGACCGTGGTAACGAATCGACCCGCCAAATGCGGGCCGTGAGGGAACTATACGGCGGGTTTTGAGCGGGCTTAAGCAGAGGATGCGCGGTTTGGTAAACGTTCTAAAACTGGCGGTAAACGGTAGGTAAAGGTGGTTACCTTATGAATATACCACTGTAAGAAAGTGCAGGTCAGATGCGATATTTTTGCTAAATCGCTTTATCAAAATGCTGCTACTATTAGGCTCGACGGGCGGCGCGGCGGGCACGGGCTTCTTGGATTTCCTCCAAGTGGCTAATGATCTCGGCTGCGCTTTCCTCGATGGCCTTGCCGTCGGTACGCACCACAAAGCAGCCTAGGCGCTTCATGAGCGCACGGGCTTCCTCGAGCTCGCTGTGCACGCTCTCAGGCTCGGCATAGGAGCCGGCAACGGCACGAGCGTAGTCATCGCCCAAGCGGCTATCGCGAATTTCGGAAATCACATCGACGGTCGAAATCAGGCCGAACAGGCGCATCGGGTCGACCTCGTAAATCGACTTGGGCGGCTCCATGCCATGCGCCAGTGGGACATTGGCGACCTTGTAGCCCTGATAGGCCAAATACATCGACAGCGGCGTCTTGGACGTACGCGATACGCCCAGCAGCACGATATCGGCACCCGACAGATCGTCGCAGCCGCGCCCGTCATCGTGCTCAACGAAATACTCCATGGCCTCGATACGATGGAAATAGCGGTCATCGGTCTTGTGAATCACGCCCGCAACGCCCTTGGGCGGCACACCGATGAGCGACGACAGCACGGCGAGCGTCGGGCCGATCAGGTCGACCGAACGGATATGCAGCATGCCCAGGTAATCGAGCACACGGGCGCGAAGCGCCGGATCGACAATGGTGTGGAACACGGCAATATCGCGATGATCGGCATCGACGCGCGGACCCACAAACGACTTGACCTGCTCCACCGAGTTCACCTTGGGCAGGCGCAAGAGACGAAAAGCCCCTTCATCAAATTGCCCGGACGCCGCAAGCACCATCTCACAAGCGGTATCACCGAGCGAGTCGGAGATAACGATAACGGTGGGACGAGCGGTGACCGGGCAATCCATGCGGGGCTCCTTTTGCGCTTATGCGCAGGCTGGCTTACTTTTTGCGAGCAAGCTCACCGATGTTTGCGATGCCGGAGAAAACGGCCTCGAAGCGGTTGAGCAGCTTAAGGCGATTATCGCGAAGCTGCTCGTCCTTATCCATGACCATGACCTCGTCGAAGAAGCGGTCGATGGGGGCGCGCAGGGCGGCAAGGGCGGCAAATGCGGCCGGGTAATCCTCGGCAGCAAGGGCGGCGTCGACAGCGGTCTGAGCAGCCTCGGAGGCATCGGCAAGCGCGAGCTCGACCTCGCCCATCAGGGCGCGGTCGTACTCCGCGCCCAGCTCGGGCTTGGAGATGTGCGCGGCGCGGGCATAGGCGGTCGCCAGGTTATCGAACGTCTCAGCGTCGTTCTTGCGGGCCTCGTCGAGGGCGGCGCAGCGGGCGAAGAAGACGGACGGGGCGATGATGTGCACCGCGGAGACGGCGGCAACGGTATCGGCCGGGATCTTTTCGTCGCGGGCCATGCTCACCAGACGGCCGTGGAAGAAGTCGCGAACCTGCTGAGCGACCTCGGCGGCGTCGAACTCGATACCCTGCTCGCTATAAAGCTCAAGGGCAAAGTCGATAAGCGACGTGGGATCGATCGGCAGACGGTCGCGCAGGATGTTGATGATGCCGATAGCGGCACGACGCAGCGCGTAGGGATCGGAGGAGCCGGTCGGGGGCTCGCCAATGGCAAAGATACCGGCGATGGTATCGAGCTTGTCGGCGCAGGCCACGATGCAGCCAGCGGTGCCCTCGGGCAGCTCGTCACCGGCAAAGCGGGGACGATAATGATCGCGAATGGCGTGGGCGACCTCATCGTTCTCCCCCATCGCGGTGGCGTAGTAACCGCCCATCACGCCCTGCTGGCTCGTGAACTCGACGACGGCGTTGGATACCAAGTCGGCCTTGCACAGGTGCGCGGCGCGAGCGGCATCGGCTGCCAGGTGAGCACCCAGGTGTGCCTCACGGGCAATAGCGAGCGCGAGCTGCTCGATGCGCTCGGACTTGGCGAGCACGCTACCGAGCTTCTCCTGGAAGGCGACCTTGGCCAGACGCTCGCGGAACTCGTCGAGGGAGATCTTCAGGTCCTCCTCGTAGAAGAACTTGGCATCGTCCAGACGGGCACGCACAACGCGCTCGTTGCCGTCGATCACGCGCTCGGCGTTCTCGGGCTTGCTGTTGGAGACGACCACGAACTCACGCGTGAGCTTGCCCTCGCCGTCATAGATCGGGAAGTAGCGCTGGTTGGTGAGCATGGACTCGCAGATGATCTCGTGCGGGACCTTGAGGAACTCCTCATCGAAGGTCCCGACGAGCACCGTCGGCCACTCGCAGAGGTTGATGACCTCCTCAAAGACCTTCTTGGGCGTATCGACATGGCAGCCGGGACGGGCAGCCTCGACCTCGGCGATACCGGCAAGGATGGCCTCGCGACGGCGCTCGGCAGAAAGCACGCCGGCGTCCTCGAGCACCTGCTCGTAGACGGCGGGGCTGGCGACCACATGGTCACCGGGGCCAAGCACGCGATGACCACGCGTGGTGTTGCCACTCGTCACGTCGGCAAACGACACGGGCACAACGTCCTCGCCCAGAAGGCAGCAGATCCAGCGGACCGGACGAACAAAGGTCGCATGCTCGTGACCCCAGCGCTGAGAGCGGTAGTTGGGCCACTGCAGGCCAGCGATAGTCTTCTCGCACAGGGCCGTCAGGATCGGGGTGGCCGGGGCGGAAGGGATGTTCTTCTCGGCAAAGACGTACTCACGGCCGTCGGTGTCCTCGCGACGAACCAGATCCTCGGCAGCCACACCGCACTTGCGGGCGAAGCCCTGGGCGGCCTTGGTGGCGTTACCATCGGCATCGAAGGCGATGTTGGCCGCGGGGCCGCGCTTGACCTCGTGAACCTCGTCGGTCGCGGTGGCGACGTCGGCAACGAGCGCAGCCAGGCGGCGCGGGCTCGAGATCACACGGACCTCGCCGTGGGCCAGACCGGCCTCGTCGAGACCCTTGGCGATCATGGTGCCAAGCTGCTTGACGGCATTGTTCAGCGGTGCGGAGGGCATTTCTTCCGTACCGATCTCAAACAGGAAATCCTTAGCGTCTGCCATGGCTTACGCCACCTCGCCTTCCTGATCGGCATTCTCGTTGACTCCGGCGACCTCGGCCATGTAGGCCTCGCAGCACGCCTTGGCGACGGCGCGGACGCGCAGGATGTAGTTGGCACGCTCGACCGCGGACAGGGCGCCGCGAGCATCGAGCAGGTTGAAAGCGTGGCTGCACTTCATGACGCAGTCATATGCCGGCAGCGGCAGCTTGCGCTCCAGGCAGGAATGGCACTCGGCCTCGTAGTCGTCAAACTTCTGACGCATCATCTCGACGTTTGCGACCTCAAAGTTATAGGCACTGAATTCGCGCTCGTTCTCGAGGAACACGTCGCCATAGGTCATGGGCGTGCCGTCGGGCAGGTAGCTCCACACCAAGTCGTAGACCGAGTTAACGCCCTGCGCATACATGGCAATGCGCTCTAGGCCATAGGTGATCTCGACGGGCACGGGGTCGACCTCGATGCCGCCTACCTGCTGGAAGTACGTAAACTGCGTGACCTCCATGCCGTTGAGCCAGACCTCCCAGCCAAGGCCCCAGGCGCCGAGCGTCGGGCTCTCCCAGTCGTCCTCGACAAAGCGGACGTCATGGTCGTTGGGGTCCAGACCGATAGCGGCAAGAGACCCCAGGTAAAGCTCCTGGGCGTTGACCGGTGAGGGCTTGATGAGCACCTGGAACTGATAGTAGTGCTGCATGCGGTTGGGGTTCTCGCCGTAGCGGCCGTCGGCGGGACGGCGGCAAGGTTGCGCATAGCAGGTGCGCCACTCGGCGGGACCGAGCGAGCGCAGCGTGGTCGCGGTATGGAAGGTACCGGCACCGACCTCGGAGTCATAGGGCTGCATGATGACGCAGCCCTGCTCGCCCCAGTACTGCTGGAGGCGCAGGATGATGTCTTGGAAGGAAAGCGATGAAGCGTTCATGCCTCTAATATCCCCTCGTCGAAACGATTACACGGTTAGGTACTGTACTATAGCGGTTTTTAGTCGATAGCGCCCAGACGGTTGAGCGGCCAGTAACGCACGAGCGCCACGGCGATCAATTCGGAGCGGTCGACCGGGCCAAAGTAGCGGGAGTCAGCAGAGTTCTCGCGGTTGTCGCCCATCACCCACACGCACCCGTCGGGAACGGTGTAGGGATAGCTTACCTGAGCGCCGGGCGCTTGGACCGAAAGTGGCCAGCTCATGCCCGTCGTATAGTCCTCGTCGAGCGCTTGGCCGTCAACGACCACCTTGCCATCCTGCAGGTCGACCGTCTGCCCGGCCGTGGCAATAACACGCTTGACAAGAACATCATGCTCGGAGGTGCCATCGGGGTTGTGAAACACCACGATATCGCCCTGCTTGACGGGCTGACCGAGCTCGAGGCTCACCTTTTGTGCCAGGATCTGGTCGCCAATCTCGATCGTGGACTCCATGGAACCGGTGGGTACCACAAAGGGTTCGACCACAAACGAGCGAATCAAGAAGGTAGCGACCAGTGCGATCGCGACGACCACGATCCACTCAAACGCACCCTTTAGCACGGAATGCTGCGATGGAACCATCCTCACTCCTCGCTCTGCGAATACGAAGCGTCCAGAATCTCCTGCGCGTAAGCGCGCTCCTCGGGCGTGAGCCGCGCCGTCTCAATCAGATCGGGACGCCAACGACAGGTGCGCTCGATGGCGTTCTTACGACGCCACGCATCGACCTTAGCATGATCGCCGCTCACAAGCACCGGAGGCACGCCCTCGCCGTTGAACTCGGCAGGACGGGTGTACTGCGCGTACTCGAGCAGGCCTCCATCCTCGGCGGTCGAGAACGACTCGTCCACGTTGCTCATCTCGTCGCCCAGGGCGCCGGGAATCAGGCGTACGACGGCATCGGCAACGACCATAGCGGGAAGCTCGCCGCCCGTAAGCACGTAGTCGCCGATCGACAGACGCTCATCGGCATACGCATACGCGCGCTCGTCGACGCCCTCGTAGCGACTGCACACAAACAGCAGGCGCTCACTTTTGAGCAGGCGCTCGGCCACATGCTGCGTAAAGGGCTCGCCACAGGGGGTGAAGAACACAACCGTGGGCTTGGGACCCTCTGCGCTAATGGCCTCGATGGCCTCTGCGATAGGCTCGACCTTCATGAGCATGCCCTGCCCGCCGCCGTACGGCTCGTCATCGACGGTACGATGGCGGTCGTGCGTCCAGTCGCGCAGGTTATACGCCTTAAAATCAAAAAGGCCGGCCTTGCGGGCGCGGCCCAAAATCGATGTGGACATGACGGGCTCAAACATCTCGGGAAAGACCGAAAGGGTCTCGATCAGCATGTTGTCCTCCCTACTTGTCCATATCGATCAGGCCGTCCATAACATGGACGGAAATTGTTCCTGTGTCGGGAAGATCGAGCACGACCTGCTCGATCACGGGAATCAGTACCTCGCCGTACCGATCGCCCTCGACAACCCAAACATCGTTAGCGGGCGTCGACATGATCTCGACGATCGTGCCGAGCGAACCGAAGCGCTCGTCGACCACCTCACGACCCATCAGGTCGGTATAGGCAGCGTCGAGCGAATCGAGCTCAAAGTCGTCACGATTTGCCAGCACGTAGCATCCCGTGATGCCCTCGGCGGCCGTCAAGTCGTCAATGCCCTCAAACGAGACCAGATCGCCATCGCCCGTATCGGTGACGGACACGACCGTGCAAAAGCGGTCGCGCTTGAGCGCCGGCGGCGTCAGGGCGACGCGCATACCCGGCTCTAATACAGAAGGAAGCCCCCGCAGCGGCTGCGCGAGGACCTCCCCCTTCCTTCCGTGCGGCTTGACCACACGGGCGATGTTTTTGTACTGGGACCTCAAGGTCCTAGCCCAGAACCTCTACCTCGACAGCAGTGTCGAGGCGAGCAGCCAGTGCACGGGCGAGCGTGCGAATGGCCTTGATGGTACGGCCACGACGGCCGATGACCTTAGCGACGTCATCCTCGGCGACCGAAACCTCAATCGTAGAGGCGTCATCACCATCGATGACCTCAAGGCTCACGGAATCCGGGTCGTCGACGATCTGAACAACGAGATATTCGACGAGATCGGCGATGCGATCTGAGAGCATTGCCTCACCCTCGAGCTGTGCAGCGTCAACCTCAGGCACGATTTACTCCTCGGCGCCCTCAGCGGCCTCAGCGGCAGCCTTAGCGGCCTCGGCCTCTTTGGCGAGCTGCTTCTTGGACTTCTTGACGACGGTCTCGGTCTTCTCGCCCTCGTTGGCGGCCTTGACCAGAGCGGCGACGGCGTCGGTGAGCTGAGCGCCCTTGGACTGCCAGTCGGCGATCTTCTCGAGGTCAAGGTTGATGGTCTTGGGGGCGGTCATCGGGTTGTAGCGGCCAACCTCCTCGATGATACGACCGTCACGCGGGGCGCGGGAATCGGCGACGACGACACGGTAGTACGGACGCTTCTTAGCGCCGTGACGAGCAAGGCGAATCTTGACTGCCAAAGGAAACTCCTCCAACCAAGCAGCTTTAGGCTGCAACTACAAACAAACAGTTGAACATAATACGCCATCGACGCGGGCAGGTGAAGTCCGTGAGACCAACTTCTTCGGTGTAGTCGAGGGCAAATCCATATCTTAGACAAGAATTCGGGATTTGCAAGCACATACACGCACCCCACATGAGCTGCGCGGTATACTCATGACATGGAAAGACGCGAACATACATACGGTTATGAGGATGCCATGGGCGTCACGCCGCCTCCCTGGACGGGTCCGGCGGTGGGTCTGATGGACCTTGATGCGTTTTTTGCGAGCGTGGAGATGCTCGATCATCCCGAATGGCGCGGAAAGCCGCTCATCGTGGGCGGAGACGCCGATTCGCGTGGCGTCGTGTCCACGTGTTCGTATGAGGCACGTCGCTTTGGCGTGCACTCCGCCATGCCCTCAGCCGAGGCGCGGCGCTTGTGCCCGCAAGCCATTTGGACGCACGGGCACTTTGATCGCTACCGCGAGGTGAGCGCGCACGTTATGGCAATTCTCGCCGACGAGACCCCGCGCGTTGAGCGCGTATCCATCGACGAAGCCTTCATCGATATCACACCGGGTCGCTTTGCGCCCGAAGACCCGCTGCTGGTTGCGCGGCGTATAAGCGGTCGCGTGGCAGAGCTGGGAGTGACGTGCTCCATTGGCGTGGGCTGCAACAAGACGGTCGCAAAAATCGCAAGCGAGCGGGATAAGCCGTTTGGGCTGACCATCGTGCGCCCCGGAACCGAGCAGCGCTTTTTGGCCGCGCTGCCGGTATCTGCCATGAGCGGCATCGGGCGCTCGGCCGAGGAGCGACTGCGCCGCATGCGCATCTACACCCTCGGCGAGCTATCACGTGCACCGGAATCCACCTTGGCCTCTATTTTTGGCGTCAACGGCGAACGCATGCGCCAGCGTGCGCAAGGACTCGAAATCTCCGAAGTCACGAGTCTCGATGAAGAGCGTGAGGTCAAGTCGGTCAGTAATGAACGCACCTTTGCGAAAGATTTGACTGAGCGTGGGGATATTGAGGCGGCGATTGCGCTGTTGGGAGAGTCAGTGGGACGCCGCCTGCGCCGTCAGGGGCTGACGGGTGCCACGGTAACGCTCAAGCTTAAGTATTCGTATGGCAGCGGGCGTACGGCACAGCGCCGGCTGCCTCATCCGACCGACGATGAGAACATCTTCGTGGCGGTTGCACTCGAACTGCTCGACAACATCTGGCAGGATGGCATGCATGTTCGCTTAGCGGGCATCGGCATGAGCGACTTCGACCACCAAGGCGGCATCCAGACTGACCTGTTCTGCGAGATCGATGACCGCGGAGCCCAATCCAGCGACCGCCGCGACCTCTCCGTCGCCATCGACGCCGTCCGAGACAAATTCGGCGACACCGCCCTTTCCTTCGGCCGCCAATCCCGCTTCAACGATTAACCGCCTTTGGGCAAAAAGAAAGCCGGGCAGGTGCGGAAACCGCACCTGCCCGGCGATATGCGTGAGGGTAGCTAAACCCCGTCTCAAATGAGCTACTAGAGGAGGTTGAGGGGGAGCTGGGGGGCGTCACCCCAGAGCTTTTCGAGACGGTAGAAGTCGCGCGCCTCGGGAGTGAAGACGTGGACGACAACCGAACCGTAGTCCATGAGCATCCAGGTCTTCTGCTCGCGGCCCTCGATGGAGAACGGATGCTCGCCGCAAACCTCGGCGACCTTCTCCTCGATCTCGTCGACGATCGAATCGACCTGGCGGTTGTTGGTACCGGTGGCGAGCACAAAGTAGTCGCACACATCGGAAAGCTCGGTCAGGTCGAGCACCTGAACGTCCTCGCCCTTCTTGTCGTAGGCGGCCTGCGCGGCGGCGCGGGCGACATCCTCGGCGGCGACACCGCTCGCGGACAGCGAGGCGGCAGTGCGGTCGGACGTGGCGGCGAAGCTCTTGTGCTCCACACCTTCAAGAATCTGCTCGTCGGTCATGGTCTCGTCGGCCATGGAATACCTCTTTCTAGTCAGCCCGAGCTAGCGCAGCTGGGCGTAATGGTTGTAAATCGAAATAGCCGTGGGATAAAGATAGCGCCCGGACTGGATCACATAGACCAGACCCTGCGCAAAACAGGAGAAGAACAACTCGTCGAGTGAGGACTTCCCCACCATCTTGCGCAGCGCATGGGCATAATCGCCGTGGCGGTTGGGTTCGATGGCATCGGCCACAAAGACCACCATATCGAGCGGCGTCATGTCGCAGTCACCCACGGTGTGACGGTCGACAGCCTGGAAAACGGCCGGCGACAGTTCGGGAAAAAGCTGCGGAAGTTCATAGGCGGCAACAGGGCCATGCAAAAGCGGCGTCGCGGCGGAAGGAGAACCGGCAATCTTAATTCCGTAATGCAGAGCGCTCGTGACCAGCTCGTCGTCGGAGAGCACTTTGTCCCAGTCATGGATCAGGCCGGCGGCAGCGGCATCAAAGCGGTCAACGCCGTAGACCTCGGCCAGATGAAGTGCGGTCTCGGCAACACCCAGCGAATGCACATAGCGCTTGCGCTTATCCTTCATGCGAACATCGAGCAGCTCTTGAATGCGCTTGAGCAGCGCGCGCTCATCGCCCTCAAACTGATCCTCTACCGACAACGTAGACCCCCATCACTCAAAATCTTCTTGGCCCAAATCGGCATATAGCCTGCGTTTGCGAATGTAGCCGAGCACGGACTCGCTCGTAAGATAGCGCACGCTCATACCGCGGGCAACACGCTTGCGAATGTTCGTCGAGCTGATCGCCAGCGCCGGAATCTGAATATAGCGCACGTCGAACGGCAGCCCCGACTCTTTGATTCGGGCACGCGCCGTATCGATATCAAAGCCCGGTCGCGTCGCCGCAATAAAGGTAGCAAGCTCAGCGATTCGTTCGGCATCATGCCAAGTCACAATATCGATAATCGCGTCGGCGCCCGTAATAAAGTAGAGCTTTACCTGCGACGGGTAAAAGTCGCGAAGGGCATGAAGCGTATCGGCCGTATAGGTTACACCCGGACGGTCGATCTCGAACCGGCTCGCCAAAAAGGCCGGGTTCGCGGCGGTGGCGAGGACCGTCATGGCATAACGGTCCTCGGCAGGCGTCACCGGCTTGTCAAGCTTAAAGGCAGGAGAGCCCGCCGGCATAAAGAGCACAGCGTCCAAGTCGAGCGACTCGCGCGCCTGCTCGGCGGTCACCAGGTGCCCGTAATGGATGGGATCAAAGGTGCCACCCATAATGCCGAGCCTAAACTCCTGCCCGTCCTCTAGAGGAAGCTCGGGCAGACCGATTCCACCGCGCAGCGACATGGCTTACTCGCCCTCCGAGGTCTCGGCATCGCCCGCGGCATCCGCCGCATCGACAACCTCGACTCCCTCATCCGCAGCATCGGCCACGTCAATGGCTTCAACGGCAACGTCCTCGCCAGCATCCTCGAGCTCCTCGTACTCCGAGAAGTCCTCGGCGCCCTCAAAGTCAAAGGCGCGCTGGCAAATGCGGACCTCGTCGCCCGCACGGCAACCGGCCTTCTCGAGCGCGTCGTCAACACCCATACGCGCAAACTTATGCTGCAGGTAAATGACGGCTTCCTCGTTTTCCCAGTCGGTCTGGATGACCATGCGCTCGATGGCACGACCGACCACGCGGAAGGCACCGGGCTCTTCCTGAACAATGCGGAAACGCTTCTCACGCTGCAGGCGACGGCGCTCCCACTCATCGTCGCGCAGAACGACCGGCTCATCCGAGACAGCCAACTCGGCGCGCAGCTTAGCCACCTGCTCGCCCACGGCAAGCATCAGCGTGTTGAGGCCGGCGCCCGTCACGGCAGACACGGCAAAGAACATATGTCCATCGTCGAGCGCTGCGCGCTTGAGGTCGGCAATCTTGTCGGCCGTGCCCGGCGCATCGCACTTGTTGGCAACGACGATCTGCGGACGCTCCGAAAGCTCGGCGCCATACTGCTCGAGCTCGCGGTTGATGATGTGGTAATCCTCGACCGGATCGCGATCCTCAAAACCACCCGTCATGTCGACGACGTGCATGATCAGGGCCGTACGCTCAATGTGGCGCAGGAACTGGTGACCCAGGCCCTTACCCTCGCTCGCGCCTTCGATAAGACCGGGGACGTCGGCAACGACGTAAGAATATTCACCGGCACGCACCATGCCGAGGTTCGGCACGAGCGTGGTAAACGGGTAGTCAGCAATCTTGGGACGGGCGGCACTCATGCGCGCGATGAGCGATGACTTACCCACGGAGGGAAAGCCCACGAGCGCGGCATCGGCCATAAGCTTCATCTCGAGCTCGATCCAGTGCTCCTCGGCCGGTTCGCCCAACTGGGCAAAGGCCGGAGCGCGACGCACCGACGTCACAAAGTGCGTGTTGCCCAGACCGCCGGCACCGCCGGGCGCCACGACGACGCGCTCGCCGTCGTGCACCAGGTCGGCAATCTCGAACATCGGGGTCTGCGTCTCGGGATCGAGCTCGCGCACCACGGTACCCATAGGGACCTTGAGAATCAGGTCCTCGCCGCTCTTGCCGTTACGACGGGCACCCTGCCCGTGCGTGCCGCGCTCGGCGCGAAAGTGATGCTTAAAGCGGTAATCGATCAGCGAAGACAGCTGAGCATCGGCCTGGATGACGACATTGCCGCCACGACCGCCGTCGCCGCCATCGGGGCCGCCCTTGGGGACAAATGCCTCGCGCCTAAACGACATGCATCCGGCTCCGCCGTCGCCGCCGCACACGTTAATGCGGCTGATATCGGTGAACTGTGACAACAGAATCGCCTCCTACAAAAAAGAGGGAGACCCTTGAATCCTAAAACTCAAGTGCCTCCCACATATGTGCTCTATGAAGGGTGAATTACGCGTTCGCGAGCGGGCGTACGCTGACCCTGTGCTTGATACCCTTGTGGAACTCAACGGTACCGTCGACCAGCGCGAACAGCGTGTCGTCCTTACCACGGCCAACGTTCTCACCCGGGTGGATGTGCGTGCCGTGCTGACGGACGAGAATCGTGCCCGTGGTTACCGTCTGGCCGGCATAGCGCTTCGTGCCAAGGCGCTGACCGCGGGAGTCACGGCCATTACGGGAGGAACCGAGTCCTTTTTTGTGTGCCATTGTGTATACCTACTCTTTCGTTACGAGTGTAATCTACTCGGCGACGGGAGCCTCGGCAACAGCCTCAGCCTCTGCCTTGACAGCCTTCTTGGCGCGGGAGGTAGCCTGAACCTTCACGATCTTCAGCTTGGTGAGCTGCTGACGGTGACCCTTCAGACGACGATAGCGCTTGCGCTTGTGGAACTTGAAGACCAGCTGCTTCTCGCCCTTGAACTGCTCAACGATCTGAGCGGTAACCTTGGCCTTGGCCAGCTTGTCGGGATCGGTGACGATCTTCTTACCATCGTTGAGGAAGATAACCGGCAGGGTGACCTTGTCGCCCTCATTGCCCTCGATCTTCTCGACGGTGATGACATCGTCGGTGGCGACCTTGTACTGCTTGCCGCCCGTGTTAACGATTGCGTACATGTTTACTTGCCCTTCATGCATCAGTTAGTGCAACAGCCGAATATAGTAGCAGGCGAAAATACCCCCGTCAACGAGTATGTGGAGCAAATCCACAAGTTCGCACAGGTATGGGGCTGACGAGTCGGCCCTCGTCGTCCTCGCATGCTTGATTCTGACGCTCGACATCGTAGGAGCAGATGGTCACGAGGTCTTGCATACCGGTGGAAACAATAGGTGCATCCACGCCCGGGGTCAAGCCCTGCAACAAAACATCAGCAGCAGAAAGCAAAATTTCCGGACGCATGGAGCCCTCGTTGTCGGCATGGGTGTCGAGCATGAGCACCAAATGGTCCGGGCGCTCCCCCGCCGTGAGCTCATAGCCCACGAGCGTGTGATCCAAATCCAAGCGCTTGCTCTTTTTGCCGCGCGCGTAGTCGATGCCGTGGCCCGCGCGCAGCGTGTCGATCGCACGACGCACCTCGTCGGCGCTTACGGGCGCCTCGGGATCCAAGTGCAGGTCGATGCGATACGACAGGCGCGTGAGCTGCGCCGTCAACGCCGGCGTGCGCACGTCGATGTACGCCGCCTCGATGGGCGCCAGATCGGCCGGAGACGCCGCAGCCAGGCGCCCAAACGCCTCGTCGAGCGCCACGAACTCGGTCATAAACAGGTCATACCACTCGCAGGTCGACGACGTACCCACCGGCAGCGCCGAAGAGAAGCCCACGCGCATGTGCGGAGAGAAGCCCTGCGTGACGGCATAGGGAAGTCCCGCACGGCGCACGATGCGCTCAATGGTATGGATTACTTCGAGATGGCCCAGGTACTTAAGGCGATCGCGCTTGCCATAGCGAACACGAAGTCTAAAGAGCGAGGGGTTGTCGGTCAGGCGCTCACTCATGCGCGATCACCCATCAATACATTCTTGGCGTGGAGCGTGGGGCAGATCCCGCAGCCGGTGCACGACGTGCGGGTACAGTCGGGAGTCGTGACGCCCTCGAGCGAGCGACGGTACTCGCGCTCGAGGAAGCCGCGCGTGCAGCCGGGGCTCACGTGCTCCCACGGCAGGCGCCAGTCCAACTCGTAGGGCAGGTGCACGAGCTCATTGAGGTCGATGCCGTTTTTGGCAGCAGCTTCCTTCCAGTTATCGAGCGAGAAATGCTCTACCCAGGCGTCAAAGCGAGAGCCCGAGCGCCAAGCATCGATGATGACGGGCGTCATGTCACGACCGGCGCGGGAAAGCGCGGCCTCGATGAGCGAGGTCTCGGCATCGTGGTAATGCACGCGGACGGCACGGTTGCGAACGCTCGTGATAAGCAGCTTCTGGCGACGCTTGACGTCGTCGTAGTCGAGCTGCGGGCACCACTGGAACGGCGTGGCAGCCTTGGGGATAAAGACCGAAACCGAGATCGACACCGAAATCGAGCCGCGACGAGCCTTGGGCACCACGGAACGACCGAGCTCCAGCACGTGATCGGCCAGATTGGCGATGGCCACGATGTCCTCATCGCGCTCGCCGGGAAGGCCCATCATAAAGTAGAGCTTCATGCGGTTCCAGCCGGCCTCGAAGGCCGCCTTGGCCGCACGGTCCAGGTCCTCCTCGGTCACGTTCTTGTTAATGATGTCGCGCATGCGCTGGCTGCCGGCCTCGGGCGCGAACGTCAGGCCGCCCTTCTTTTCGCCGGCGACCGACTCGGCCATATCCACGCCAAACGAATCCAGGCGCTGCGACGGAATAGACACGCGTATACCCGTATCCTCCAGGCGACGGTTGAGCCTGCCGAGCACGTCGCGAATGCAGGAGTGGTCGGTCGTGGAAAGCGAGGTCAGCGACACCTCGTCATAGCCGGTCTTTTCCAGACCCTGAATCACCGACGAGACGATCTGGTCGGCCGAGCGCTCGCGCACCGGGCGATACGTCATGCCGGCCTGACAAAAACGACAGCCGCGGGCGCAGCCGCGCAGGATCTCGATAGACAGGCGGTCGTGAACCAGCTGCGCATAGGGCACGCACGACTGCGACAGCGGATTCGTGGCGCCGAAATCCTCAACGACGCGCTTGTAGACCACGGTCGGCGCATCCTTGCCTTCACGCGGCACGGTGTAGCCATGCGGCGAGCAGGGCTCGTCGTGACGAACCTCATAGAGCGACGGCACGTAGTTGCCGGCAATGGATGCAAGCTGCTCGACAATCTGCGCGCGCGGGACTCCTTCGTCACGCAGACGGCGATGCAACTGGCAGGTCTCGAGCAGCGATTCCTCGCCCTCGCCGATGAGGATAACATCGAAGAAGGCCGCGTACGGCTCGGGGTTGTACACCGAGGGGCCGCCGGCGATGATAATGGGGTCGTCCTCGGTGCGGTCAGCCGCTAACAGCGGAATACCAGCGAGGTCGAGTGCCTCGAGGAAGTTCGTCACCGCCATCTCGTGCGGCACATGCAGGCCGACGATATCAAACGAAGCGACCGGCGCTGCACCCTCGAGCGACAGCAGCGGAATGCCTGCCTCGCGCATGGCGTCACCCATATCGGGCCACGGCACATAGCCGCGCTCGCAGGAGATGCCCTCGGCCTGGTTAAGGATGTTGTAGAGGATGGCGATGCCCTGGTTGGGCAGACCGACCTCGTACACATCCGGGTAGATCAGGCAGCAACGGTAGTCGGCATCGGCCTTGGAAAGCGTGCCCCACTCGTGATCGATATAGCGACTCGGCTTCTCGACCTTGGCGAGCAACGGCTCAATTAAATGAAAACAGTCTTGGTATGCAACGCGCAACGGAAAACCCCTAAGCAGCGAGATCTGATGCGTCCTGATAGGACGCCATAGGACGGGTAGCGCCCGCGACCGCAGTCACCAGATCGCGAACGCGGGAAAACGTGGCAGTGACCACCTCGTTAGCACGGCTGTAGTCGACATCGCGCTCGTAGAGCGAAACGAGCGCACGGCCCATGCCATAGGTGCCCGCGGCAGCAGCGAGCGCCTTGACGGCAAACCCAATATGCGGCGTCTGCTTGACGAGCGCGCGGGTGACCGCGCGGATCACAAGACCGCCGGCAAGCACGCCCGCGACCTCGTAGCCGCGCTCAGGCTTAATGCCGCGTCCAAAGACGGCAGCGAGCTCAAAGAGCATGCCCACCTGCGCCAGCGCCATAACAGGATAATCGGTGCCCGGCAAAAACACCAAAGCCCCGGTCGCCATATTGGTGAGCGCACACGAGGTGATGATACGATTGGCCGCCGCGATGCGCATGAAGGCAAAGTTCGCCGCAAAAGCCGTTTCCTTGTCGGTGCGATCGAGAATCCAGCGGGCAAGCGTCTCGAGCAGATACGTCTTATCGGTTGCCGCCACCACACCGAGCATGGGCGTGGACTCCTCGATAAACGGCACCTCCACAGCAGACTCGGCAAGCACGCACACGGGCGCGCCGGCGATCACGAGCTCCTGCACGGCACTCTCCAAGCGGTCGGAACCACACGAGAGCACCAGCACCACATCGGTATCGGTCTTTGGAGCAATTCGCTCCTCCCCCAGACGCTCGACGCGCACAATGCCCGAGGTCGTCTGCGGCACAAAGGCGTCACGCACCGTCTCGGCCAGAAAGCGCGAGGCGGACGAATCCAGATAGACCGAGACGCGCACCGGCGTATCGGAATCCTTCTTAACGGACGCGCCCATCTTAAAAGCGCGGGTCAGCTTATCTACGGGAATTTTCATAGCAAACCCCTCCAGCGGTTACGCGGCGCCCGAACGATGCCGCCATATGGATTGTACGATACCCACCGTCAGCAGCTGGATCATCATCGAAGACGAACCGAAGCTAATAAACGGTAGCGGAATACCGGTAATCGGCATCATGCCGATGCACATGCCGATGTTCTCGAAGGTCTGGAATGCCCACATGCCGACGATACCTACGCACGACAGACGCAGGAACAGCGACTCACACTTAAAGGCGACGCGAATCGTCGAAAAGATCAGCAGCACGTAGAGGCACAAGAGAAAAAAGGAACCGCAAAAACCAAAGGTCTCGGACAAAAAGGCGAAGACGAAGTCGGTGTGGAACTCAGGCAGAAAGCCGCCGGCCGACTGCGTCGCATGGCCCAAACCCTTACCAAAGAAGCCGCCCGAGCCAACGGCGATAAGCGACTGCTGCAGGTTGTAGGCATCGTCCGAATCGGCATTATCGGGGTCGACAAAGACCGTCAGACGGTTCATCTGATACTGCTTGATGAGCACATCGTGGCCGAGCAACGAATCAAAGACCGAATCGAGCGCCAGAACGAGGGCCACCAAGCCCACGAGCAGGGCCAGGGTCGACAGCACCCATTCGCGGCGTGCACCGCTCATACAAATGACGATGGCGCCCGAAACCAGCACGACCAGGCCCGAGCCCAGGTCGCCCATGGCAACGACGGCCAAAAACGGAATGGACAGCATGCCGCAGAGCTTGACGTAGTCGCGAACGGTATCGATGCGACCGTTATACTGCGATCCAAGCGTAGCAATAAAGAAGATGGTGATGAGCTTGGCAAGCTCAACCGGCTGGAATGTCAAGCCGATACCGGGAATCTTGATCCAGCCCGTCATGCCCAGACCGCCCGTATAGGACAGACCCGGAATCTTGGGCGAGAAGATCACGATCAGGTCGATGACGAGCAACGCCGTCGAGAAATTGGAAATACCGCGCAGGTCGGTACGCCAGACGAGCACCGCCAGCACCGCCCCGATGCCAATTCCCAGCAGATGGCGTGAGAACGAGGCATCGGCCTTAAACTGCGAAGCCGACCAGATAATGATGGCACCGTAGGCGACGAGCGCCACAGTAGCCACGAGCACACCGATATGCACCTTTTGGCGAAACGTGCCGCGCGAGGCCGAAAGTTGCTTGTTGACACGGTCCAGGCTGCTGCGAGAGCCGGTCTTGGTTGAACGGAACAGATCCGCCGGAGAAAAATCCATCGCAACCTCCTATCGAACCGAAGAATCGCCCGAGGCCGAAGAGGTATCGGGCTCGTCATAAATCACGCCGAGCACGTCGCGCACGACATGCATCGCGGTATCTGAGCCACCGCCGCCCTGCTCCAAGACGGTAGCGATGACATACTTGGGGTCATCGGCCGGTGCATAGGCGCAGAACCACGCGTATTCATCCTCGCCACTTTTCTCGCCCGTGCCCGACTTGCCGTATACCTGCGGCGTCAGGGTGCCAAAGTGAGCCGCCAGGGACGTCGATGCCGTGTAAATCACGTCGTGCATGCCGTTGCGAACAAGAGCCAAATCCGAATCGCTGTTGATCTTGGCCTCCAGGCGCTTCTTCTTGCCCTTGCCGTTGTACTTATAGGCATCGCCGTCGCCATCGCGCGACACGGCAGACAAAAACACGTGAGGCACGTACTGTTTGCCGCCGTTGGCAAGACCCATATAGGCACACGCCATCTGCAGGGGCGTCACCAGGATGTCGCCCTGACCGATGGCGATGTTGGTCATATCGCCGGCATTCCACTTGCGGTCCTCGGCAGATGCGTCGGTGAAGTACGACTCTTTCCACTCGGCATCGGGAATACGACCCGCGCCCTCACTCGGCAGATCGATACCGCAGGTCTTGCCTAGACCCCAGCGACGAAAGACCTCCTGCAGACCCTCGGGATGTTGCTCGTCATAAAAGAACGCCTTGCCCATGTCGTAGAAGACAGGGTCGCACGAGTTGGCGATTCCCGACTGCAGCGTCATGGTGCCGTGGCCGGAATGCAGCCAGCAGTACTTGCCCCACGACTTGCCCAGACCCGTCCAATAACCCGTGCAGTTGGTCGTCTGCCCCGACGTGTAGGTTCCAAACTCAAGACCGGCCAGTGCCGAGAGCGGCTTGATGGTCGAGGCCGACATGTACTGTCCGCTAATGGCGCGGTTGAGCAGCGGGTGCGAACCCTTGTCATCATTGAGCTCGGTCCACACGTCATTTGAGACGCCGCCAATAAAGACGGACGGATCGAACTTGGGCTGGCTCGCCATGCCCAGGATCTCGCCATTGTTGGGATCGAGACACACTACAGCGCCGTTGCCGGCATTGCTGTAGCCAGTGGTCTTGGCAAGCTCGATAGCGCTCGCCAGCGCCGTCTCGCAGGCCTGCTGGATCTTAAGGTCGAGCGTGAGCTTAATGTCAGAGCCGGCCTTCGCGGGCACGGCGCCGGCCTGACCGGTCACGTTGCCCGAGGCATCGACCTTGACGGTCTGCTCGCCACGAATACCCTGCAGCAGGTTTTCGTAGTAGCTCTCAACGCCCGCCTGCCCCACGATATCGCCCGACTGGTACGTAATCTTGCCAGCAGAAGCATCATCGTCGCCAGAAGTTTTCTTATTCTGGGCCTCGAGCTGCTCGGAGGTAATGGTGCCGGTATAGCCCAAGATATGGCATGCCGTCTCGCCGTATGGATACTGGCGCTCGGTACGCTCGGCAATCTTGACGCCCGGGAACTCGCCGGCATGCTCCTGAATATAGGCAACCGTGGAGCGACGGACGTCCGTCGCGATGGTATGCAGGCTCTGAGCGCCCTCTGTATTGTCCTGAATATTGCGAAGGACCGCCACATAAGGCATTCCAAGCACGTTGGCAAGATGGCGAACCAGAACCTCATCCTCGGCAAGGTCGCGGTAGGCCACGACAGCAAGTGAGGGACGGTTCTGGACAAGCGCCACGCCATTGCGGTCGAGGATGCGACCGCGCACAGCGGGTGTGGTAACGGTGCGAGTCTGATTACTATTGGCCTGCTTCTCGTAATAGTCCGACGAGACCATCTGCATGCCCCACAGCTTGACGGCAAGTGCCGCAAACATCGCGCCCACACCCGTGGTGAGGATGGAAAAGCGGCCCTTAAAGGCGGTCGCCGCGGTATTGCCTTCGCCCTCGGTGGCGCGCGGGGCCGTTCCATGCTGTGTATCGTAGGTAAAACGGGAATCGCCACGACGCATGACGACCAGCGCGACCACGATGGCCACAACCAGCACGATACCGGCGATAATAACCGTCATCTGGGAAGACATCTACGGGCCTCCCCTATTTGAGCTTGCGGGTCTTGGGCTTAAAGCGCATACCCGTCTGGCGTCCGCCACGTGCGGAGAATCCATAGCCGGACTGCGGCACGACGCCGGACATCAAAAACGGAATGGCAACCAGACCCGTCAGGATCGAGGACGGCAGCGCATGGCCGAAGATCGCCACGACAAAGCTCGTCTCCAAACCCATAAACAGCAAGATGATGCTGTAGATCACATTAATGACGAGCGCGAAGGCGCCCACAGTGACGCCGCGCGCACTTGGGGTACCGCCCGTCTGACCGACGGCGCTGTGCACCAGGGCAAAAGAACCCACGGTCAGCAGGAGCGACATAATGCCCACCGGCACGGCAGCGGACAGGTCATAAAACAAGCCGCTGCAAAAACCGCACACGACGGCACGGGTCGGGTCGCCCGAGAACACACTCAGGCACACCAAGATAATCATGAAGTTGACGCGACCACCCGCAATGGAGATCTGCGGTGCCAGGCCTGCCTGCAGCAGCACGCACACGATGGCGGCGATCACAAACGTGCGGGAGCTCATCCCCTGCTCGTGTAGATCCATGGACATGCCCCCTATTCGTTCGAGCCAGAATCGGTCATCTCGGACGTGTCGGAACTGTCATCCGAGCTCTCGTCCTTCGTCTTGGTTGCAGCATCGCGCGACGTTCCCTGCGGCGTGCTGTTGGCCGTGCTCACGTCCTCATCCGAGGCCGACTGTTCATCGGTCAGCGAGGTAATGACCAGCACTTCCTCGTTGTTCTCGGCCGTGGTCTGAGCGCGCACCACAATGGTGTAGTACACGTCGTTTGCCGATTTCTCAACCGACGAGACGGTGCCGAGCGGTAGACCCTTGGGGAACACACCGCCGATGCCCGAGGTCACGATGATGTCGCCAACCTTAACGTCGGAGTCGACGCTCACGTACTCAAGACGCAGCGTGCCGTCAGCCTGACCCTGCAGCATGCCCTGGGCGCGCGTGTCCTGTACCATGGCGGACACACCCGAGTTCTCGTCGCCAATCAGGCGCACGGTGGACGTCTTGGCCGAGACTTCGATGATCTGGCCGATAACACCGGCAGAACTCGTCACGGGCATGTTGATGGTAAGGCCGTCGGCAGAGCCCTTGTCGATGGTAACGGTCGAGGTCCAGGCATCGCCGGAGGCACCAACGATACGAGCTGCAGTCGATTTGAGGTTGTAGGTCGATTGCAGCCCGACCAGGCCCTCCAGGCGCTCGGCAGTCTTTTGAGCCTCAGAAAGCTCGGCGACCTTAGAGGTCAGTTCCTCGTTTTGCTTCTTAAGCTCGTCAAGCGTGTCCTGCGACGCCGTAAGGTTAGAGAACACGTTGCCGATCGCATTGAAGGGAGCCGCCACAGCCGAGCCCACAAAGCGCACCGGCGAGGTAATCGTCGTTACGCCCGAACGCACGGCATGAATCGGTCCTGCCTCGCCCTCGCGGATGTAAAACGTGAGCAGCAACACCGAAATCAGGCTGAAAACAATCAACGGGCGCATACCCGTTGATTGTCGCTTGGTATTCAGATTTGTGGAGAAACCCGAAGATCGTGCCAAATGGAATCCACCTTTTGGAAATTAAGCATTGGTCTGGACGAAGCCGCCATCAAACGCATTGGCCTCGAGCACGCGGGCACAGCCGTTAACGACGTTATCGAGCGCCGTGGGGCTGACGTTGACCGAAACGCCGGTCTCATCGCGCAGGCGCACGTCGAGACCGCGCAGCAGCGCGCCGCCACCGGTCAGCAAAATGCCGTAGTACATAAGGTCCGAGGCGAGATCGGGAGGCGTAGCGTCGAGTGCATCCTTAACGGCCTTGGCCATCTCGTCGAGCGGCTTGTTGAGCGCGCGACGAATCTCCTCGCTCTCGATGCGCACGGTCTTGGGCAGACCGGTGATCACGTCGCGGCCGTTGACCTCGACATCGAGCTCGTCCTTGAGCGGCACGGCGGAGCCGACCTTGATCTTGATGTCCTCTGCCGTACGCTCGCCGATGGCCAAGTTGTAGGCATCGCGAACGTGCGTGAGGATGGCCTGATCGAACTCGTCGCCGGCAATACGGATGGACTGCGAGACGACGATGCCGCCCATAGCGATAACGGCAACCTCGGTGGTACCGCCACCGATGTCGATGACCATGGAGCCGGTAGGCTCCTCGACGGGCAGGTCGGCGCCGATAGCGGCGGCCATAGGCTCTTCGATCAGATAGGCCTGGCGAGCGCCGGCCTGGATCGTGGCCTCAAAGACGGCACGCTTCTCGACCGACGTGACACCGGAGGGAACGCAGACGACAACGCGCGGACGCGGGGTCCACGGATAGCGCTTCTCGGACGCCTTGTCGATAAAGTAGCGAAGCATAGCCTCTGTAACATCGAAGTCGGCGATGACGCCGTCCTTCAGGGGACGAACGGCCACAATGTTGCCGGGCGTACGGCCGAGCATGCGCTTTGCCTCGATACCGACCGCCAGGATGCGCTCGTCGTTCTTGTCGATGGCGACGACGGAGGGCTCGCGGATGACGATGCCCTTGCCGCGCACGGAGACAAGCGTATTTGCGGTGCCGAGGTCGATGGCAAGATCGCCCGCATAGCTACCGAAGAACATATCCATCAAAGAAAACAACGCAACTCCTGATGTGTTGGATGATTGCTGGAAAACTACTAGCTCATCATACTAGCGCAAGCCCGGCACCTCACTTGCGGTGAAGCGCCGGGCAAAGCTAAATCCCATAAGGTCACTACTGGTTGTCAGCAGCCGAGAAATCCATATCGAGCGAGGAAACGGCCCAGCCGATATGGTTGTCGGAGCGCACGAATTTGACGGTGTACTCCTGCTCGCCGCCCTTGGACAGCGATGCCTTCACCTTGGCGGCCGTCTCGGTCATGGACTGATCCATGCCCTCGACGGACACGGTGGCACCCTGCGGAATCGAGGAGATGATCATCGATTTGGCGTCCTCGGACAGGCTCGAGGCCAGGTAAGACTCGGCCTTTGCGGTGTCACCGTCGCCGGCAGCCTGGAACAGATCGGTAACGACAGACTCCTGGGACGGGAAGCCAAAGCCGCGCGTGTAGGCAAAGCCAAGACCGCCCACTGCGATCAAAATGAGCAGAAGCAGCACGACGAAGACTTTGAGACCCGTGTGGCGATGGCGACGACGGACCTTGGCCTGCTTACGATCCTGACGGTCCTGCTGGACCATCTCGGACTCGGACAGCGTAAAGAAGCCGGTGTCCGAGGGATCGGGCATAAACTGACCGGTCGCGCCCGTAGGATCGAGCGGATCGACGGCAGGGGCGTCCATCGCGGGCGCCGGAGCCGTGGCCATAGCCGTCTGGGCAGACAGCGCGGCAAGCGAATCGTGCACGCGGGCAAGCTCATCGGCCTGCTCGGAGGTGAGCTGGTAGATGCCATCGGCAGTAGCGGCGTTAAAGGCGTCGAGTGCGTCGGAGGGACGGCCGGCGGCAGAAAGCGCCTGACCCATGCCGGCGTTGAGCGCACGCGTGTCGTCGCGGGGGCCGGCAAAGTCGATAGCCGTGCGGTAGGTCTCCACGGCATCCGCCGGACGGCCGAGCTTAATGAAGCAACGTCCAAGCTCGCCGAGTGCGGCGGCAGGAGCCGGATTGGCGCCGTCGATGGCAGCCTGACGGAAGGCAGTACCCGCGTTGGCATAGTCGCCCGACTGGAACAGCGCATTGCCCAGGCCCAGATAGGCCTTGAACGGCGTGGCATAGGAAGCATCCTGCGTAGCGGCAGAGAACGCCTGGGCGGCCGTCGTGTAGTCGCCCACGGCGGCGAGCGCCTTGCCGCGGTTGGTGAGCAGCGCGCCGCGCTTGCCGTAGGTGCCGTCGTTGAGGGCGGCGGCATAAGCCTCGGCGGCCTCGGCATACATGCCCAGGTGCATCAAGGCGTTGCCACGAAGGTGATCGGCCTCGCCCATAATCTCATCGGGAGTCTTTGCCGCCCCAAGCATCTGGGCTGCAGCGGAAAAATCACCCGCGCGGTAAGCGGCGCGGCCCTGTTGGATCAGCTGGCTATTCAAGGAAGTCCCCTTTACTCGTGAACGATCTCGACATGAACGATCTCGTCGCCGGCACGCAGCTGCGAAATCACATCGAGACCCTCGACCGTGGTACCAAAGACGGTGTAACCGGAATCGAGGTTATGCTGGGCACCCAGGCAGAAGTAAAACTGCGAACCCGCGGAATCGGGGTCCATGGAGCGTGCCATGGCAAGGGCGCCATCGACATGGCTGTTGCGCGGATTGGTGGCAAACTCGCCCTTGATGCAGTAGCCGGGGCCACCGGTACCAGGCATGCCGTCGGGGCCCTCAAGACCAGCGGCGACGTCGGCGCCGGACATATCGCGGGTATTGGGGTCGCCGCCCTGGATGACAAAACCGGGCACATAGCGATGGAACTTAAGGCCATCATAGAAGCCCATCGTAGAAAGCTCGCAGAAGTTCGCGACATGAATGGGAGCGCCCTCGCCGTCAAACTTGACCTTGATGGTACCCTTCGACGTCTCGATAACGGCGCACTCGTCGCCGGCAAGCTGATACTCGGGCGTGTAGAGCTCTTTCTTAAAACCAAACATGTGGTTCCTTCCTCGTGCGTTTAAAGCATATTTGTTCGAATTGTAGCAATAAGCATGCGCTTACATCAATTGCGCACGTAGGTTATGCCGACTATGGCGAACTAATTTTAGGAACGCTGCTGCGGCTTCCAGGAACCCACATTGGCGTCGTACTGGTTCAGTGCGCTGTTGCCGCCCTGCGCGATGGGCGCCAGGATATCGCTTTGGTGGGAACTCATCGACTCACCATCGGGAATGGCCAGCGAGATGTCCCAGCTCTGACAGATCACGTCGACACGCTCGTATATCCACTCGGCAAGCTGCTTTAAGTGGGCGATGTCATCCGCATAGACCGTATCGTCCTGATACTTAAGGTTGTTAAGCTCATCTTGCGTCTTTTTGATCTGGTCGCGCAGGGCGTAGGCACTCTGCGACAGCTCCTGACGGGTGGACAGTGGCGTTCGAAGATAGCCATTGTTAAAAGAATCGATGACCTCGCCGATCTGGTCCTCGTCACCGTAGGACACGATGGTCTGATACAGACCGTCGAGCCTGGTATAGAGCTGATCATCGGTAAGCACGGTTTCTTCCTGGACCACCTCGGCAGAATCGTCCTGCTTGGTATCGTCCTCAGTCGCCTCGCCCTTTTGGCGCGTGGGGAAGGTCGTCTGCGCGGCCTGGCCAAACTGGTCATAGAAGCCAGGCATGACACCCATGGGATCGGCCGTCACGAACCAATACGCACCACCGCACACGACGGCAAGGACCGCGATGACGATGAGCGGCTTGGGGATATGACGCTTGTGCTTGTGATAGGCGTCCTCGTCGGGGTGCACCTTGCGCTTGGGTTTTTGAGCATCGTCGTGCAGGGAAACGGGCGTGGGAATGTCGACCTTGGGGATACCGAAATCCTTATCGAAAGCCGGCAGCACGCAAGTCTCATTGGGGTCGGCGGCATCCGAAAGAACCGCGGCAGCCGAGGCGGGCGCATGCGGCACCTCGGTATCGATCTGCTCTTGCGTTAGGCGCGGAAAACCCGCCGTGCGGCCCGCAGCCAAGTCGGATGCGGCCGCGTCCTCGGAGAGGATACCCGGAGCGGGGCGTCCGCATTTGGGGCATGTACGATCATGCGGAGAAAGACGGGCACCGCAGCCCTCACAGAACACGAACTCAGTGTGCTCGGGACCATCGCCCGGACCCACATAGGCGTTGCAGTAGGGGCAGAACGAGGCGCCGTCCTCGATAGTCTTAAGGCAATGCGGGCAGATCACGGCATCCTCCTTTCGAAGCAATTCAAACAATCGAGGTTAGAGCATAACATCGCCACGGCCCCACAGGAGCAAGGCACCAATTCAACATCGGCAGGGCGCGTAGTTACTTCTTCTTTTTGCTTGGCATCGAGACTTTGATGCCTTGGGCGGACTTGGTCACGCGAGAGCGCTTGGCTCCGGTACTCTTCTTTTTCTTGGGCTGGGCCTGGGCCACGCCCTCGAGTGCGCGGGCCTCGGCCTCGCGAGCGGTGCGATCTTCGCGGCGCTGCGCCATGTCGGCGGCGACGCGCTTGGCAAAACGTTCGGCCGTCGAGCCCGTCGAGCTCACCTTGCCGCCACCGCGACCCAGGCGGACGCGCACACCGCGGCCAAAACCAGTTGCGGCATGACGACGACGCGGCTTGAGCGAATCCATCATCGTGGCGAGCTTAAAGAACACCGAGCAGGTAAAGACCACGATAACAGCCAAGATAACCATCTGGCCCATCGACAGGTTGGCAATAGACAGCAGCTCCGGGAATCCGATAACGCCCACCAGGATGCCGGCGACTACAAACACAAAGAGCACCACACGTAAGGGCGTGAGAGGCTGCGAGATGCGCCAGATTAGGCTGACGCTCGCCGCGCACGACGTAAGCAGGCACATCGTAGACAGCGTGAGCTGGCTAAAGCCAAACACGCGCGCCACAAAGATGTCGAGCGCCGCAGCCAAAATGACCGCAATCGACGCCGGCAGTGCACGCTTGAGTACGTTGCTCAAAAACGCACCCTTCACACGAGCATTGTTGGGCTCCAGGCCCAACACAAAGCCCGGCGCGCCGATGCAGAAGAAGTTAATGAGCGTCATCTGGATGGGCTCGAAGGGGTACGGCGGCAGCGCGATACACAGCGCCGCCAGGCCCATCGAGAACAGCGTCTTGGTCAGGAACAGTGAGGCCGAACGCTGCAGGTTGTTGATGGAGCGACGGCCCTCGGCCACCACGGCGGGCATCGAGGCAAAATCGTTGTCGACGAGTACGATTTCGGCCACATTACGCGCGGCATCGGAGCCGGCCGCCATGGCGACGGAGCAGTCGGCCTCCTTGAGCGCCAGCACGTCGTTGACGCCGTCGCCCGTCATGGCCACGGTGTGCTCGCGGCGCTTGAGCGCCTGCACGAGCTCGCGCTTCTGCTGCGGGGTCACACGACCAAAGACATGGTAGCGGTCCACTGCGGCATCGAGCTTGGCCGGCGTATCGAGCGTCGTGGCGTCCACATAAGCGTCCGCCCCCGGCACGCCCACCACGCGCGCGATCGACGACACCGTACGCGGGTCGTCGCCGCTGATCACGTTGAGGGTCACGCCCTGCTCGTTAAAGTAGCCGATGGTCTCGGCCGCCGAGGTACGAATCTCGTCGCGGATGGTCACAAATCCCACGGGCTCGGCCTCGCCCACCATATCCCCATCGGGCGTAAAGCCGTCCACGCGCGCCACCACGAGCACGCGGCAGGTATCGGCAAGCTCGGCGACACGGTTCTCGACCTGGGCAAACGCACGATCAGAGAGCACAAATTGCGCGGCGCCCATTACGTAGGAGCCCTGCGCAAACGACGCGCCGCTCCATTTTTTAGACGACGAGAATGGAATGACCGACAGCGGCTCGGACACCTCGACCGGGCGATCGGCGTAATAGTTGAGCAGCGCCTGGCAGGTCTCGTTGGCATCGGCCGAAGTCGCACGTGCCACGTTAGCCAGCGCAAAATCGAGCACTGTGGTATCGATGGGAACAGCCGCCTCGTCCGAGTCCACGCCAAAGCCAACACCCTCAACAGGCAGCGGATACGTGCCCTCGACCTCCATACGGCCCGACGTGATGGTGCCCGTCTTGTCCAGGCACAGCACGTCGACGCGAGCGAGTGTCTCGATGCAGTAGAGCTGCTGTGCCAGCACCTTGCGGCGGGCCAGGCGCACCGTGGCGATGGCGAGCACCGACGAGGTCAGCAGCACCAGGCCTTGCGGGATCATGCCCAGCAGGGCGCCCACCGTGGACAGCAGCGCCGACGAAGGCACATGACCGGCCAACAGCTCGGAGAAGCACCACGAAAGCGCACTATCGCCCGGGGTTCCCGCGGCATCCCACAGCTCGCTCACACTCGAGGCAAACAACGCCAAACCGAGCGGGATCATGATGATGCTCGCAAAGCGCACGATGGCGTTCAGCGCGTTCATGATCTCGGAATTAACCTTTTTGACGTACTTGGCCTCGTTATTAATTTTGGCCACGTAGTTGTCGGCGCCGACATGGATCACGCGGGCGCGCAGCAGGCCCGAGTCGATAAAGCTGCCGCTCATGAGCTCAGAGCCTGGCTGTTTCTTAATAAGGTCGCTCTCGCCCGTCAGCAGGCTCTCGTTCACGAGCGCCTCGCCCGACACCACCACGGCGTCAGCGGGAATCTGGTCGCCGCGCCCCAGGCGGATGATGTCGTCGAGCACGATCTGGTCCAAGTCGAGCTCCACCTCGGCACCGTCGCGCACCGCGATGGCCTTCTTAGAGGTCAGCAGCGTGAGCTTATCGACCATCTTCTTGGACCGCATGGATTGAATGACGCCAATAGCGGTATTGAGGAACACCACAAACAGGAACGTCAGGTTCTTAAACGAACCGGTCAAAATGACCAGGAACGCCAAGATCACGTTGATCAAATTGAACAGCGTGCAGAGGTTCTCGATGATGAGCTCTTTGACCGACTTGGTCTTGAGCTCCATGTTGCGGTTGATCTTACCGGCGGCGATGCGCTCCTCGACCTCGGCGGTCGAGAGTCCGCGCTCGATATCCGTTGCTGCCATACCACGTCCCATCACGTCGCGTCGGTATAAGAAAAACCGTCCGGACCATGCGAGGTTCGGACGGTCTTACGTTCGATGGTGCCCCATGTTGGATTCGAACCAACGGCCTTCTGCTCCGGAGGCAGACGCTCTAATCCCCTGAGCTAATAGGGCCAACGTTTGACATTATACCCAAGTGCACCACGGGCTATCAAAATAAAAGAAAAAGCTTTGCAATTCCGAGGAAGACGCGGCGCAACGGCCCACTTTAGAAGGCAAAAGCGAGTCAGATAGTATAAACTCTCATGCACCATATATACACGGCTCGCGATGCGGGCCGTTTTTGCAAAAGTTATCCATCGAGGTGAGAGGCACACCATGATTGCAATTTTAAAGCAGAGCGCCAGCGACGAGGCCGTCGGCCATATCGTCAGCTGGATTGAGAAAAAGGGCCTGAAGACCGATGTCTCGCGCGGCGAGAATGAGACGATTATCGGCCTGGTGGGCGATACGACCAAGATCGACCCGTTCCTGCTCGAGTCCATGGATGTCGTCGAGCGCGTGCAGCGCGTCTCCGAGCCGTTCAAGCGCGCCAACCGTAAGTTCCACCCCGAGGACTCCGTCATCGACTGCGGCCACGGCGTCAAGATCGGCGGCGATCAGTTCCAGGTCATCGCCGGCCCGTGCTCCGTCGAGGGCGAGAACCTCGTCCGCATCGCCCGCCGCGTGAAGGCCGCCGGTGCCACGATGCTGCGCGGCGGTGCCTACAAGCCCCGCACCTCCCCCTACGCCTACCAGGGCATGGGCCCCGCCGGCCTCGACCTGCTGTGCGAGGCGTCTGCCGAGCTCGACATGCCGATCGTCACCGAGATCATGGACCCACGCGACGTGCAGGTCTTCCTTGACAAGAAGATCGACGTCATGCAGATCGGCGCCCGCAACGCCCAGAACTTCCCCCTGCTCAAGGAGGTCGGCAAGACCAAGACTCCGGTCCTGCTCAAGCGCGGTATGTCCGGCACGATCGATGAGCTGCTCATGGCCGCCGAGTACATCATGAGCGAGGGCAACGACAACGTCATCCTGTGCGAGCGCGGCATCCGCACCTTCGAGACCCGTACCCGCAATACCTTCGACCTCAACGCCGTGCCGGTGCTGCACCACCTGTCGCACCTGCCCGTCGTCGCCGACCCCAGCCACGCCACCGGCTACACCCGCTACGTTGAGCCCATGGCGCTCGCCGCGACCGCCTGCGGCGCCAACGGTCTGGAGATCGAGGTCCACGACGAACCGAGCCGCGCCTGGTCCGACGGCGCCCAGGCCCTCACCCCCGATCAGTTCGACGACACCATGCGCCGCATCCGAGCCATCCGCGAGGTTGTCTGCCAAGAGACCATGGATTAGCCCATGGGTACGGTGAGAAACGCACGCGTTAACCAGGGCGGCCCCAAATGCGCGGGCATCGTGGGCCTGGGCCTCATCGGCGGCAGCTTTGCCCGCGGCTATGCGCAGGCGGGCGTCCGCGTGCTGGCCTGGGACCCCGATGACGATGTCATGACGGCCGCTAGCATGGGCACTGTCGCCGGAGAGCTCAACGACAAGACACTCGGCGAATGCGACATCATCGTCCTGGCCTGCTACCCCGAGGCCTGCATCGAGTGGCTCGAGGCGCATGCACAGGCACTCGCCGATGCCACCGACACCGAGGCCATCATGGGCCCCGTGGTGATCGACACGGTGGGCGTCAAGGGCATCGTGTGCGAGCGCGCCTTTGAGCTTGCCCGCGAGCACGGCTTTTACTTTGTGGGTGCGCACCCCATGGCGGGCACCCAGTTCTCGGGCTACGCTAACTCTCGTGCCGACCTGTTCCAGGGCGCCCCGCTGGTGCTCGTACCGCCCGCGGTAGACGATGCGCTCAAGCTGGAGCTTTTGGGCCAGGTGCGCGAGATGGTGCGCCCCTTGGGCTTTGGCAAGTTCAGCGTGACCAGCGCCGCCGAGCACGACCGCGTCATCGCCTTCACGAGCCAGCTTGCGCACGTGGTATCCAACGCCTACGTCAAAAGCCCCACCGCCCAGGTTCACCACGGCTTTTCGGCCGGTAGCTACCGCGATCTCACCCGCGTGGCGCACCTCAACCCGCAAATGTGGTCCGAGCTCATGATCGACGACGCCGACGCGCTCGCCTTCGAGATCGACCATCTGATCGAGTCGCTCGGCGCCTACAGCCGTGCGCTCAAGGACCGCGACCAGCGCTATCTGGAGAATCTCCTTGCCGAGGGCGACCGCATTAAGCGCGCACTCGACGACGAGGCCTCCCACTAGACCACCTATCACGCCAGGTCGAAAGGACCATAGCTTATGGCGATTACCATCGATATCGACACTGCACGCCCCTACCAGGTGCATGTTGGCACGTTTTTGCTGGAGCAGGCGGGACCGCTCGTTCGAGCCACCGCCGGCGGCTCGCGCGCTGTCATCGTGACGGACACCAACGTAGGCCCCCTCTACCAGATGCCTGTTAAGCAGAGCCTCGAATCCGCAGGCTACGAGGTGAGCATCTGCACCTTCGAGGCTGGCGAGGCCCATAAGCGCGCCGAGACCTACGTTGCCATTTTAGAGTTTATGGCCGAGCACGAGCTTTCGCGCTCCGACGTGATCGTGGCACTCGGCGGCGGCGTCGTGGGCGACGTGGCGGGCTTTGTGGCCGCCACCTACATGCGCGGCTGCAAGTTTGTGCAGATCCCGACGAGTCTGCTCGCCATGGTGGATTCGTCGGTGGGCGGCAAGACCGCCATCGACCTGGCTGCCGGCAAGAACTTGGCCGGCGCCTTTTGGCAGCCGAGCGTGGTTATCGCCGACGTGGGGTGCCTGGCCACCCTCACGCCCGAGCAGTTCGCCGACGGCTGCGGCGAGGTCGTCAAGCACGCCGTGATCGCCGACCCGGAGCTTTTCGCCGAGCTGGAGAAGACCCCACTCACGCTGGAGCTGCTCAACCGCGATGTGGCGCGCGTAGCGCTCATCATCGCCCGCAATATCGACATCAAGCGCGCCGTGGTCGTTGCCGACGAGCGCGAGATCAACCAGCGCAAGCTCCTCAACTTTGGACACAGCGCCGGACACGCCGTCGAGGCCTGCGAGCACTTTGAGCTCGGACACGGCAACTGTGTGTCGATCGGCATGGGCATCATCACGCGCGCCGCGGCTCTGCACGGCATTTGCGATGCTGCACTGCCCGGTCGTATCGAGGAGCTCTGCGCCCGCCATGGCCTCAAGACCCGCTGCGACCTAGATGCCGATGCCGTTTTTGCCGAGGCGCTCCACGACAAGAAGCGCGCGGGCGACACCATCGACCTGGTGATTCCGCACGGCATCGGCCGCTGCAGCATCGACCGCACGCCGCTTTCCACTTTCCACGAACTCATTGCCGAGGGCCTCGGCCAGAAGGGAGACGCATTCGCATGCTAGCCCGCATCACCCCGTCCCCGCTTAAGGGCACCGTTCCCGCCATCGCGTCCAAGTCGATGGCGCATCGCCTCATCATCTGCGCTGCGCTTGCCAACGGCGAGACGCACGTTACCTGCAACACCACCTGCGCCGACATCGAGGCTACGGTGCGTTGCCTTACGGCACTGGGCGCTCGCATCGAGACCGTCGAGGATGGCTTCCAGGTCCATCCCACTATGAAGAGTGTTGAGTTTGGCCTGCTCAAGGCCCTTGCCGGCGGGACGCTCGACTGCGGCGAAAGCGGCTCCACGCTCCGCTTTATGTTGCCCGTCGCCTGCGCGCTGGGTGCGGATGCCACCTTCGTGGGCCAGGGCCGCCTTGGCGCCCGCCCGCTGTCCCCGCTCTCGGACGAGATTATCGCCGCCGGCTGCGACCTACAGGGTCTGGGCGGTTTTCCGCTCAAGACGAGCGGCCGCATGCGCCCGGGCACCTTTGTGCTGCCGGGCAACGTGAGCTCGCAGTACATCTCGGGCCTGCTGCTGGCAGCCCCGTTGCTCGCCCAGCCCTCCTGTGTGCAGGTGACCGGCCTCATTGAGAGCCGCCCCTACATCAACCTGACGATCCAGGCCATGAAGGCCTTTGGCGTCGAGGTCAACGTCGAGCGCATTCCCGCCAAGGACGGTCAGCCCGAGGTCACGAACTTCCGTGTGAGCAGCGGCTCGTACCGCACGCCCGGCAGCGTGGCCGTCGAGGGCGACTGGTCCAACGCCGCCTTTTGGCTGTGCGCCGGCGCCATCGGCACCGACCCCATCACCGTCGAGGGCGTGTCGCTGAGCTCCGCACAGGGCGACCGCAACGTGCTCGCCGCGCTTTCGCGCTTTGGTGCCCGCATCGTGCGCTCCACCAACGCCGCCACCGTGCAGTCCGACAAGCTCGCCGGCTTTGAGATGAGCGCCCACGACATTCCGGACCTGGTGCCCGTCATCTCGGCCGTGGCATCGCTGGCTCAGGGCCGCACGTTCATCCGTGACTGCGCACGCCTGCGCATCAAGGAATCTGACCGTCTGGTCACCACCACCCGCGAGCTCACCGCGCTGGGAGCGCAGGTGCGCATCGCCGGTGACGACCTCATCATCAAGGGTGTCGATGCCTTCACCGGAGGCGAGGTCGATTCGCACAACGACCACCGCATCGCCATGATGGCCGCCATCGCCGCGAGCCGCGCCACCGGCGAGGTCGTGATCCACGGCGCCGAGGCCGTCAACAAGTCCTATCCCGATTTCTTCGACCACTACCGCCTACTGGGCGGCAAGGTCACGCTCGAGGAGGAATAGCATGTCCTCGACCTTTGGCAACGTCTTGCACTTAAGCATCTTCGGCCAGTCGCACTCTCCCGCTATCGGCTGCTCGCTCGATGGCATCCCGGCGGGCATCGCCGTGGACCAGGAGAAGCTGCAGGCCTTCCTCGACCGTCGCGCCCCCGGTCGCGACGAGACCGCGACCAAACGCCGCGAGGCCGACGCCGCCCACATCATCGCCGGTGTTGTCGATGGACATACCACCGGCGCGCCCATCGCCGCGATTATCGAGAACACCAACACGCGCTCCAATGATTACTCCGAGCTGCGCCGCAAGCCCCGTCCCGGACATGCGGACTTCCCTGCGCGCGTGAAGTATCACAACATGCACGATGTCGCTGGTGGCGGGCATTTTTCCGGCCGCCTAACGGCCCCCTTATGCATCGCCGGCGGCATTGCGCTGCAGGCACTTGAGGCCCGCGGCATTCAGGTCATGGCGCACGTCGCGCAGATCGGCGGCATCTCCGACCTGCCTATGGACGATATGGTCTATCGCGAGGCCGACCGTAAGGCAATCCTTACGAACGATCTGCCGTGCATTGACGCCACCGCAGCCGGTCGCATGCGCGAGGAGATCCTAGCCGCGCGCGACGAACTCGACAGCATCGGCGGCATCGTGGAGTGCGGCATCTACGGGCTTCCCGCGGGCATCGGCGACCCCATGTTCGACGGCATCGAGAACCGCATCGCGCAAATCGCGTTTGGCATTCCCGCCGTAAAGGGCGTGGAGTTTGGCATGGGCTTTGCCGTGGCCGCCATGCGCGGCAGCGAAAACAACGATCCGTATCGCATCGATGCAGAGTCGGGCGAGATCGAGGTTGAATCCAACAACGCCGGCGGCATCCTGGGCGGTATTTCGACCGGCGCGCCCGTCATGTGGCGGATGGCCGTAAAGCCGACGCCCTCAATTGGCCGCGAGCAGCAGACCGTAGACATGGACGCCATGGAAAATGCCGAACTCTCGGTGCACGGCCGTCACGATCCCTGTATCGTCCCCCGAGCTGTCCCCGTAGCTGAAGCAGCCGCAGCGCTGGCCATCTGGGATGCCCTCCTCGAGGACGCAGGCCAGCTCTAACCCGACTCACCTGAGTTGCCCGTCAACTCTGCCATTACGCGAAAGGGGCCTCCATGGACCTTGCCGATATTCGCCAGACCATCGATGGCATCGACACCACGCTCCTAAACAGCTTTGTCGAGCGTATGGACATTGCCACCGAGGTCGCCAAGTCAAAAATCGAGATGGGCAAGGCCGTCTTCGACCCCGCCCGCGAGCGCTCCAAGCTCAATAACCTCGCCAGCCGCGCGCCCGAGCGCTACGAGGCGCAGACCATCACCCTGTTCCGTCTCCTCATGAGCATGAGCAAGGCCGAGCAGCAGCGCTACATCAACGAGCTCAAGGGCATCACGGTGTCGCAAAAAGCCCATGCCACGGCCGCAGCCTTTGACACGCCCTTCCCCCAGACGGCCACCGTCGCCTGCCAGGGCGTCGAGGGCGCCTACAGCCAGATTGCCGCGTGCAAGCTCTTTGACGTGCCCGATATCGCCTTCTTTGAGACCTTCGAGGGCGTTATGCGCGCCGTACGCGACGGCTTTTGCGAATTTGGCGTGCTGCCCATCGAAAACTCAACTGCCGGATCGGTCAACGCCGTCTACGACCTGCTCGCCCAGTTCGATTTCCACATCGTGCGTTCACTGCGCCTTAAGATCGATCACAACCTGCTCGTCAAGCCCGGCACTAAGCTCGCCGACGTGCGCGAGGTCTACAGCCACGGCCAAGCCATTGCCCAGTGTGCCGGCTTTGTCGAGTCCCACGGCCTGCACGCCACCAAGTACCCAAACACGGCCATGTCGGCCGAGATGGTCGCCAGCTCCGAGCGCACCGACGTCGCCGCCATCGCCTCGCGCAGCTGTGCCACGCTGTATGGCCTCGAGGTGCTGGAGTCCAATATCCAAGACTCGGACAACAACTACACGCGCTTTGTCGTCATCAGCCGCGAGCCGCGCGTCTACCCCGGCGCTAATCGCACCTCGCTCATGATCACCACGGCCAACGAGCCAGGCGCCCTCTATCGCGTGCTCGAGCGCTTCTACGCACTCAACATCAACCTCATCAAGCTCGAGAGCCGCCCCATCCCCGGCCGCGACTTTGAGTTTATGTTCTACTTTGATCTGGACTGCCCCTTCGGCAGCAAGGCCCTCGACGACCTGCTCGATTCCATCGACGACGTGTGCGAGAGCTTTACCTACTTTGGCAGCTACACGGAGGTGCTCTAGATGACCGATACCGCCGCAACCCGCCCCTACGGCGTGCTGGGCCGCGTGCTGGGCCACAGCTACACCCCGACCATCTACAAAGAGCTCGCTGGGCTCGAGTACGTGCGATTTGAGCGCGAGCCCGAGGACCTCGCGGCCTTTATGACCGGCAACGAGTGGGAAGGCACCAACGTGACCATCCCCTACAAACGCGCCGTCATGAACTACCTGGACGAGCTGAGCCCGCTCGCCGAGCGCATGGGCAACGTCAACACCATCACGCGCCTAGCCGACGGCCGCCTGCGCGGCGACAACACCGACTACTTCGGTTTTCAGCGCCTGGTCGAGGAGTTGGGGGTTGAGGTTGCCGGCAAGAAGGCCCTCGTGCTCGGAGCCACCGGCGGCGCCGGCACCACGGCAAGTATGGTGCTGGGAGATCTAGGCGCCATCGTTGTGCCCGTGGGCCGCACGAGCGAGGTCAACTACGGCAACATCGCGCAGCAGTCCGACGCCGCCCTGCTCGTCAACTGCACGCCCGCCGGCATGTTCCCCCACTGCCCCGATGCCCCCTGCACGCTCGAAGGACTCGATGCGATCGAGGGCGTAATCGACATTGTCTACAACCCCGCTCGCACGGGCCTGATGCTCGAAGCCGAACGCCGCGGCATCCCCTGTATCGGTGGCCTGCTCATGCTCGTGGCACAGGCGGCACAGGCCGTCGAGCGCTATACCGGCCAGGTCACCCCGCGCGAGCGCATCCTGGACGTAACGGAGCGCCTGTCGCGCCGCGAACAGAACATCGCGCTGATCGGCATGCCGGGCTCGGGCAAGACCCGCGTGGGCGAGCAGATCGCCCAGCTCACGGGCCGCGAGCACATCGATCTCGATCGCGCCCTCGAGGAGCGCCTGGGCATGCCCTGCGCCGACTTTATCATCAAGTGCGGCGAGGCGGCCTTCCGCGAGCAGGAGACGGCAGCGCTGGCCGACATCTCCAAGCGCAGCGGCTTGGTGCTCTCCACCGGCGGCGGCGTGGTTACGCGCGACGAGAACTACCCTCTGCTGCACCAAAACAGCCAAATCGTGATGCTCAACCGCAAGCTCGACGAGCTCGCCCACAAGGGCCGCCCCATCACCGCGCGCGACGGCATCGACAAGCTGGCCGAGCAGCGTATGCCGCGCTACCGCGCCTGGGCCGACTACATCATCGACTCACGCGACTGCGCCGCCAACACCGCCCATGCCCTCCTCGACACCCTCCCACCCGCTCTCTAACCAAAACCACCACAAAGGGGGCAGGCACCTTTGTGGTGGTTTTTCAACTGCAAAGGAAGCAACCATGAAAGCACTCGTCATTAACGGCCCCAACCTCAACATGCTCGGCATTCGCGAGCCAGGCATCTACGGCAGCGACAACTACGATCGCTTAGTGCAGATCTGCCAGGAAGCGGGTGCCGCACAGGGCTTCGACGAGGTCGAGGTCTTCCAGTCTAACCACGAGGGCAGCATCGTCGACAAGATCCAGGAGGCTTACGGAAAGGTCGACGGCATCGTCATCAACCCGGCCGCCTACACGCATACAAGCGTGGCCATCCTGGACGCGCTCAAAGCCGTCGCCATCCCGGCTGTGGAGGTCCACATTAGCGCCGTCGAGACCCGCGAAGACTTCCGCCAGGTGAGCTACGCCCGTCTGGCCTGCTTCGCCACCATCACCGGAGAGGGCCTGAAGGGCTACGCCCACGCGTTGGAGCTGCTGAAAGAGCATCTCGAAAAGTAAAATGCCAACCCCAACAAACAGCAGCGGCTTGCTCGCGCTCGGCTCCAGCAACACACAAGATGAAAAAAGCCCAGACCACCAAGCGGTCTGGGCTTAATAAACGATGGTGCTCCATGGCGGATTCGAACCGTCGACCTTGGGATTAGAAGTCCCCTGCTCTATCCAACTGAGCTAATGGAGCAAATAACCGCACGCCCAAGCACGCGCACGCGTGCCAGGCGCTAGTAATTATAACCTAGTTGAACTGCTCGCGGTACGCCTTGCAGACCTCATCAACCGGGCCGTCCATGCGAAGGTCGCCCTTCTCAATCCAAACGGCGCGCTGGCAGATGCGCTCAACCTGCTCCATGGAGTGCGAAACGAACAGAACCGTCACGTCGCCGCTCTGGATAAAGTGCTGAATACGCGCCTCGCACTTTTGCTGGAAGAACACATCGCCGACGGACAGCGTCTCGTCAACGATCAGAATATCGGGCTCGGTGATCGTCGCGATTGCAAAGGCAATACGCGCC
>CAUDDF010000011.1:0-45199 GCA_958448275.1 uncultured Collinsella sp.
CAAAAAGTTGCGGTGGAATACGGAGTAGATAAGGCCTTTGACAGCCAAAACAGTCCGTATTTCACCGCAACTGATGGGTGGGATGGAGTTAGAGGCCCAGATAGGTAGTCATGCCTTCGACGGCGAGCTTGGCGCCGGCTACGGCGTGAACAACCGTCAGCGGGCCGTTGACCACGTCGCCGGCGGCAAAGACGCCAGGCACGGTGGTCATGCCGCGCTCGTCGACCGAAAGAAGGCCGCGATGGTCGGTCTCCAGACCGCCCGTCGTAAGCACAAGCTTGTCCTTGGGCACCTGCGAAGCCGCAATCACAACTGTGTCGGCAGACGCATGGTCGAGCTCTTCCTCGTAGCCCACCACATTGTTGTCCTCGTCAAAGATAGCCGTCTCGAACACCGGACCGTTATCATCGATGGCGCAGATCGCCTTGCCGCGCACAATCTCGGCACCGTCAAGCTCGGTCAGCTCGACCTCGTCGTCGATGGCCGAGATATGGCGCGAGCGTGCATACACAGTGACCTTGCGAGCACCCGAACGCAGCGCCGTGCGGGCAACATCCATGGCCACATTGCCGGCGCCGATAACCGCCACGTTCTGCCCGATTGCCACGCTCGTGGGATCGACCAGATAATCGATACCAAACAGCACGTTGCCGCGCGACTCGCCGGGAATACCCAGCTTTCGAGCTCGCCAGGTACCAGTACCGACAAAGACCGCATCGTAGCCGTCGCGCAGCAGGTCGTCGATATGCAGCGCGCCACCGATGGTGGTCGAGGGGCGCACGCGCACGCCAAGCGAGCACATCACGTGGCGATACTTTTGCACGAGCGCACGGGGCAGGCGGAACTCGGGGATACCGTACTCCAGCACACCGCCGATCTCGGGCCGCTGCTCAAATACCGTGACGGCACAGCCCAGCTGGGCCATCTTAATGGCCACGGTAATACCAGCGGGACCGGAACCGACCACAGCAATCTGTTTACCGCACGACGGTGCGGGCTTCCACTCCTTACGATCCAAATATGCCGTGGAGATATAGTTCTCGATGCTCGAGAAATGCACCGGCGCGCCCTTGCGGCCCTGGATGCACGCGCCCTCGCACTGGCCCGAATGGTTGCAAACCATGGAGCAGACCGCGCTCATGGGATTGTTCTGGAACAGTAGCTCGCCCGCCTCTTCTAGACGACGCTGTTTGAACAGGTCAATGACCTGTGGAATAGGCGTCTGAACCGGGCAGCCCTTAATCTGGCAGAACGCCCTTTTACAACCCAGGCAACGATTCGCCTCTTCGACAATGTGGATAGCCACGCAACTCCCCTTTTTAATGCAATCCAATGGGGCGACGATAAAGACCCTTCACCGCCGCCCCCATACAGGTAATCTCAATCTGCCGACACGGCAAAAGCCAATGCTATAACTCGCGATGCGAAGCCCCGCAGCGAGCGGACATGTGCTCGAGTGTCGCCAGGCAGTCAGCCGCCGTCGCCGGCACGCTGTTCTCGACCACGCAGGGAATCCCAGGGCAGGCGGCAGCCGCCCAGGCCACCACGGGCTCAAAGTCATATCGTCCCGTCTCGCCCACGCCATGACACACCAGGCGCGAACCCGTACCGTCGCACCAACCGGCTTCGTCCTCGTTATCAACGACCTCAAAATCCTTGGCGTGCAGCGCGCGGATCTTACTGCCGCATAAGTAGAGCATGCGCGCGGTGATTTCCTGCGCTTCGTCAACAACACTGGGGTGCAGCAGTGATACCGGGTCATAGATCACGCCGAGCGACGGACTCGAGACGCGCTCTAGCACCTCACGGCAGCGATCCGGCGTGTTGACCGTTTCGTTCCAACCAGGCTCGATCAAAATTTGCCCACCCACGGCCTCGGCCCGATCGCAGACGTGTGCAAGCCCGTCTGCAAACGCATCGAGTGCCTCATCGGTCATGCGGTCGACCGCGACGCGGTTCTGCGCATTGGGGCGACCGGTCTCGGTGCCAACCGGGCATCCGCCGAGCATCTGGGCAAAGTTCAAGCATGCCTCGTACTCGGAAAAGTTATCCATGAGCTGTTGGCGATCGGGCATCGCCAGATTCTTATAACAGCCGAGCACGGCGACCGAAACGCCCGCCTCGTCGAGCACCGCACGCAAATGGTCGGCAAGCTCGCGGGTCAGGCCGCCTCGATCGATCCCCATCGATGCGTAGAGCACCTTACTCGGCAGCTGAATGCACGAAAAGCCCAGCTCTCCCGCCATGCGAATGCGTTCCTCGACGGTCCCCTGCGGAAGGTCGTGCAAACGTACGCCCGGAGTAATAGCCCCCACGTTATTCACATCCCTTATGAGCGTTGATGCCCGGGGTGTATCCGCCAAACGGGTCCTCGATGGAGCACACGCCCGAGGGGGCGAGCGGATCGCGCTTACCGGCCAGCTTGTCGTGATGCATGGTCTCGATATAGGCAAGCACCAGCGGCGCCACGCCCTTCGCATCGTTTTTGACGATAGGCTCGCTCATGTAGTAATCAAACGTGCCCTCGCGGTGCGCGGTGTTTCCCAAGCCCGCAACCAGGCAGATGTTGTCGAGCGCCAGCTGGCCATCGTGCTCGGAAAGGCAGGTCTCGCAGATGCCGTCGAAGGCGCGACGGCCGTACTGGTAGTAGCGCTCACCCAACACGCCCAGACGCACGCCCTTCATGATGGCGTTGGCAAAGATCGCGCTGCCCGACTCCTCCAGGTAGTTGGGGGCGATATTGGGCAGGTTGATGACCTGATGCCACATGCCGGTCTTCTCGTCTTGATACGGCAGCATGGCGTCAATCAGGTCGTGGAACATCTTGCGGATCTCGTCCTTCTCGGCCGACATCGAAGGCGGCATAAGCTCCCACGTGTCGATGAGCGCCATGGCAAACCAGCCCTCGGCGCGCAGCCAGAAGTTAGCCGAAAGGCCGGTGACCGGGTCGCACCAGAACTGCTTGCGGCTCGCGTCGTAAGCGTGATAGTACAGACCATTGAGGGGGTTGCGCATCAGGTCGTGCACGACCTGGAACATATGGAAGCTATCTGAGCAGGCACGACGGTTGTGGAAACTCAGCTCGTACTGCATGTAGAACGGCTGCGCCATATACATGCCGTCGAGCCAGATCTGGTTGGGGTAGACGGCCTTGTGCCAGAACACGCCCTCTTTGGTACGCGGCTGGGTTTCGAGCTGACGATAGATGGTATCCATGGCCGCACGATACTTGGGCTTGCCCACCAGGTCATAGAGCTTGTAGAGGGTCTTGCCCGCATTAACGTTATCGAGGTTGTACTCCTCGGGGTTGTAATGTTTGATGGTACCGTCGTCCTGGACAAAGAAATCGATGTAGTCGTCGGCGAACGTCAGGTAGCGCTGCTCACCCGTGATCTCGTACAGCTCGATGAGCGCCTTGATCATGCAGCCGTCGATATAGTTCCAGGTGTTCTCCTTACCGGCACGGAGCTTTTCGATATTCCAAGCCGGCGCCTGCGGCGTAGAGGTTTCGATCAACTGCTCGATATAACGGTCCAGGATTTGATTGCAACCCATTGCTGTCCCCTCTGACGTTAATGATAGGTGAACGTTAACCCTAGTGTAACGCGAACGGGGAATATAGGGTGAACGTTAACCCTATATTCCCCGCGAACGGCAGACTTTTAACGGCAAACGGTGGCTAAGCCCGCGGCGATGCGATGCGCCAGGCGCTCATAGCCAGCCGGGCTGTAATGCAGACCGTCCGGCATATAGAGTTCGCGGTGCTCCGGCAAAAACGGGCTGATGCCGCTTTGCGCATACAGGTCAATCACCGGAACGGAGTAACGGTCACAGACCTCCAGCATCGCTCGCACGTAGGCGTCTTGCGTCAGACCCAAATGGTTCGCCTCATCGCTTGCCGGGATATCCTTCTCGTGCTTACCACTCGTCTTGCATGGCGTCATAAACACGAGCTTTGCCTGAGGTGAGCGCGCCGTGATGGTTCGGATCAGATAGTCGACCGCACCATAGAACTCATGCACATCGGTGCTGCCCAACTCGCCAAGCGGCACGTTGCGGCTAAAGTCGTTAACGCCGCCAAAGACAACATAGACATCGGCCGCATCGTCGATGCCGTCCAAGCGCTCGACAAATGAATCGGTACGGTCGGCCTTGATGGCGATACGCGAACCCTTGATGCCAAAGTTCTCGACGACCGCGCCTCCCAGCAACGCGCCCAGATGCGAAGTCCAAGAGATGTCGTTGCCGCCTGCGTCGCATCCGTTATCCCCCCATGTGGTCGAATCGCCAAAGCAGCAAATGGTCGATTCACTCAAGTTCTTCGTTTCCATAATCTTCTCCTCATCCGCCCATTGGCGGCCATACAGGTACGTACCGTTTATTTGCAACATGCCGAGGGGCTAAGCACGGTCGCATTTCGCAACGTGCGAATCGAGCCATTCGATATCCTCGACAAGATGTGTCACTCCCAGATGGTGTCCACCCGGACACACCTCGTGCCTCAGAGCATCTCTGCGGCCCAGCAACTTGTAGGCATCGCGCACGATCTTGAGCTGTTCATCGACATTTTTCAGCCCGCGCGAACCGTTCAGATGATCTTCTTCGCAGCTCTGCACTAACAACGGGCGCGGCGCAATAAGCGAGGCAATATCGCCCATGTCGAGCAAGCGCCAAAGTCCGGGTGTGTAGTTGCAGCTGCAATTGCCGTTGAGATGCAGCAGCGAATCATCGACACCGTACAGGTAGCCCGAGACAAACGCCTTGCATACACGTGGGTCGAGCGCCGCCAGATACAGCGTCATGTATCCGCCGCCCGAAAAGCCAAAACAGCCCAGGTCGTCCATGGCAATGTCGCCGCGCGCCTCTAGGTAATCGATCAGACGCATGTTATCCCAGGCGTTGAGGCCCGCAACGGTAAGTCCCAGCGGCTCGGCCATGCGCGCCTGGTTTAGGCACGTGCCGCGCAGAAAGCTGTTCTCGTCATCGCCCTGACCCTTCCAGTCACGACGGTATCCCCAACCGCGTGCGTCGGGGCAGACGGTCACGTAACCCATACGCGCCAAACGTAGACCGTAGTCGTAATTGAACTTACGCACAGCATCATCGACCGCCGGCACGCCCGTCACGCCCGCAACACTTGCGGCGCCTGCTCCCTGATGGCCATGCGGGCAGACATAGCAACACTTGCGGCCGCGCGCATCGAGCTTAGGCGACTGCGGCTCGAGCAGGTAGAACGGCATCCAAACGTCGCGCTCCACCTGCAGCATCGCATGGGTGCGCACGATACCGCCGGCAATCTGCACCCGATCGAGCTCGCGCGCCTCAATCGACACGCGATCCATAATCGATAGGCCCAACAGGTCAAACAGCCGAACCCTCGTCGCAATCTGCCATGCCTCAAAGTCTTCGGGCGTCGTGCCCTTAAATGCGGCGGAGCGGCCCTCACGCTTAAGGCGCTCACGAAACGCCAGTTCGTCTTCGTAATAGGTGTCGATATGCACCGTGCGACCGTTATCGGAAAGACTGTCGGTCTCCGCAGCGTCGCCCGGGCCACCTTCGGGGTCCCAGCCGTCCGCACCGGAAAGCACCTGTTCGCGGGCATATCGGGTAGTGGCTGTCGCATCGAGCTCGTGCGCCCATGGCACCCAGTTTTCGGCATCACTCGCCGGGCCATGTAGGCTTGCACCAGCGTAGTGCGCCCTCTCGTGCGCCGCCGGCTTAGCCCAATCCCACCAACCTTCGCGCTTGATATGCTGTCCCAGCCAGCAATCGATCAGCACGGTCTGGGCCCACTCACGCCAAGGACGACCCAAATAGACCGAATCCGGTGCCACGTCTTGCGCGGCTGTAAACGAGCAGCCGTGGAGCACGAAGCCATATGGCTCTCCCTCGGGCGTCGATGCCGCCGTCACGTAACCGTTCACGTCCATATTGCGGTTGAGCGAGCGGATCTCGCACCCCTCAAAATAGGCACACGCGCCGCCAATGATAAAGTCGACGTCGCCCTCAATCCGGCAGCGTCGAAAATACTGACGGCCCACCCGACGCGGCGCAAACTGCTTGGGCCCAATGAATCCGCCCGGTTTGACTTCGCGCGGGGGCAACGGGCCCAAAAACAGCGTGTCCTGGCGCCCCGTAATGCAACAGGCGTCGACCACCAAACGGTCGCCGTCGGCGTACAGGGCAATCGCCTGCCCCACCTCGCGACCGTCGCCGGCATCGTTGACGATTGTGAGGTTCTCGAGCCGCACGTCGTCGGCATCGACCAAAACGGTATAGGTCCTAAAGGTGCCGAGCTTTCCGTCAATGCCCGATCCGTCCCCCGAGGGCATCTTGGCGCCCAGACTGCCCACGATACGCACGCTGTCAGCCGTCTCGCCCACCAGCGTCACATACGGTCGATGAATCTCGACCCGTTCGCGGTACTCACCCGGCTCGATATGGATTGTCACCGGTTGCTCGGCATCCGGATAGAGTTGATCGGCTGCCGCCAAGGCATCGGAAATCGTTGGATATGCTCCTGCCGCAGCCCTCGAAACGCGCAGTGTATAGATGCTTTCGCTCATCGTCCATCACGCTCCCAGGCAGCGAACTGCTCAGGCCAGCCCTGAACCTGTGGCTGAATATGCTCGGCGCAGCCCTTAAATGCCGTTAAGGCCGAAGCGAGCGATGCCCCATGCTTTCCATGCGGAAAGACATGTAGGCTAAAGCCAATCCCGTGGTCGGCAAGAGCCTGCGCAAGAAGGAGGCTATTTTGAACTGACACCGATGCATCATCGGCGGTATGCCACAAGAACGTACGAGGGAAGCCCTCGCCCACCATATTCTCGATTGACAACTTTTGAGCCAAAGCGTCATCGGCACCCGTTAGGTGTTCAAACGAACCACGATGAGCATAGGTCCCCGAGCTTACGACCGGATAGCACAAGCAAAGTGCGTCAGGCCGAATCGACTCAGGCGATGTCGCGATCGACTCTGCAAGCCAAGGTTTGTCCCAAAGCGCCCCGAGCAAGCCAACCAGGTGTCCACCCGCCGAAAAACCCATGACCGTAATTCGATTGGGATCGACGCACAACTCCGTCGCATGACTTCGCACGGTATCGACCGCCCGCGCAAGTTCTTGCAATGCAAGCGGATAGGTGGCGGGCGCAACCGAGTAGTCCAGAACAAAAGCCTGATACCCCATCGCAAGTAAGCGTAGCGCCACCGGCTCGCCCTCGCGAGGCGAAATATGATCGTAGCCCCCACCCGGCACAATCAAAACTGCAGGTCGGGGTTCCAGGGCATAAGCATCCTCGGTGGGAGCAAAAATATAGGACGAGATCGCGGCATCCGAGCCATCGACCCCGACACAAATCGTTTTATTGAGCATGTATGCCTTCTCGTTATGATGCGTAGCGCGGCCGCATGGCACAAGGGCCGCATAGCCGATTTTTTCGGCAATGCGGCCCCGGTCATCAATTCCAGCTAGGAACGGACAATCTTATCGACGTTCTCGAGCTGCAGCTCATCGCCATCCTGACCCTCGATCACCACATTTTGCAGGTCGAGGACTTTCACGTTCTGCGCGATGATGCCCTGGCGCACCATCGGCTCCACGCCACAGGCCATGGCTGGCACAAAGGGCTCGGCATCGGCGGCAAAGGTCACGTGAACGTCTTGGAACGTCAGGCGCGTCACCTTGCTCTCGGGCAGTCCCGTGATATAGGCCGCGGCCGCGTGGCAGTTGGTGGCCTCGATGTCGCAAAACGTCGTGGCGCCAAAGCCGGGCGTACGGTCGTCGACGGGCACCGCGTCGCGGCTCTGGACATAGTCGGTCTTGCCGTCCTTATCGCAGAAGTAGAACGAATTGACCACGAAAGGCGTGAGCACCTCGTCCATGCGAATGTGCTCAAAGGTGATGCCCTCGTTGACGGCGTCCTTGCCGCGACCGCGACGAGTCTTAACGCGCAGGCCGCGGTCGGTGCGCTCAAAGAGGCACTTGCTCACGGTGAGGTCCTTGATGCCGCCGGCAGCCTCGGACCCCAACACCACGGCGCCATGACCGTCGTGCATGTAGCAGTGAGCGATCAACACGTCATGCGTGGCGGGACGAAGCTCGGGCTCAATGCCCAGTTTGCCGCTCTTGATGGCGATGCAGTCGTCGCCCACCGAGAACTGGCAACCTAGGATGCGAACAAAGCCACAGCTCTCGGGATCGAAGCCGTCGGTGTTGTGGGAGTTCTTGGGACCCTCGATGGACAGGCACAGGGCATCGACGTGTTCGCACAGAACGGGATGGATGTTCCATGCTGGGCTGTTGCGGACGGTAAAGCCGGCAAGGCTCACGTTTTGGCACTCGGACAGGAAGATCATGCGCGGGCGGGCGATCTCGCGGCCCTCCTCGGGGCGGAAGATATTCTTAAAGTCCTTGTTCCACCAGTTATCCTCGGCAAAATCGGTCTGGCCGTCGATGGCGCCGCGGCCATAGATGCACACGTCGTGCACGCTCAGACCCGTAAAGGTCGAGCAATAGGTCGAAAAGCTCTCGCCCTCCCAGCGGCCCAGGGGCAGCATATCGGTGCCGGCATACCCGGTGCCCTTGTCACCCGTGACCGTGCCCGGAATGTAGGCAAGCGCCGCGCGGTCGTGACGGGCCAGCAGCACCGCGCCCTCGGCGAGCTCGATGTTGATATTGCTCTTAAGGAAGAGGGACTTGATGCGGTAGTTGCCAGCGGGAATCAGCACGCGCCCGCCCTTGGGACAAGCCATGATGGCAGCCTGGATATTGGTGGTGTCATCGTGCTCGGCATCGCCTTTGGCGCCGCAGTCGCGAACGTTGATGGTAAAGGGCTCCGCGGGCGTGGTGACGCCCACGCTCAGCTCGCGCTCGCCGCAGACAAAGCGGATCAGGTTGCGCTTGCCGGGAACCAGGCCGTCAACATAGGTCTCGACCGTATTCGTGGTACCGACGGGCTCATCGTTGACAAAGATCTCCCACGTATCGGCACAGGTAAAGTAGCCACCGTCGTCGAGCTCAATAACGGCCGCGCGGGCGTTGCGCCAGATAACGTTCGTCTCCATGGGTCTCTCCCTCAAATGTAATCAGAAGTTCATACTACTCGTTTTTAAAAAAGGGCCGCACCCGCCGGTGGATCTCCGGTGGCACGGCCCTGTGGTTTGGACGATGCGCCTGCCCTACTCGGCGGGAATTACGCTGCCGTCCTGGAAGCCAACATTGTTGTGAGCGAAGCAGTCCTCGTACTTGAAGCCGGAGAGCTCCTCGCAAAGAGCCTTGACCTCGGGCTGGACGTCGGCCATCTTGCCGCCCTCCTTGACGCGCTTGATCTCGTCGCAGAGGATGTCGCACTGCTCCTTGTCGATCTTGATGCCGCGGGCAAGGACAGCCGCGAGCAGGAAGAAGCCGGCGCAGCCAATGAGCATGTAGCCGCAGATGTACAGAGGCACGGTGGCGGGCTGGGTCACGGCGTCGCTGTTACCGGCGGTCTGAATGAAGCCGGAGGCAGCGAGGACGATAGCCCAGGCGTTTACAGCGATAGCCTGAGCAATCTGCTGGCAGAGCTGCTGAGCGGAGCTGTAGATGCCCTCGCGACGACGCAGGGTGATGAGCTCATCGACATCGGGGATGTAGTTGAGCAGAACATCGGGCAGATACTGAAAGCCAACGTAGAAGAACTTCCAGATAGCGAAGATGATGGGGTAGGCGATCATAGCGATGGCGACCGTGGAGGTGCCGTTAATCTGACCAAAGGCGAAGTAGTTGTAGGCGATGATGCACGCAGCGCAACCGACGTTGGCCAGGTACCAAGACTTGTGGAAGCCCTTCTTGGCCATGAGGGCAACCCAGATGGCGGTGCAGACGATAGCGACGACCTTGCCGGGCATCTCCATCACGGACTCATAGGACTTAGGAATCTGCAGGCAGTAGACGATGAAGAAGGACAGGCAGGCAGACCAGCAGGCAGCAGCGAGCTTCGTGGAGACCTGTGCATACAGGACCTTGCGGAAGGACTTGTTGCGGAAGGTAGAGACAACGTCGATGAAGAACTTCTTGATACCCTCGCCGACGCTCTCGATCTTCTCCTGAGCCACCTCCTCGGGGGTGTGCTCCCACGTGGACAGGTACACGCACAGCAGCGAGATTGCCATGACCGAAGCGTTGACCGTAGCGATGATGAAGTAGCTGAACGGGTTGGTCTCGCCGAAGGTGCCAAAGCCAAAGCCGACGAGTGCTGCCATCAGGAAGCCGGCGGCGTTACCAAAGAGGTGCTTGTAGCCGGTGAGGTACGTACGCTCCTTGAAGTCGTCGGTCATCTCGATGGTAAGCGGCGACAGGTTGGCGGTGCAGAACGTATACGCGACGTTGTAGATCAGGTACAGCACAAAGTAGTACGGGAAACCGAACGGCGTAGCCACAAAGATGAGCGGCTCGGCGACCATCATCGGGATTGCCAGCAAGATCCAGAAACGGCGGCGGCCAAAGATACGGCCGATCTTGGTAGCGTAGAAGTTATCGGCCACAAAGCCCATAAGCGGGCACAGAATGGCGTTGAGATAGATGGCGAACGAGCTGATCAGCGCAGCCTCGCCTGCGGACAGGCCGCACTCCGTGGACAGGAACAGCACCATGTAGCTGTGCGTAAAGGTCAGGGCACCGGAGTTGAGCATGCCGCCCATACCAAAGCCCAAGCGCGTCCAGAATGTGATCTTGCGCTTTTTACCGATCTTGTTAGTCATCGAGCTCCCTCTCTTTTCTCGATTGTCTTGGAACAAGACATTGGAGTCCATACCGACGTCTGTCTGCATGCCGTTCAGGGTGAACGTTTAGCTAGATTATGCGCGATTGCTTATGATAGGTGAACGTTCACTTGTATATTATCCTTGAACGGTCGTTTTTTGCCGTTGAACGGGCCTGAAAATGAAAAAATCCCTGCATTTTTGATTATCAAGTCGATTCAGCACCACGCAATAACTAGGTGAACGTTCATTGTTCTCTGGAGATGAGGGAGGTGCCGGGCACCCTTCCCAAAAAAGCCGTGCACGACAACGCAACGAGAAACGAAAAACGACCCCGCCGAGATTGTCCTCGGCGGGGTCGCCCAGTCTTTGCAGCAGCTTATTCAATCACGCGCTCAACGTGTCATCGCTACAGGCAGACTCCGTCCTTCCAGATGCTGATCTCGTGACAGCCGCGATGCTCGGCGCTGGTAAGCTTGCCGCTCGCCGTGTCCAGCACCAGCTGATACAGATCGCCGGCAGCCTCATCGAGCGTACGCTCGCCCGTAGCCACCACACCGGCGTTAAAGTCCATCCAGTTGGCCTTGTGGTCGCACAGGCGCTGGTTGGTGAACACCTTGAGCGTAGGCGCCGGCGCACCAAACGGCGTGCCGCGGCCGGTCGAGAACAGGATCACGTGGCAGCCGGCAGCCGTCAGGGCCGTGGTGGATACCATGTCGTTGCCCGGACCGCACAACATGTTCAGACCATGCTTGGTAGCCTGACCGGCGTACGGCAGCACGTCGACGATGGGGGCAGATCCGCCCTTTTGCACGCAGCCGCAGCTCTTGTCCTCGAGTGTGGTGATGCCGCCATCCTTGTTGCCGGGGCTCGGGTTCTCGTAGACGACCTCGCCATGGCTAATAAAGTAATCCTTAAAGCCGTTGAGCATGTCGGAGGCGGCGTTAAACACCTGCTCGTCCTCGCAGCGATCGAGCAGAATGTTCTCGGCGCCAAACATCTCGGGGACCTCGGTGAGCACCGACGTGCCACCGCGGGCGACGAGCATATCGCTCACGCGACCGATCGTGGGGTTGGCGGTAATGCCCGAAAGACCGTCAGAGCCACCGCACTTAAGGCCAATGACCAGCTCGGAGGCCGGAATGGGCTCACGCTTGGCCTGCTTGGCCAGGTCGGCCAGCTCAGACAGAATCTTGTGGCCTTCGACCTGCTCGTCGGCAACATCTTGGCAGGTAAGGAAGCGAACGCGCTCGTGATCGTACTCGCCCAGCTCGTCGAGCACCTGCTGATGCGTGCAGTTCTCGCAGCCGAGCGACAGGAACAGCACGCCCGCAGCGTTTGCGTGACGCGAGAGCGCCACCAGCAGACGACGCGTCTGGGCATGGTCGGCGCCGGTCTGCGAGCAGCCAAAGGGATGCGGGAAGTAGTAAACACCCTCCAGCGAGCCATCGACCAGATCCTGGGCCTGCTCACACATGGCACGGGCGACTTCGTTGACACAGCCGACCGTGGGGATGATCCACAGCTCATTACGCGTCGCGGCACGACCGTCGGCGCGGCGGAAGCCCATAAAGGTCTCAGGCTCAACGGGATCCACGACCGGATGCGTGGGGTTGTAGGTGTACTCGACCTCGCCCGAAAGGTTGGTCTTGACGTTATGTGTATGAAGCCACTGACCGGGCTGGACATCGCCCGTCACATGGCCGATAGGAAGGCCGTACTTGATGACGTCCTCCCCCGCGGCAATCGAGCGCACGGCCATCTTATGACCCTGCGGAATATCCTCCGCGGCCACGACCTCGCCCACCCCGGGAACCGCGACGGCGGTGCCCTTGGCAAGCGGCGACAGCGCGACGATCACGTTGTCGGCCGAATTGATCTGGATAGTGTTCATTGCAAATGGTCCTAACCCTACAGGTTGAGCAGAAGTCGAGACGCGGGCACGCCGTCCCGCGCCCGCGTCTGCGCCGGAAATTTACGCCTGAGCGTTGGCGAAGGCCTGCTTGGCGCCCTCGGCACGCACGACGGCGAGCGCGCTGACGACAAACTCCTCAAGACCCGCGATCTGCGTAAGGTCCTCGCCCCACATCTGCTCGTTGGTGAGCACGTCGTGCACCAGCTGGGCATCGTCGGCGCCGGCATGGGCGGCGTAGAAGTCGAGCACGAAGGCGTCGTCCTGAGCGGTGTACTCGGTGCCGTCGGAGCGACGCAGGTGCAGGCCGTCGCCCTCGCGGGACACGAGCTCCTGCGTGTAGAAGGAGATGAGCGTAGCGAGGCTCGTCGCCAGGCACTTGGGCAGGTTGCCGGTCTCGGCAACGTAGTCCTTGAGCGTGGGCAGGTCGCGAGCGCGCCACTTAGCCGTGGAGTTGAGGCAAATGGAGAGCAGCGCGTGGTCGATAAACGGGTTGTCGAAGCGGTTTTCGACGGCGGCGGCAAAGGCCTTGCAGTCCTCGACATCCAGGTCGGCGGCAAGCGTCGGAATGACCTCGTCGTAGAGCATGGTGTTCATGAAGCCGCGAATGGTCTTGTCATGCATGCAGTCGCGCACGATATCAAAGCCGGCAACCCAGGAACCCGGAACGAAGGCGGTGTGGGCACCGTTGAGGATGCGGACCTTGCGCTTTTTGTACGGGGTGACATCGGGGGTCACAAAGACGCCGGGGAGACCGGCCTTCACAAAGGGAAGATTCTCGGCAAGCGACTCGTCGCCCTGGATACCCCACATCTGGAAGGGCTCGCGCACGGCCAGGAAGGGATCCTCGTAGCCCAGACGCTCGGCCACGGCAGCGGCCTCCTTAGGATCGCGGATGCGGCCGGGGACGATAGTGTCGACGAGCGTGGTGCAGACGGTGCAGTCGTTGGCCATCCATTGCGCAAACTCGTCCTCCCAACCCCAGTCGCTCACGTACTGGTTCATGATGCGCAGCAACTCCTCGCCGTTGTGATCGATGAGCTCGCAGGCGAGGACGATGACGCCCGGCTTACCGGCAGCCCAGCGGGTGTGGAGCACCTGGGCAAGCTTGGCGGGGAAGCTCGCAGGTGGCATGTCGTCGGCCTTGCAGGACGGGTCATAGGCGATACCGGCCTCGGTGGTGTTGGAGACGATGATCTCTAGGTCGTCGGAGACAGCGACCTCCATCATGGCACGGTAGTCGTCCTCACGATACGGGTTAAGGCAGCGGCTGCAGGCGCTGATCACGCGGGACTCGTCAACCGTGTTGCCGTTCTCCTTGCCGCGCACCAGCACGGTGTACAGGTCGTCCTGGGCATTGATACCGTCGGCAAAGCCAAAGGCACCGCTGATGGGCTGCACCATGACGACCTTGCCGTTCCAGCCGGTAGCCTCGTTGCCCATGTCAAAGAAGCGGTCGACGAAGGCGCGCAGGAAATTGCCCTCGCCAAACTGCAGAACCTTCTCGGGAGCATCCTTGGGCAGCAAATAGCCCTTGTAGCCGATCTTCTCGAGCGCATCGTAGCTGATGTTCTCCATCTATGTGTCTCCTTAGATGTCTGTTAGCGTGCAAGCAAAACGGGGCCCCGCGTGTGGCAACGGCGCCCAGGGTTCGATGTGATTCGATGCGGGCTTAGGCCTCGACGGTGTCCAGGTCAAAGCCAAAGTAGCGGACCGCATTGTTGTAGCTGATGTCGCGCACGATACTGCCCAGCAGCTCCATGTCGGCCGGGTACTTGCCCTGCTCGACCCACTCGCCGATCACGCTGCACAGCACGCGACGGAAGTACTCGTGGCGCGGATAGGACAGGAAAGAGCGGGAGTCGGTAAGCATGCCCACAAAGTTGCCCAGCACGCCCTCGTTAGCCAGAGCCGTGAGTTGCTCGCGCATGCCGACCTCGTTGTCGTTGAACCACCAGGCGGAGCCGTTCTGGATCTTACCGGCGGTCGGAGCCTCCTGGAAGCAGCCCATGACGGTATCGATCATGGTGTTATCGATGGGGTTCAGGCTGTACAGGATGGTCTTGGGCAGGCCGCAGGTCTCCTGGATGGAGTTGAGGAAATCGGCGAGCTGGTCGGACGGCGTGTAGTTGGAGATGCAGTCGTAGCCGGTGTCGGGACCGAGCTTGGCGAACATGGCGCGGTTGTTGTCGCGCTTGCAGCCAAAGTGCAGCTGCATGGCCCAGCCCAGACGGACATACTCACCGGCAACGAACTGCATAAAGGCAGTCTTGTACTTGAGGACTTCTTCCTCGGTGAGCGGCTCAGCAGCCAGGCCCTTGGCAAAGATGGCCTCGATCTCGTCGGCAGTAGCCGGGACGTACATAACGTAATCGAGTGCGTGGTCGGAGGCGCGGCAGCCCAGCTCGTGAGCAACGTCGTAGCGCTTGGAAATGGCGGACTTCATGCCCTCAAAGTCGCCGACCTCAACGCCGGCAACCTCGGAGAGGTGCCTGCAGTAGTCGGCAAACTCCTGGCCACGCTCGATGCGCAGGGCGGCGTCGGGGCGCATGGCGGGAACGACCTGAACGTCAAAGCTGTCGTCGGCTGCAATCTTCTTGTGCCACTCAAAGCTGTCGGCGGGGTCGTCAGTAGTGCAGATCATGCGAACGTTGGACTGCTTGATCAGGTTGCGGCAGGTGAAGCTGTTCTCGGCGAGCTTGGCGTTGGCAAGGTCCCAAACCTCCTGGGCAGTTTTGCCGTTGAGGACGCCCTCGTAGCCAAAGTAGCGCTTAAGCTCCAGGTGGCTCCACTCAAAGACGGGGTTGCCGACGCAGCGACCCAGGGTCTCGGCCCACTTTTGGAACTTCTCGCGAGCAGGGGCGTCGCCAGTGATAAAACGCTCGTCGACGCCGTTGGCACGCATCAGGCGCCACTTGTAGTGGTCGCCGCCCAGCCAAACCTCGGTGATGTTCTCGAAACGCTTGTCCTCCCAAATCTCCTTAGGAGAAATGTGGCAGTGATAGTCGACGATGGGCATGCCCTCGGCAAAGTTGTGGAACAGCTCCTCGCCGGTCTTGGTGCTCAGCAGGAAATCCTGATCGTCCATAAAGTTTTTCATCAAACAGCCCCTTTGCTGGCAAGGCGGGCGCACGGCGCGCTCGTTATCCTTTAGGTGAACGTTCACTATACTAATCCATTGCACCTCAAAAGGTGAACGTTCACCTAACCACCACGGGGTGAACGGTAGATTTTGCCCGTTCAACGGTTGCTGGGGATGTGACTTGCATGTATTGCGGACTGGTTGGCGTCCCCGAACACCGAACTTGAGCGCTTTTGCTCAGGTGGGTCATGTCCCGACGTACATTTTTGGGAGTATTCAGCATTAGAGCGCGCCGTGCGCCATCCTCAGCGTCCTATTTGGAACGCAGATAGCGCCCGATCGGCATAAAAAGTGCCCCCGATGGCAAATTACGCCATCGGGGGCACTTAAAACAGTCGTTCTGCACCTCATTCAGGGCATGCCAATGCTGAATACTCCCAAAAATGCACGTCGCAAGAGGGGGTACCTGCTCAATCGGCTAAATACCCGCAAGTTCGCAGTAGCGGTCGACATTGCTGGCAAATACCATCTCGACAGCACCCTTCTGGACGGGCACCGTCGGGGTCCTTCCCCACAGCAGATAATCGCCCAGCGTCTTAGCGCCGCGATACGCCAGGCTCGTCGGGTCCTTATAGACAATATTGGTAAAGATACCGCGGCGCAAGGCCAGAGCACTTTCGGGAAACAGGTCGTTGCCGATCACCATGACCTGACCGGCCTTGCCGGTCGAGACGAGCGCGTCGGCAACCACTTCGGAACCAACGGCAAAAACGCTACAGATAAGTTCGGGGGCGTCCGGCGCACTCAAGCGCTTTTCGAGCTCATGCTCGAGTTGTTTGACTTGCGCATGGGCACCTGCAAGATCCTCAACCTGCCATGGAATATCACGTTCGCGCAGGTAATTGTGGAAGGCGCGGGCGGTTAGATAGTGCGAATCGGTATATGGGTCGCCTGTCAAAAGGAGCACGCGGGCGTCGGCCCCAGAAGCATGGACCAGGTTTGCCGCCTGCTCGGCCATAAGGCTGCCTGCCGTCGAATAATCGGCCAAGCTCGCACCCAAACGATTCAAATGCGGACGGTCGCCGTCGACAAGCTCAATCGTCACGCCCGCCTCGGCGATCTGCCCCAAAAGCTCAGTCGCACGATCGTCGCCCGGCGCATAGGCGAGCAAGCCATCAATCTTCTCGCCCACCTGCAGACGCTCGTCGATTTGCTCGAGTGCATCAGCGTAGCCGCCCACGCCAAATTCAACGCGCTCAACCGTAATGCCCCGGTCGATGACCTCCTGTTCAAAGCGATTGCAGCCTTCCCACAGGTAACGGAAAAAGTACGCTCCCTCGCGCGATGCGCGGGGCAGGCAAAACACCAGATTGATATCCTTGCGGCGCAGGCTTGAGGCACTTGTGTTGCGGTGATAGCCCATGGCCTCGGCCTTAGCGTTCACCTTGGCGCGCACGGATTCGCTCACGCCGGCCTTTCCCGTCAGAGCCTTGTGCACGGTATTGATGGAAACGCCAAGCTCGGCGGCTATGTCCTTCATGGTTACGCGAGCGCTCATGCGGTTACTCCGTTATAGATAAGTTGCCAATTAATAGTCCAGTTAACGATACCCCAAAAATACTCTTCGACTCGCCGTACTCTCCCTCAAATGCACAAAGCGCCCCGCGAACGGATGCCCGCGGAGCGCTTGGATGTCCGGACCTTATTTGATACCGCGACCCAAGTCTTCGGCGATTTTGTCTACGCCCTTAAGTGCAGCGCACGTCTTTTTGTTGGAGCAATGCCCCGTGCAAACGCCACCCTGAGCGCAGTCGGCGCAGGTGCCCTTGCGGTAGATGCGCACGCACACGGCGACAAACGCAACGCCGATAACAGCCAGTACAACAATATCGATAGGTGCCATAGCAAGCCTCCTCTAGTTAACCAGCACTTACTTTACCCCATTCTCCACCTACCAAATAGGGACAGGTTTATTTTGGTCGGTTTTATCTGCGGAAACGCCACATCTTACTTCTGGAGCAAAGCAATCTGTCCCCCATTGCGTCAAAAAGCCCGAGTGTCACTGAGACACCCGGGCTCGTGGAAAGGGGTTGATCCTTATTCGGACTTAGGCGGAAACTGCAGCGGAAGCAGTGTTGGTCTCGTCCTCGTCGGTCCAAGCGTGCTTGGGCATAGGACGGAAAATCTGGAAGAGCATCGCAACCAGCAGCACGATGGCCACAATCGTCCAGATACCAAACTGTCCAAGAACAAGCAAGTTGTAGAACTGGTTGATGAACAGGCCGATCACCCAAGCGAAGGCGCACTCGTAACCGATGGCGATCGCAGTCCACTTGCCGGAATCCATCTGGTTGCGGATGGTGCCAATGGCGGCAAAGCACGGAGCGCACAGCAGGTTGAAGGCGCCGAAGGCAACGCAAGCGCCCATGGTGGGGAACATGCCGGCAAACGCGGTCCACAGGCTCGGGTCGGTCTCGCCCGCGTCGGCGACGGACAGCAGCGAGCCGGCGGTGGCGACGACGTTCTCCTTGGCGACGAGGCCAGAGACAGTCAGCGCGGTGGCCTGCCAGGTGCTAAAGCCGAGCGGGGCGAAGATCCAAGCGACCAGGTTGCCCAGCATGGCAAGCACGGAGTAGTCCATAAACTCCTCGGGGATGCCGTCCATCGCAGGCAGGAAGCCAAAGGAACCGTTATAGCTACCAAAGTTGGAGAGGAACCAAACGACGACGGTGGACGCAAAGATGACCGTGCCGGCCTTCTTGATAAAGGCCCAGCAGCGCTCCCACACGTGCAGCGCCCAGGAACGGATCGCCGGGAAGTGGTAGGCAGGAAGCTCCATGACAAACGGGGTCGGACGGCCGGCGAAGAGCTTGGTCTTCTTGAGCATGAGGCCCGAGGCGATGACGGCAAAGACGCCCAGGAAGTAGAAGAGCGGGCTGATCCACGCGGCGGTGGTGGAAGAATCGCCGATGATGGAACCCATGAGCAGGGCGATGATCGGCAGCTTAGCGCCACAGGGAATGAACGTGGTGGTCATGACCGTCATGCGGCGGTCCTTCTCGTTCTCGATGGTCTTGGTGGCCATGACGCCGGGGACGCCGCAGCCCGAGGACACGAGCATGGGGATGAAGGACTTACCGGACAGGCCAAACCGGCGGAACACGCGGTCCATGATGAAGGCGACGCGGGCCATATAGCCGCAGTCCTCCAGGAAAGACAGCATCACGAACAGCAGGAACATCTGCGGGACGAAGCCGAAGATGGCGCCCAGACCACCAACGATACCGTCGCAGACCAGCGAATCGACCAGGCCGCCGTCCTCGGTGCCACCCGCCACAAGGGCGTCGTGCACCACGGTGGTGATACCCGGGACATAGGGGCCGTACTGCGCCGGGTCAACCGAGTCGGCGTTGTCGCCTGCGGCCTCGACGGCTGCATCGTAGGCGTCGCGACCCTGGCCGAGCACGTACCAACCGTCGGTACCGAAGAGCTGGTCGTTGGTGAAGTCGGTCACCGTGCCGCCCAGGGTGGAAACGGCGATGTAGTACACGCAGAACATGATGACCACAAAGATCGGCAGGCCCAGAATACGGTTGGTAACCACGCGATCGATCTTCTCGGAGGTGCTCATCTTGGCAGGAGCCTTGGTCATGCACTCGTCGATAATGTGCGCGATGACGCCATAGCGCTCACCGGTGATGATGGACTCGGCATCGTCGTCGCAGTCCTGCTCGCACCGGGCGACCAGCTCCTCCACGCGAGCAGCCTTCTCCTTAGTGAGGTTGATGAGTTTACAGGCGTCTGCATCACGCTCGAACAGCTTGACGGCGTAGTAGCGACGCTTGTTGGCGGGAACGCTCGCCGGAAGGTTGTTCTCGATGTGCGTCAGAACGTCCTCGATGGAGGAATCGAACTTGTGCTCCGGCACCTGACCCTTAGAAGCAGCGGACTTTTTGACCTGCTCGAAGAGCTCCTTGATGCCCTTGTTCTTAAGAGCCGAGATCATCATGACCGGACAACCAAGCTTCTTGGAGAGCTTGTCGGTGTCGATCTTGTCGCCATTCTTCTCGACCAGATCGGCCATGTTGAGGGCAACGACCACAGGCAGGCCGGTCTCGATGACCTGAAGCGCCAGGTATAGATTGCGCTCCAGGTTGGTGGCATCGACCACCTGAACGACGACATCGGGCTCGCCGCTCATGAGATAATCGCGCGAGCATTGCTCCTCGGGGCTGTAGGGGGAAAGCGAGTAGATGCCGGGGAGGTCCGTGATGGTAACGTTCTTGTCGCTTAGGAGCTTGGCCTCCTTTTTCTCAACCGTGACGCCGGGCCAGTTGCCAACGTAGCCGTTGGCGCCGGTGATCAGGTTGAAAAGCGTGGTCTTGCCGCAGTTGGGGTTACCCGCCAGCGCGACATGGATCTGAGAATCCGCCATTCAATCCTTCTTCCTTGTGTGCCTGCGCTGCTTTCTCCGCACAGGCTGGATAATGTGCTTCAAAGTTGCTGCATTAAGTTAGAAATACCTAACTTTATCTGCAGAAATATACGCCGCGAGCCCTTACTGGACCTCGACGACAGCCGCCTCCTCCTTGCGGATGGAAAGCTCGTAGCCGCGCACGTTGATCTCGACCGGATCACCGAGCGGTGCAACCTTCACGACCTTGAACGAAGTGCCCTTGATGAGCCCCAGGTCCATAAGGTGGCGGCGAAGCGCACCCTCACCGTGAAGCTTGACGATGGTAGAGCTCTCGCCCACCTTAACGTCACCCAACGTCTTCATCCTCTTGTCCCCCTTTCGGTTTTTATGAAATGCTGCGGACTAACCGACGGTCATGATGTGCATGGCAACCTTGGAATCGATGCCAAAGCGTGCGCCCAGCACCGTGACGATGATATTGGCACCACTCGAGCTCACCACGTGGATTTCGTTGCCCTCGACAAAGCCGAGGTCCTTGAGGTGGTGTTTCATGTCCTCATTGCCCTTTACACGAGACACGCGCACGGTTTCGCCCGCTTTTACCATCGAAAGCGGCATGGCCGGCATCTGCGGTCCGCAAGACATGAGTTGCTCCTAACGTCAGTTCGTCCTCAACATCGACGCGATAAAAGTTAACCACGTCTATGTTCGCTTTAGTAAACTAGCACGTGGTTAACTTTTTGGAAAGGGTCCCTATTCAGATTTCGAAAAAGTTTCCTATATGAAACAAAAAGGCGCGGCAAAGAGCTGTCCTTTGCCGCGCCCTGTCATGCTTAGAGCGAGAGGTTTCTGATCGACGTAACGCAGGAAGCCTCGTCTACGCCCGAAACGCGAAAGATGATGTCCTCGCCGCACTCGCCGTAGAGAGCCATGAGGCCCATGACATCGCGACCGTCGGTATGGCGGTCGCCGATGCTGACCGACACGTCGCTACGGTGCTTGGCAATGATGTCATAGAGCAGCGCAACCGGGCGGGCGTGTAGTCCCAACGGATCTTTAATCGTCTTTGTAAACTCGACCATGTCCCCTCCCACGACATCACACATTCGGCCGGCAAACCCAGCCACGTGGTAGTTATTGTAGCGTTAGATGCTTATCGAGGGCCCCTCCGGATACCCCGTGGGCAAAACCATGCCCCAAAACACAAAAGGAGGGGCCTCGTAAGGCCCCTCCTTAGGAAAGGGAATCGATCTATTCCACAGCCGTAGATTAATCCTAGCCGCTACTCCATCATGTCGAGGACGGAGGGGCGCAGCTCGCTCTCGGCGGCCTCGGGATCGGTCTCGCGCAGGCGGTTGATGTAGCGGTTGTACCACATCACGGCAAGGCCCAGGAAGACAACCACACCGCCAACGTTGTAGACCAGCGTCAGCCACAGCGGCTGATCGAGCGGAATGGTGCCGCAGATAAGCACGAAGCAGAAGACCACAAGCAGGAATGCGGCAACGACCAGGCCAAAGCTGCGCGAGCCCATGCGGAAGTCACGGGGAGCGGCGTCGAAGTTCTTGCGCAGCATAAAGTAGGCAAGCAAAATCAGCAGCGGCGGGAGTAGAGCGGTGGCAGCCGTCATGTTGGTGACGATCATGAGCAGGTCGTCGAGGTTGCCGGAGCCCAGGGCCGGGATGATCAGGATGGGGACGACGATGGCGAACTGCAGCCAAGCGGCGCGGGCGGGAATGCCATGCTCGTTGAGCTCGACGATCTTGCTACCAAAGACGCCCTTGGGGATCTCGGTGAAGAAAACCTTGATGGGAGCAGAGGTCCACATCATGAGGGAGCCCAGCGTGGCGGCGAGAAGGATCAAGCCGATGGCGCGCGTAGACACTTCCATGGGAATGCCAAAGTGGGCAAAGACAGCGCCGAATACGTCGAAGATACCGGTGGAGATGGCAACGCCGCCCTCGGGGATGAACAGGTTAACCAGCAGCGAAGCGCCTGCATACAGAAGGCCGATGGTCAGGCCGGCGATAACGACGGTGCGCACGAAGGCCTTGACGCCACCCTTAAGGTCGTTAAGGAACACGCCGACAGACTCAGCGCCGCCAACGCCCTGGATGATCCAGGCAAGCGTACCGAAGAAGCCCCACGCAGTTGCGAAGTTGCTCATGTCGGGAGCCATGTTAGCGGGAGTAGGAGCCGTAGCGAACTCAACGCCGCCAAAGGCAGCAGCCAGGGACAGCAGGATGAACACAGCGGTCAGGCCGAGAGCCGCGGTCGAACCGAAGGAGGAAATGGAGCCGATCCACTTAGCGCCCTTGGTCGAAACCCACGTGGCGATAGCAAAGACGACGATCTCGATAATGGTGATCCACAGCTGCGAAAGCTCGGCGTTGGCACCAAAGAACACGTAGCTCGCGTAGATGATGACGTTGGGCAGGACGGACGCAAAGAAGAACAGGTTAACGAACCAGTAGCTAAATGCCGTCAGGAACGCCCAGCGACCACCCATCGAGGTCTTAACCCATGCGTACACGCCAGACTCGGAGTCCTTGTTGAGGCCGACGAACTCGGCGGTAACCAGGGTATAGGGGACAAAGTACAAAAGCGTGGCGAAGAAGAACGACGGCGCAGCTGCCAAGCCGATGGCCGCGTTGTTGTTGATGATGTTCTTGATACCGAACACGGCGGCGACCGTCATGCCCAGCAGAGCGAACGAACCAATCGTTCCTCGTTTTTCAGAGCTCATAAGCCCTCCCAATCATCTGTTAAATGTCATCTAAAACCGTCCGAGCTGCAAGTGCAAACACGGACGGCGCACCTGCTAAGGGGAATGGGGAAAAGGGAGTCAACAAAGCCATCCCCCTTAACGGCGCGAAGCAAACGTCCAGGCGGACGAATACTACTTGTTGGGGAAGGAATAACCTTCGACTGTCACGTGCAGTACCACGACGCGGGGATCCGCGGCATCGGCCACGACACGGTAGGCCTCGTCAATTTCGACGACGGCAACGCCGCCGGTGGGAATCGTCACGGTCTCCCCCGTACCCTCAAAGCGCTCGCGATCATCGATATCGCTGTAGGCGCGCGTACAGGTAAGATCGGCCTTGGAAGCCACCTCAACGGTCAGATTGCCGTCGAGCGGGGCGAGCACGGCATGGTAGCGACGGTGACCGACCAGATCGGCAGTAGCCGCCTCGTGGGCGTTCACCCACCAATACACCAGCGAGTCGCCGATAGAGTACGCCACATCGTGCTGCAGTTCAGAAACGCCGTCGAGTGCCTGACCGGTACGCATCCACTTCTTGACGGACTTCATCTGGGCGTCGAAATCGGCACGCGAGTTAAAGATATGCATGACTTATGCCTCCTTAATGGGTGCCAGCGCCTGAGCCAGATCGGCAGACGTCAGCGGTCGCAGGGACACCTCAAAGCTGAAGCTCTCAAAACGGGTGCGATAGGAATCGAGCACCTCGGAACCCCAAGAGTTCGAGCCAAGGCCGAGCAGCTGGTCGTTGATGTTGACCGTAACCGTGTCGCCCGGGACAAGATCGTAGACATGCTTGGCATTATCGATAGCCTCGCAGCTATAGGGCCATGCGGAGAACGAGAACGGATTGGAAGCGGCGTCGCTCGGACGCGTCACGACCAGACCGTCACCGTGGCTGGAGCGCAGGGCGACCCAGCGGGTACCCTCGCGGTTGGCGCAGTCCTGGGGCATAACGTAGGGCGTGAACATGTCGTCGACCGTAGTGCGGTAATGACCGACCGGGTTGGCGCGCAGCGAGTCCGGATAGTTCTCGCCCGGGCCGTGGCCATACCACTCGACGGCACGATCACAACCGGGGACCTCGAAGGAGATGCCGATGCGCGGGATAATGTCCGAATAGTCGCCGTAGGGCTCGCCGGAAACCTTGAGGTCGACGCGGCCACTCGGAAGCACGGTATAGACGAGCTCGACGCGCATGCCGAACGCGCGGACGGAAGGAGCGATACGCTGGCTCACGGTAACGACAACCGCATTGTCGTCCTGCTTCCAAGAAACATTGCGGGTAGACGTCTGCATCACATCGATGAAGTTATCCTTCCACAGGGAGTCGTACTCCTGGGCGTGGTTATCGACGAGCGGATGCCAAAAACCAACCTGGGGACCGGAGGTCATGACGTCGCGACCGGATGCCTTCCACTCGCTCACGGTACCGTTGACCTTGCTGAAGGTCAGCTCGCCGTTGAGGGAGCGAATACGAATCTCCTGCTCGGTCTCCTCGACCGTAAGCTCAGGACGAGTGGGGGCGGCAATTGCCGGCGCCGGATGGTTTGCGATGGCAAACTGGCTTGCACCCAGTTGGAACATCGGCTCGCACCAGGCGTGAGCCGCCATGGTGTAGGCGTGCACGGTCAGCAGGGTCTCGCCCACTGCGGCCTCGCGAATCACCAGCGGAAGCTGGACGGACTCGCCGGGGGCAACCGCACCGGGCATGAGCGTCTTGCGGCAGACCACGTCGCCGTCCACCAGGGTCTCCGCCGACAGGCAGACATCCTCGAGGGTGGTAAACCAACGCTTGTTGGTGACGGTCAGCTCGCCCGCCTCGGCATCGTAGGCCATGCGAACCGGGCAGATGACCTGGCCGTACTCGGTAAGGCCCGGGCTCGGCTGCTGCCAGGGGAACACCATGCCGTCGATGCAGAAGTTGCTGTTGTTGGGGTAATCGCCGTTGTCGCCGCCATACATGTCGTAGGCAACGCCGTCCTCGGTCACAGCAGCCAAACCGTGGTCGCACCATTCCCAAATAAACTGGCCTTGGATGCAATCCCAGCGATCGAAGACCTCCTGGTACTCGGACAGGCCTCCGGGACCATTACCCATGGAGTGGCCGTACTCGCAGTTGATGCGCGGCTTGGGGAACGGATGCTCGCCAAAGTCGTTCATCTGCGACACGCGGGAGTACATGGTGGAAATGACGTCGACGGTATCGGCGTTGCGATCCTCCTCGTAGTGGACCGGACGACCGTCGAGCTCGTGAGCTTTGGCGTACATCGCGCGGATGTTGCAGCCATAGCCGCTCTCGTTGCCCATCGACCACATGATGATGCACGCGTGGTTGCGTTCCTGCATCACCAGGCGCTCAACACGGTCAACGTAAGCCGGCTCCCAGGCAGGGTCGTCGGTGACCAGGGCGATATTGCCGATATTCTCGAAGCCGTGGCTCTCCATATCGGTCTCGGCGACCAGCATGATGCCGTACTCGTCGCACAGCTCGTAGAAGCGCGGATCGTTGGCGTAGTGGGACGTGCGCACCGCGTTGATGTTGTGCTGCTTCATGAGCTCCAGGTCGCGGCGCATGCGCTCGAGACCCACGGCGCGACCCTTGTGATCGTCGTGGTCGTGGCGGTTGACGCCATGCATCTTAAAGTAGGTGCCGTTAAGGTAGATATGATTGCCCTCGACCGTCACCTCGGCAAGGCCTTGGCGATGCGGAACGTACTCGCTGATCTCGCCGCCGTCGTAGACCTCAAGCGTAAGGTCATAGAGGAAGGGGTCCTCGGGGTTCCAGAAGTGGGCATCGGCAACGCTGCACTCGGCATGGCCGTCGACGCACTCGCCCGTAGCGACCACATTCTGGCCATCGCTGAGCGTATACACGACGCGACTTGCGCCCTCGGCAACCGTATCGAGCGTGATCAGAGCGGCATCGCCCTCGCGGTGCGTGCGGAACCTAAAGTCGACCAGATGCGCGGCGGGACGCTGCATGAGGTACACATCGCGGAAGATGCCCGATGCCCACCACATGTCCTGGTCCTCGATGTAGCTACCATCGCTGTACTGCAGAACCTTGACCGCAAACAGGTTGTCGCCCTCGACGAGCGCGTCGGTCACGTCAAACTCGGCGGACAGGCGCGAACCCTTGGTCATGCCGATAAACTTGCCGTTGACATACAGCTCGCCGTAGCTCTCGATACCGTCGAAGCGAATAATCTCGCGAGCGCCGGCAGGCACGGCGGGAAGTTTGACGATGCGCTGGTAGACGCCCGTAGGGTCGTCGGAGGGGACGAACGGCTGATCCACCGGGGACGGAAAACCCTCGTCGGTGTAGGCAAGGTTGCCATAGCCGTCTACCTGCCACAGGTGCGGAACCTCCACGTGATCCCACTCGGGCTTGTACGTGCAAAGTGCTTCGTTGGAGACGGCCGCGGGGCCCTCAAAAAGGCGGAACTGCCACGAGCCGGACAGCTGGACAAATCCGCGCGACAGCTCGCGGCTGTACGTAGCGGCGAGATCGGCGGTCTCATAACCCATAAAGTACGCATGGGGTGCCAGGCGGTTCCTGTGGGTGAGCGCTTGGTTTTCCCAATCGTTAATGGCGTCCATGGTGATGCTCCTTCGTCATCGTAGTGCTTCTTTGTGCAACCGGTTGTCCTTATCTTACGGGCGGTACAAAAATCTGTGCAACCGGTTGTCCGCCGAACGGTCGATTTTGTCGGATTAACGGTGCAACCGGTTGTACAACCATGCTACTTATGTCACCCTAAGCTTAGGTGCACAGCACGGGGCATCGTTCTTGAACTCACAGGCAACTGTCGCGCCTGCCTATGTCTCGCCCATACATGCCGTGCTCAGTCGCAGTTTGATTGCAAAACGACACCGGTCACCGGATACCATGGACGCCGTTCACGCGCGCTATAGTTATCTGTATCCGCATTAGCCTTTATCGATAGCCCACCGACCCAATTGCACAGGAGACGCCATGACCCAACCAGCACGCACCGCACCCACGCTTGCCGAGGTTGCTGAAGCTGCCGGTGTTTCGCGCTCCACGGCATCGCGTGCCCTCAACGACTCCCCCCGCATTAGCGAGGAAACTAAAAAGCGCGTCCGCGCGGCGGCGAAAAAGGTTAACTTCGTTCCCAACGCACGCGGCCGGGCGCTCGCCGTCGGACGCACGGAAATTATCGCCGTACTGGTTACCGAGCCTTTGAGCGAGCTGTTTAGCGATCCCACCTACAGTGAGTTTTTAAGCGGCATTACCGAGGAACTTTCGGAGTCGTCTTACTTGCCCGTGATCTTGCAGGCATCTTCCTCGCATGAGCGCAACCGCGCACGCGAGCATTTTGAGCGCCGCTCGTTTGACGCCGCCATCGACGTCTCGCCCTACAAGGGCAGTGAGCTGCTCGAGGTGCTGCGCGAGCTGGGCGTACCCACTGTGTTATGCGGCCAGCTCGAGGGCCATCCCTATCGCGACGTGTTCTCGACGGTCTACTCCGACGACGAAGAGGGCGGACGCTTTGCGGCGCTCGCTATGAAAGATCGCGGACGCAAGGACATCGTTGCCGTGCTGGGGCCGCAGGATAACCCCGCCGTCATCGACCGCCTTCGCGGCTACCGTGCAATTTTGGGCGAAAGCCTTCCGGATGAAAATGTCATCTATACCGGATGGAGCAGCGGAGACGGCTACCAAGCCACGCGGCGGTTGCTCGCGCGCGAAATACATGCCGACGGCGTGCTATGCGGATCGGACCGTATCGCAACCGGCGTTATCGCCGCATTCAACGAAGCAGGAATTAGCGTACCCAAAGACGTTTCGGTCGTGGGCTTCGATGACCACGAGGTCGCAGCTCGCAGCGTCCCCGCGTTGACGACCATTCGTCAGCCGCTTCGCGAGGAAGGCCGCATGGCCGCAGGCATTGCGCTCGATATGATCAATGGCGCCGTGCCCACCACCACCGTCATGCACATGCAGCTCGTTCAGAGAGACTCACTGTAGGAAACTGGGCCGGGCTTTCCGCTAGGCTGCTTTAGCGGAAAGCCCGACCCATTCCGAACGCCGATTCTGGGATGTACTTTCCGCCAGAAGCTCAACCGGAAAGTGCGACCCGTTATTTGGCTGGATTCTGGGTCGCAGTTTCCGCGACGCCCGGTCATCCCAAGCCCTCACAATCTCGGCGCATAAAAAACGAGGAAAGGCACACGTCCTTCCCTCGTTGCAAGCAATATGTAGCCGCTCGCCTACATCAAGCGCAGGCTGACGTCCTTGAGCTGGGCGCCGGAAACGGCACTCGGAGCACCCGACATGAGGTCGGAGCCGCTGGCCGTCTTGGGGAACGCCATGACGTCGCGGATGGAGTCGGAACCGGTGAGCAGCATGCACACGCGGTCCAGGCCCAGAGCAAAACCACCCATCGGGGGTGCACCAAACTTGAGCGCCTCCATGAGGAAGCCGAACTGCGACTCGGCTCGCTCCTCGGTGAAGCCCAGGAGTTTGAGCATGGACATCTGCATCTCGGCGTTGTGGATACGCATACCGCCGCCGCCGGCCTCAAAGCCGTCCATGACAAAGTCGTAGGTGCAGGAACCGGCCGCCAGCGGGTCGGCCTCGATCTTGGCGATGTCGGTCTCGGTCGGCAGCGTGAAGGGCTGATGCTCGGCAGCATAGGCCTTGCGGTCCTCATCCCAGTGGAACAGCGGGAAGTTGACGACCCACAGGAAGTCGTGGCCCTCGCGCTTGATCTCGAGCGCATTGGCCATGTGGGAACGCATGCCGCCCAGGATCTCGTCAGAGAGCAGGCGTGGGCCGGCGGCGAACATCACAAGGTCGCCGGGCTCGACGTCCATGCGCTCGCGCAGAGCGGCCATCTCCTCGTCCGAGAAGAACTTGACGATGGGGCTGTTGATGGAGCCGTCCTCGCGGAAGGCGATCCAGGCCAGGCCCTTGGCGCCAAACGTGGAGGCCACGCCGGCGAGCTTATCGATCTTGGCACGTGCCCAGGCACCGGCGCCCTTGGCGTTAATGGCCTTGACGACAGAGCCTTCCTCGTTTGCAGCAGTCGCAAAGACCTTGAACTTGGAGTTGGCAAAGATGTCGGTTAGGTCGACCAGGTGCATGCCATAGCGGGTATCGGGCTTGTCGGAGCCATAGGTGTCCATGGCCTCCCAGTAGTCCATGCGACGCAGCGGCGTGGGCATCTCGACACCCATGCGGCCGAAGGCATCGGACAAGACCTCTTCGAGTGCGCTCATGACGTCATTCTGGTCCACGAAGGACATCTCGATATCGACCTGAGTGAACTCGGGCTGACGGTCGGCGCGCAGATCCTCGTCGCGGAAGCACTTGGCAACCTGGTAGTAGCGCTCAACGCCACCGACCATAAGCAGCTGCTTCAGGAGCTGCGGGGACTGCGGCAGGGCGTAGAAGTTGCCCGGCTGAATACGGCTGGGAACGATGAAGTCACGAGCGCCCTCGGGCGTGGACTTAAACAGGGAGGGCGTCTCGACCTCCATGAACTCACGGTTGTGCAGCGCCTCGCGAATGGCAAAGGTAAAGTCGGAGCGCAGCTTGAGGTTGGCCATCATCTCGGGACGACGGAGGTCCAGATAGCGATAGCGCAGGCGGGTGTCCTCGCTGGTCTCGATGCCGTCCTCAATCTGGAACGGCGGGGTGACGGACGTGTTGAGCACCTCGGCGTGGTCGGTCAGGACCTCGATCTCGCCGGTCGCGAGCTTGGTGTTGGTGGTCTCCTCGCCACGGGCGCGCACGACGCCGTGAATCTTGATGGGCCACTCGGGACGCATGGTCTCGGCAATCTTAAAGGCATCGCCGTCGGAGTGCTCGGGGTCGAAGGTGAGCTGCGTGATGCCCTCGCGGTCGCGAAGGTCGCAGAAGATAAGGCCGCCGTGGTCGCGGCGACGGCTCACCCAACCGGTGAGGGTGACCTCTTCGCCCACGTTCTCGAAGCGAAGCTCGCCGCAGGTACGGGTGTGCATGGAATGCTCGTCGATGGGACGGGTCTGGCTCATACCAGTGATCCTCCTTTATGGATCTGTGCCGCCCCGTGTCGTTCCGGGCGGCGTCGTACAGATTTGCCCAGCCTGCGTAAACCGCGCAGCCAGACATGGCGTTCTATCTTATCGCACCCGCGTCGATGTGCCGCGGAAAAGTAGTTCTCGCCCAAAGACTTGACGGAGACGAAACAATTGACGCGGCCTGGCCGTCGCCCAAGCGCGCGGCGTGCGACAATGTGCCCCAATACAACCGCACTCGGAAAGGCCCGTCATGACCGCACGCCTCATCGTTATGGATATCGACTCCACGCTCATCAACCAGGAGGTCATCGACCTGTTGGGCGAGGAGGCCGGCGTGGGCGAGCAGGTAGCGCAGATCACCGAGCGCGCCATGCGCGGCGAGCTCGACTTTAAGCAGGCGCTCGAGGAACGCGTGGGGCTGCTTGCCGGCTTGGATGAGAGCGTATTCGAGCGCACCTTTGAGCGCGTGACGTTTACCCCCGGCGCGCTGGAGCTTGTGCGCTCGGCACACAGCAAGGGCTGGAAGGTCGGCGTGGTAAGCGGCGGCTTTCACGAGGTCGCCGACAAGATCGTGGCCGCCGCGGGCATCGACTTTTGCCTCGCTAACCGCCTGGAGGTCGTGGACGGCAAGCTCACCGGTAAGCTGGCGGCAGACATCGTGACCAAGGAGTCCAAGCTCATCCAGCTGCTGGATTGGGCGGTTGAGTGCGGTGTCGACATGGCCCACACCGTCGCGATCGGCGACGGCGCCAACGACATCCCCATGATTCAGGCCGCGGGCACGGGCATCGCGTTTTGCGCCAAGCCCAAGACGCGCGAGGCCGCCCCGTTTGCCATCGACGAGCGCAACCTGATGCTCGCCATGGACATCATCCTGCGCGACTAGCCGATCCGTCTAACAATTGAATCAGTCTGTCCTATAGTTTCCGAACAATTTTGTCTTAGTGTTCGGAAACATACCCTTTGAGTGCTAGACTTTGCGCCGTCGAAGGGAACATATATGGATAAGCGAGATCTTGAGCAGTTGCTGAGCGATGTTGCCGGCGGAGCAGTCGCCCCAGCAGACGCCCTCACGCGCATCCAGACGGCGCCAACCGCCGATCTGGGTTTTGCGCAGCTCGATCTTTCGCGCGGGGTGCGCCAGGGAGCCGGCGAGGTTGTCTACGGTGCCGGTAAAACCGCCGAGCAGATTGCCGCCATTATCGAAGCGCTGCACGATGCCGGCCAGGAGCGCATCCTGGTCACGCGCCTGGACGCCGAAAAGGCAGACCGCACCTCGGAGCTCCTCGACAACGGCATCGACCTGGGATATGTCCCGGACGCACAGCTCGCCCTCGTGGGAGGCAAGCCCTCCCCTACCGGCAACGGACGCATCGTCGTCGCCTGCGCCGGCACGAGCGACCTGCCCGTCGCCGAGGAAGCCGCATTGACGGCCGAGTTCTATGGCAACGAGGTCGACCGCCTCTACGACGTGGGTGTCGCCGGCCTACACCGTCTGCTCGCGCATGCCGAGGAGCTTGCCCAGGCACAGGTGGTCATCGCCATTGCCGGCATGGAGGGCGCACTGGCGAGCGTTGTCGGCGGCCTGGTGAGCTGTCCGGTCATCGCCGTTCCCACCAGCGTGGGTTACGGCGCGAGCTTTGGTGGCGTAGCCGCGCTGCTCGCCATGCTCAACTCCTGCGCCAGCGGCGTTTCGGTCGTCAATATCGACAACGGCTTTGGCGCCGCCTACCAGGCAAGTCTTATCAATCATCTGAGCGCCGGCACATCCTGCGCCCGTTAAGGAGCATTCCATGTCCAACCATCAGCACACGCTTATCATCGACGGCACTTCGGGCATCAGCGGCGATATGACCGTCGCGGCCCTGCTCGACCTGGGCGCCAGCGAGGAGCATCTGCGCGAACAGCTCGCCACGCTGCCGGTCGACGGCTTTTCGATCGCTGTAACGCGCGTAAACAAGCATGGCATCGACGCCTGCGACTTTGACGTTCAGCTGGCAGAGGAGCTCGAGAACCACGACCACGACATGGCCTGGCTCTACGGCAACGAAGCAGCTGCCGAGCACACGCACGAGCATGAGCACCACCATCATGATCATGGCGAACACGAACACGAGCACTGCCACGAGCATGACCATGAGGGCCACGCCCATGAGCACGAGGATCATCACCACACCCACCACCATCATCACCGCTCGCTAGCCGACGTCACCGCCATCATCGATGGCTCGCAGCTATGCGATGGCGCCAAGCGTCGTGCCCTCGCCATTTTTTCCGTACTCGCTGCTGCCGAGGCCAAGGCTCACGGCAAAACGCCCGAGACCGTCATGTTCCACGAGGTAGGCGCCATCGATTCCATCGTCGACGTCTGCTCGGTCGCCATCTGCCTCGATGACCTGGGTATCGAGGATATTGTTGTCGAGTCGCTCTCCGAGGGTCACGGCACCATCCACTGTGCCCACGGCCTTATGCCCATCCCGGTGCCCGCCGTCGTCAACCTATGCCAAGCAGGCAATATCGCCCTCACGCCTGCACCGGTCGCCGGCGAGCTCGTGACGCCCACGGGCGCCGCCATCGTCGCCGCACTGCGTACGACCGAGCACCTGCCAGCCCGCTACCACATCGAAGCCGTCGGCTACGGCGCCGGCAAGCGCCCCTACGAGGGCTGCTCCGGCACGCTCCGTTGTCTGCTCGTTCACGTGGATGCATAGCCATGGATGCCCGCAAAGAAAAAAGCCGCGCTGCCATCGTCGCGGCGTTCTCCGAGCTGCTACGCGAAGAGGACTACGGCAAGATTACCGTCGGCGACATCATCGCGCGCGCTCACGTAGGCCGCGCGACATTCTACGGCCTCTTTAAGAGCAAAGACGACCTACTGTCCGAGCTCGTGAGCGACATCTGCACCCACGCCCTCGACGACGATGGCACACCGCTCGACGACCCACTCGTGCAGGTCGAGCATATCCTCAACAACCTCTGGGAACGCCGTCAGGGCGTTCGAGCCCTCGTAGCCGGCGCCGGCTCCCGCGTCTTCGCCGACTGTCTCCGCAAGACCATCATGTCACGCGCAGCCGAAACCGTCCCCGCCGACCCCGCAGGCCCCGCCGGCACCATGGACCGCAGCTTCCTACTACACCACATAGCCTCAAGCTTCGTAGCCACCATCCAATGGTGGGCCTGGCACAACTTTCAAGTAGACAAAGCCGACGTAGCCAAAGACTACTTATCGGCCATAAAACCCCTCTTCAACTAAGTAAGAACATCATCCCAAAGCATCGCCCCAACCCAGGGCGCCACGCATCCCAAAGTGTCACTCGCGCTTCACCGCCCCCAACAGCAACAAGCCCCTCCCATCCAAATCCAAATTCAGATTTATATGTTGGGCTGCTTGTTCCAACGCGGCCAAGATCCCGCAGCTGTCCGCATGGGGTAACTTCCCAGCGCATTCCGCAGGACGAAAGAACCCCCGCCGCACGAAGTGCGCAGCGGGGGTTCTTTCATGTCCGAGGACGCGCTGGGAAGTTACCCCATGCGGCCAGCGGACAACTATGTAGCCTCAGACTAGAACATGCCCAAGAAACCGTGCACAAACAGCGCGGCCAGAGCGGCACCGATAAACGGTGCGATGCCAGGAACGAGCAGGCCGTACTTCCAGTTGTTGTCAGCCTTGTTCTTAATCGGCAGCACCTGATAGGCCATGCGAGGACCAAGGTCACGAGCCTGGTTCATGGCGAAGCCGGTGATGCCGCCCATGCCCATGCCAACAGCCCAAACGATCAGACCGACGCAGATGGCGAGCATCAAAACGTTCTCGCCGGCGCGGCTAGCGGCAGCAAGGATGGCGCTGATGAACACAAAGGTGCAGATGGCCTCGCAGAAGAAGTTGCGAGCATAGTTCGTGCCCTCGGTAGTAGGGTTGGTCGAGAAGATGTTGCGCTGGGCAATAGGGTCGACGACGCCCTCGGAAGCCTTGAACTCATCGGCATACATCAACCACGCGATCACGGCACCCGCAAAGCCGCCGAGCATATCGGCAATCATGAAGGGGATGCAGCTGCTCCACGGCACCAGGCCTACGATGCACTGGGCAAGCACCATGGCGGGGTTCATGCACACGGCGCCGCCAAAGACAAACAGGCAGACCGAGATGCCAAAAGACCAGGTGGTGATGGCAAACATGTGACCGGAGCCCTGATACTTGGTGCCCTTGAGCACGGTATCGCAGTGCACGCCCACGCCAAAGATGATCATGAGGGCCGTTGCGCCGAATTCGCAGAGGAGTTTGGTAAGCATAAAACCTTATCTTTCTTGTCGGTTATAAACGATTCGTTTAGGCCGCGTACTAGTGCTGAGCGACGACAACGCCCAGGCCATCGGGAATGACGGCCACCTTGGCATCGGCACCCTTCATTTCAAAGGCGAGCTTGAGCGCCTCCTCGAGGGTGTTGACCGGCGTCATGTGCATATCCTTAATCATCTGGTGATCGCACAGGTCGGTGACCATGATCACAGGGTGATGTGCCAGGATGCGGGCGAAAATCTGGCTCGTCCACTGGTCGGGCAGGGTCTCGTCCTTGGGACGATCGATGCAGGCGCGCTCAAACTCTGCCGGATCGTTGTCGGCGATGTTGTGATAGAAGCCCTCGCCACCGTGACCGTCGGCGCAACCGGCAACGTCGATAATCACGCCGCCTTCGGGAAGCGTGGCCTCGGCAGAGCACATGCCCTTTACAGCCTGGTAGATGTTCTGGTCGAGCGGGTAGCCGCCGTTGGTGGTAATGGCAATCTCGCACTCGACGGGCTCAACGCCGGCAAGGCTCTTCACGAACTCGCAGCCGGCCTCGTGCGCCTTGTGAATGTCGCCGGCAAAGGAGCCGATGACCTCGTGCTTACCGTTGAGCACCACGTTAAGCACAAAGGCAAGGTGAGCCATCTCGGCAGCGGCAAACATGTCCTCGCTCACGTGGTTGTGGCACAGGTTGCCGGCACGCGAGTGGGAATCATTCACAAACTGACCGTTGTGGTTGTACATGATGGTCTTGTAGCTGGCGATGCCGGGCAGGACGGACTTGCGGCTGCCAGAGAAACCGGCAAAGAAGTGCGGCTCAATGAAACCCTCGGCAAGCAGCAGGTCGCATTCGGCGGCAATCTTGTTGATGATGCACTCGCCGCCAGAAGGCAAGGTGCCGATCTTTTTCATCATGCTGTCGTCAGTCGCGACGTGCATAACGATTTCCTCGTTGGCAACGATTTCCTCGCCGTACTTGTTGACGAGTTCCTCATGCGTCGACGGACGATGCATACCCGTAGCAACCAAAATGCGCACGCGAGCCTCGGGCGCAGCGGAATGGATGTGATGCAGCAGAATAGGCATCGTCACACGCGAGGGAACGGGACGCGTATGATCGGAGCTAATAATGACAATATCCTTCTTGCCAGCACAAAGCTCCTCGAGCGACGGCGAGCCATAAGGGTTGGCAAGCGACTCCTCTACCAGCTCTTCCTGCGATTTCGTGGTCTTAAACTCGTTTTGATGACCTTCCATCACACCCGCGAAGTTCTTATCCTCGAGCTCCAGATGCAACGTCTTGTGGTCAAACGGCAGTTCACATTCAAACAATGACGAGCGCCCTCTTCCTTTTCAACTGACACACTAGATAAACCGTTGGAAGGATACGCCGCTCACCGAAAAACACCACCGTCCACCGACTCATTAACACAACGTTCATATTTGACCCACAACAAAACGGCCACGATCCCAAACGGGACCGCAGCCGCCTGTCAAAGACACTATAGACAGGATGATTTACGCAGCGCCGAGGCAAACATCTAGTCCGAGACGTACGCACGTAAGCCATTTTGCATAAATTCGTTAATTAATTGCATAAGATGGCGCATGGATTTCTGGCCATAACTGGGTAGTACCCTCCGGAGCGTGCATTTTTGCGAGTATTCAGCATCGCGGGATAAGATTTTGGTGCCAAAAATCTTTCAAAAGGTAGATAGTCCTCATGACTCGACCCATCTGGATAGCATGCGGCGAGAAACCAGCCATATATGATCGTCGCCAAAGCCCAATCGTCGTGCAAAAGCATCAACAAAGGCAGCGAAAGCCGGCTATGGCCTTATGCATCAATCTTTGGCTGCTGAAAACTCCGTTTTTTGCACGTCGCCCCAAGCACCACCCTCACCCAGCGGCTGATCCGCCGAAGACCGGACATCGCAGGGCCCGCCATTAGTTTACTTTTAGGCACACTCCGCAGGACGCAAGAAGCCCTCGCCGCACTCCACATTAAGCGCGAAGCGCGCCATTATCCCCTTCAGCCCCAATCCCTGAAGACCGAGGACGAAGGGGCCCGATGGGTTTCCCTCTGAATGCATTCCGCAGCACGAAGCCCCCTTATCCGCAGCTCCGAAGGAGCAGGATAAGGGGGCTTCAAGTGCGAGGACGCATTCAGAGGGAAACTCATCGGGCCCCGGTGAGAGCCACAGGGCTATCGATTACCCCGTGTTCTGCAATCCTGCCGAGACGCCGGTCACAGTCGAAAGAATCAGGCTCATGTACTCGGCCTTCTTCTCCTCGGCCATCTCGTCCTGGTTCATACGCACCTCGCGAAGGGCGCGGACCTGGGCGATGGACAGGGCGTCGACGTAGGGGTTGCGCACGCGGACGGCGCAACCGAGCACGCGGCGACGCTGCAGCGGCCACTCATCACCGACGATGGCAAGGACCCACTTACGCGTGAGCTGCATCTCGGTGAAGACCTTCTCGGACAGATCCTGGCGATCGCCCAGGTGCAGATACATCTTGGCGATGCGCTGGTCGGTCTTGGCGATCGACATCTCGATGTTGTCGATAAAGGTGCGGAAGAACGGCCACTCCTGGTAGGCAGCCTTGAGCTGGTCAAGATCGCCAAGCTGCTCGCAGGCGGTGCCCAGACCGTACCAAGCGGCCAGGTTAATGCGCGCCTGGCTCCAGCTGAAGATCCACGGGATGGTACGCAGGTCGTCGAGCGACTTGGCACCCAAGCCGCGCTTGGCGGGACGCGAGCCGATCGGCAGCAGACCGACCTCGGTCAGCGGCGTCACGGTCGAGAACCATGGCGTAAAGTCCTCGGTGTTCAGCAGGTCCAGATAGCGCTCGTGGCTTGCGGTGTTGAGCTTCTCGGCCATATCCCAGAACTTCTGCGTGGTCTCGGTGTTGGTCTTCTCGACACTCGGGGCCGACTGCAAAAGCGTTGCGGCAGCAACGGACTCAACATGGCGCTGAGCCAGCGTGCGGTTACCGTAACGGGCAAAGATGACCTCGCCCTGCTCGGTAAGCTTAAAGAAGCAGTTGACCGAACCCTTGGGCTGCGCCAGCACGGCCTTGTTGGCCGGGCCGCCGCCACGGCCCACGGCACCGCCGCGACCGTGCATGAGCACCAGGTCGATATCGTTCTTCTCTGCCCACTTGGCGATGCGCTCCTGCGCGGAGTGCAGCGCGAGCATGGCCGTGGTAGGACCGGCATCCTTGGAAGAGTCGGAATAGCCCAGCATGACCTCCATGCGGCGGTTGGTCTGGGCAAGGCGCTTTTGCACCACGGGCAGCGTAAGCATCTGATCGAGCACGTCGACGCAGCCCTCGAGGTCCTCGAGCTGCTCGAACAACGGGATCACGTCGAGCTCGGGGACATCCTCCTCGTGTGCAAAGGACAGGTGCGCCAGCTCAAAGACGTCGGCCACATGCTGAGCGCTCTTGGTAAACGAGATGATGTAGCGGTGCGCCATCTTCTTGCCGTAGCGCTTTTGGATGGAGCCGATAGCGCAGAAGGTATCGATGACCTCGCGCGTCATGGGCTGCAGGTCGCCATGGATACCGTTCTCGTGGATATCCTTAAGGGCGCGGGCATGCACCACGGAGTGCTGACGGAACTCCATCTCGACCATATGGAAGCCGAAGGACTCGACCTGCCAGATGATGGTCTGGACCGGGCCGTAGGCAGCACGGACGGCACCGCAGGCGGCCAGCGAGCGCTGGACGACGCGCAGGTCCTCCAGGAACTCATCGGCGCTGTGGTACATGGTGTCGGTGATACGACGGACGGTGGCGTTCAGGCGGTCGGCCATGACGAGCATGACGGCGCGATGCGGCTCGTGCTCGGAGATCAGCTCGGCGCGGGCCGTGTAACGAGGGCTCATCTCGACCTGATGGTTCCACAGGTTAATGAGCTCGGCCGACGGCTTGCTGTAGGTAGCCTCGAGCGTGAGGTTGCGGCCGATGTGGCGGCACTTGTCCTCGAGCTTGAGCACCATGTGCGTAAAGTACTTGGCGGCGACCTCACGGCTCACCTTGGCGGTGACGTTGGGGTTACCGTCGCGGTCGGAACCGATCCAGCTGCCGGGATGGAAGAACGCCGGGCACAGCGGCGGCACAGTACCGGCCTTGTCGCCCAGCACCCAATCGTCAAAACGACGATAGATAACGGGGATAACGTCGAACAGCGTGTTATCGAAGATGTCGATGATGGTATCGGCTTCCTCGACCGGCGTGGGCTTCTTGAGCGCGATGGGACTCGTACGCACCAGGGCGTCGATCTCCTGCAGCATATGGCGCTCGTTCTCCACCAGGTCGGAGCCGCCCAGACGCGGACGCTCCTCCAGCAGGTTGGAGATACGGCGGATCTTGCCCTCGACGGCCTTACGACGGGCCTCGGTGGGATGTGCGGTAAAGACAGGGTGGAACTCGAGCTTGTCGAGCAGCTCGTTGGCACCCTCGACACCCAGCTCATTCACCAGCTGGTGATAGGCAACGGTAAGCTCGTTGGCAGGATCGACCTCGGTATCGGTCGACGCACCGGCCTCGCGCTCGCGCAGCTGCGCCACACGGTAGTTCTCCTCCGACAGGTTTGCCAGATGGAAAAAGCTCGTAAAGGCGCGAACGATGACCTGCTGCTTATCGAGCGGCAGGCTGTCGATCAAATCGACGACCTCACGAAATGCCACGGCAGTGGGCTCGTCGGCGGTGGGCACGCCCTGCTCGTCGACGGCTTCGTCGGCAGCGCAGGTACCGGGGTTGCCGGCATTGACCACAATCTCGGCTGTCAAAATCTTGTCGAACAGGTCCGCGATCTCGGGATCATACTCGCTAAGCACACGGCGCTCCAGGCGCAAGAACAGCGCCAGATTGTCGCGCAGCTCCTCGGGGATCTCGATCTCGGCGAGACGCTCCCTGGACTCGGCATTCGAGCCGATTCGGTTAACGAGGCGGTTGACCACGGCAGCGACGCGCGCCGCGGCTTCGGGTACAGACTGGTTGCTTAGGTTCTCAGCCACGTTTCCTCCCATTCCTCCTTCTATGCACGTAACATGCGGTATTCATTATAGGCGCTTGAGAAATACTTTCGACACTGATTGCGCTTTACCACACAAAAGTATTTTCTGCATTGCAAAGGTTTTTGCCCTAAATGGTCGTATTTCTCGGTGGGCGGCATACGTAAACGGGGGCATTCCGCATAAAAGCGAAACACCCCCGTAACAATCGCTCTCCATGAGCAGGGCACGTTAGCAGGCCCGAAGCTCAAAAAGATGCGCTACAGGCGCTCGCGAACCGCCTCGACGACGTTGTCCAGATCGGCGAGCACCTCGTCATGGCTCTGCATGTCGCGCACTTTGACCTTGCCGGCGGCAAGCTCGTCGCCACCCAGGACCAAGATGAGCTTGGCGCCTACCTTATCGGCTTGCTTAAACTGGGCCTTGAGCGAACGACCCTGATAGTCGGCCTCGGTCACGATACCTGCGGCGCGAAGCTCCTGCGTAATGGCAAAGACGTTCTGACGCAGCTCCTTGCCGGCGTTGGCGACATAGACGCACGGGGCCTCATCGGCACCCAAATCGCTGCCAAAGGCCTGCAGGGCCAGCAGGGCGCGCTCAAAACCGACAGCAAAGCCGACGCCCGCCGTGGGCTTGCCACCCTCGAGCTCGACCAGGCCATCGTAGCGGCCGCCGCCGCCGATGGAGCCGACGCCGGCGCCAGGGGCCTCGACCTCAAAGACAGTACGGGTGTAGTAGTCCAGGCCGCGCACCAAGGTGGGATCCTCGACATACTCGATACCGGCGGCATCCAGATAGCGCTTGACCTGCTCGTAGTGCTCGCGGCACTCATCGCACAGGTTGTCACCCATCAGCGGAGCCTCGGCCATGATCTCGCGGCAGTGGTCGTTCTTGCAGTCGAAGGCACGCAGCGGGTTGAGCTCGGCGCGCTCGCGGCACTCGTCACACATCTCGTCTGCGTGATCGAGGATGAACTGCTTGACCTGCTCGCGGTAAGCCGGACGGCACTGGGCGTCACCCATCGAGTTGATGAGCAGACGAAGCTTGGAAAGATCGAAGCCCAGGCGCTTGTAGAACTCCATGAGCATGATGATGCACTCGGCGTCTGCCGCCGGATCGGGAGCGCCGAGCCACTCGATGCCCACCTGGTGGAACTGGCGCAGGCGGCCCTTCTGGGGACGCTCGCCGCGGAACATGGCCTCGGCGTAGTAAGCCTTAAACGGCGTGGAGCCCTGGGGCACCAGATTGTTCTCGACGACGGCGCGCACCACGCCGGCCGTGCCCTCGGGGCGAAGTGCCAGGCGCTGCTTGGGCTTGAGTTTGGTGTCGGTGCCCTCGGTAAAGACGCGCTCCAGGTTGGCACCGCTGAACACGCGGAACATTTCCTTGCGCACGACGTCGGTCGACTGGCCGATACCGTGGACAAACACGTCAACCTGCTCGATCGCGGGCGTCTCGATGGGTTTAAAACCAAACGGCTCGAACACGCCGGCCGCAATCTGCTGCATCTTTTGCCAGGCGCGCATCTCGGCGCCGATAAGGTCGCGGGTTCCCTCCGCCTTCTGTGCCTGCATGGGCAAACACCTTTCTTTTGTATCGCGTCATAGGTAGTGGACATTATACGGCACAAAGCAGAAACGCGGCGGCGCGTCTGACCGAACGAGGGTATGGGGGCTCGTTCGGCCAGATGCGCCGCCGCGGTTTGTGATCCGTTTTCCTCCGTCCCCTTCGAATCACGTGATCTGTTGGGGACGGAGGAAAACGGATCATTTCGTAGGCCCGTGGCCGCCTTGGAAACCGAATGATGGTACGAGCATCCATTCGGCTTCCAGGGCAGCCACGGACAGAACGGGGCGAACAGAAAAGAGCGACGGGTGTCTACTCCCCCGCCACGCTCGTGCGCAGCTTGGCGGCGATGGGCTCGGATGCCAGCAGGAACACGAGCATGACCACGGAGCACGCCAAGCAGACAATCCAGGTGCTCACAAAGGAGCCCGTGGCATCGAACAGCACGCCCGAGACAATGGCACCCACGGTGCCGCCGACCATCTCGAGCGAGGTAATGGTGCCCGTGACCTTACCCAGGTCGGCCATGCCAAACTGCTTAGACGCGGCGATCGTGGGCGTAATGGTGCCCATGCACGTTCCGATACCAAAGCTAATGGCAGCCACGATGGGGCCGAGATCGGTTGCGGGGAAGCACAGGGCGACGCAGGCGATAATGCACGCAACGGATCCCAGCACGTTGCCAAAGCGCAGACCAAAGCAATCGTAGATGGCGCCGAGCGAAATCTTGGCAATAACAACGGTGACCATATAGGCCGAAAGCACAGTGCCCGCCCACATGGGGTCGTGACCGCCCGTGACGATCTTGGCGCCGTTGACGGTAACGCTCGTCATGTTGGTGACCTGGTTGGGCAAGACGGCGCCGTTAACGAGCCCCATAAAGAGGAAGGCGACGACAAGCAGCCAAAACGCCGGGCTCTTCTTAATGCGAGACCAGCCAACGTTAACCTCGGGCGCCGTGTGCTCGTCCTTGTCGCCAGCCGTCGAGATGGACGGATCGCCCGGGTTCTCGCCGAGCGGCTTAAGGCCGATCTCGGAAGGCTTGGTGCGGAAGGAATAGGCCGTGATGGGCAGCGCCGCCACCATGCAGATAGCCGCGAGCACCAGGAAGGCGAAACGCCAGCCAACGCTCACGATAAGCGAGCTCACGATAGGAGACAGAATAGCGCCGCCAAAGCCCGAGCCCGAAAGTGCGATGGAGATGGCAAGGCCTCGCTTGGCCGTAAACCAGTTGGCGGTCACAAGGCTAATGAGCAGGCGGGTCGAGGCGACGGCAAAGCAGCCCGAGACGGCAAAGAGCACGTAGACCTGCCACAGCTCACCGACAAAGCTCATGCCGGCAAGAACGGCAGAGGTGGCGATAACAGTGAGGGAACCCAAAACGCGACCGCTCACTTTATCGGCCACATGACCGATCACAAGTGAGCCGATAACGCTCACCACGGTGGAGATGGCGTTGGAGATGTTGTACTGTGCAAGAGAAATGCCCAAGTCGCTGACGATAAGCGGCTGGAACAGGCTCATGCAGTTAACGAAAATCGTGTAGCACGTGGCCATGACGACAAAGCCGGAGGCCACGACGAGCCAACCGGGGAAGAATTTATGCTGCCGGGACATACTGCTCCTTTTAAACAAACGAATAGCCTGCGCCGGGCGCCGGTAGTGCCCAAGATTGCCTTGAAAGACAAGGGCATAGGCCTTATGGCCATGCCCGCAGGCTTGAAAGACAAGGTTGGGTGCTACCGGTGGTCGGCGATATAGCCCAAAGCGACTGCCGCATAAGCCGCGGCGCCGAGCGGCAGCTCGGCATCGCTAAAGCGTGCCTTGGGATGGTGCTGGGCAAAGTGTTCGTCCGTATCGGTCACAGCAGCGCCGATCGTAAAGTACGCGCTCGGGATCTCGCTCGAGATAAGCGCAAAGTCCTCGCTCGCCATGGCGTGGAACAGCGGCAGGAAGGCGGCCTTGGGCAGCGTCGCGCCCACATAGCCAAGCGAAGCCTGGGTCATGTCGTCATCGAGGACGAGCGGGGGAACATCCGAGAGCGTCTCGATGGTCGCCGGCGTGCGATAGGTCGTGGCAACACCTTTGACGACCTCCGCGATGCGGGTCTTGAGGTGCTCCATGAGCTCGACGTCGAAGCCGCGCAGCGTGCCTTCCAGTACGCAGGTATCTGGAATGACGTTGGCCGCTTGGCCACCGGCAAACTTACCCACGGTCAGTGCGACCTCCTTGGCCGCCGGCACTTCGCGAGCGATGAGCTCCTGAAGTGCCAGGTGCACATGCACACCGGCCGTTATGGGGTCGATGCAGATCTCGGGGCTGGAACCGTGGCCACCCTTGCCCTGCAGCGTGATGCGGAAACCGTACACGCCCGAGAGCGCCGGGCTGCCGTAGAGCACCAGGCCAAGCGGCGACTGGCTATTAACGTGCATGGCAAAGGCAGCCTGGGGACGCGGGTTCTCGAGCAAGCCGTCGGCGATGGCAGCGCGCGCTCCCTCAAAGGTCTCCTCACCCGGCTGAAACAACAGTTTGACGGTGGCATTGGCGTCGACGAGCTCGCCCTCGCGGGCCTTGAGCAGGCGCGCCGCACCAAGCAGCGCTGTCGCGTGCATATCGTGACCGCAAGCATGCATGCAGCCATTGGTGGATGCAAAGGGCTCGCCGGATTCCTCGACAACGGGCAGGGCGTCCATGTCGCCACGCAACATAACGACCGTTCCGGCCTGTTCGTCCGTGCAGACGCCATTGCCTTGGGCCGCGGTGGCACCGGCACCGACAAGGCCCACAACACAGGAGCCGTCGACGAGCGTGGCAAATGGAATGTCCATCTCGGTCAGGCGCGCTTGGATATACGCAGAGGTCTGCGGGAGGCTATTACCCAGCTCGGGCATCTGGTGTAAATCGTGTCGCCACGCAGCGAGCTCGCCTGCAAAAGCCTGAGCCTCTGCAACAAGACCGTCACCGATAGCGGCCTGCGCCGCCGCGGTGGCCTTGGGCGCTGATTGCGGTTGAAAATCGGACAGAGCTGGTGCCATAGATGCCCTCCAGTGAAGTTTTAGCAGTAAGCACTTTCATGTTCTAAAGTGCAATGCATAACTTTAAAGGCGAGGCATAAAAAAACGCCACCCCAGAAGGGCGGCGCAACAAGTTGTTTACAATTGCTGGCGCGGCTTTTTGCGCAAAAAATCGAAGTGAGTCTCACTCAAAATAATCGACAGGAAGATGAGCGCAAAGCCGGCAAGCAGGCGCGAGGTGAGCGCCTCCCCCATCAGCAGCACCGAAAACAACACGCCCGAAGGCGACTCCATCGAAAGGAGCAGTGAACCCGTCGAGGCCGGGACATGCGCCAGGCCGACGTTTTGGATGAGCAGGGCCACACATGTGCAGCCCACCGAGAGAAACGCCATCACACTGATAAAGCTCGGCGTCCAAACGGACAGAGGCGCTTGGGTCTCGAATAGCAGCGACGAGATCAGGCTCAGCACGCCGTTGCCCACAAACATCCAAAACGTGATGACGTTGATGTCCATTTTGCGACCGTACTTGGCGGTCACCGCCATCTGGACGGCGAAGAAGACCGCGCCCGCCAGCGTAATGACGTCACCGATGTTGAATTCAACGCTATCGAGGGCCACCAAGCCAATGCCCGTCAAGCACAGCAGTGCCGCGCCCAGGTTATAGCGGGTGAGTTTTTCGCCGCTCAGAAAATAGCTCGCGAATGGCACGAGGATGCAATACGTGCCCGTCAAAAAAGCATTCTTGCCCGCCGTGGTGTGCGCCAGGCCGACTGTCTGCAGGACGTAGGCGGCCCACATTAGTGTGCCCATTCCAAGTCCGACGATAAGGTTGCGGGTATTGAGGTGCGCGATAATGCGCTTGTGGAAGATGACAAACATGACCAACGCCGCAGGCAGAAAGCGCACGTAGAGCAGTTCAAACACCGGAATGGTGTCGAGCGCGTCCTTCATGGTCGTAAAGGAGTAGCCCCAGACGACTGCCACCGAAAGTAGCAGAACCTTCCAGAACAGCGGAGAGCGTGCGCCGGCGCCCCGGGGAATACCGCCCGCGCCCAAATCCTCACGGGCCACAGGGCTATCGGGCAAGTTTTCAATTTCGCTGGCAGCGTATTGGGCCATGGAACATCCTCACACTCAATCTGGGCGTGGTGTCCGCACGCGTATGGCTGCGTGCCGCCTCATGGTCAAATAAAAACGGGGCGCACCGGACCCCCGGCACGCCCCGCTACTGTAGCAACAACCAAGCAGCCCACGCAATTCACCGCACTAAAGTACCGACTTGAATAACCTCGATGTTTCGTCAACGTCAGACACTATGACCCAATCCAGGGGCACGGAAACGACAGGAGCCCCCGCTCGT
>CAUDDF010000012.1:0-43690 GCA_958448275.1 uncultured Collinsella sp.
CTTTGCGTGCGGAACTCGCGACAAACTTAACCCGCGCCAGCCGGCCCCGGAGACCCTCCCTGCCGTCACTTTGTTCGAGCCGTTGTTGTTGCTCGCCGCTTCGCGGCTCGGCGGCCCCGTTCTCCGCGGCGGGGTTGGTCTGATGGATCTTGTTGAAGCTCGGCCATTGGCTCAAATGGAAACGGGGGACGCATCTGCATCCCCCGTTTTTGTTGTGATTACTCTAGGTCAATAAACTTAGTGCTTAGGATCTTGCCGTCTTTTACTAGCATTCTGGCCATGGTGGGGCCTCGGGTGCCTCTGGGGTAGCTGGCGCTGCCCGGGTTGAGGACTAAGCAACGGCCCACTTGGGCTTCTTTGGTTACGTGGGTGTGGCCGTTGATGGCTACGTCTACGGATCCCACCGGAAGGTCTTCGCGGTAGTGGGCTACGGCGAATTTGAGGCCTTCGTAGGTAAAGAGCGCAAGACGGTCTACATCGGGACCGTAGTCGCGGTAGTAATCGTTGTTGCCCAGTACGGCCCGCACGGGGGCGATGGTGCATAGGTGCTCGTAGTCCATCTCTGACGTGAGGTCGCCGGCGTGGATAATCAGGTCTGCGCCCTCAAGCTCATCCAGGAGCGCAGGCGATAAATAGCCGTGGGTGTCCGAGATGATGTCGATACGCTTGGCGCTTGCACTGTTCATGGGATCCCTTCCGCAAAAAACGATTCGGCAGATACATACAAAAAGGCCCCACGCCTCCGCAGACGATAGGTCTACAGGGCTGCGGGGCCAGTGTGCTAGAGACTCAGGGCCTTCTTAAGCGGCACGACGCGGCGGCGCGAAACCGGCACGCGTTCGTCGACGCCCGTAATGCCCAGCTGGATGGCGCCCGAGGGCACCGTCTCCACATCCGTGACGCACGCCAAGTTGACGATATAGCGGCGGTGAACACGGAAGAAGCCAAAGTCGCAGAGCTTGGCCTCAAACTGCGCCAGCGAGGTCGTCGACAAAAAGCGATCATCGACGGTATAGATGCAGGAGTAATCGTCCTTGGCCATGATAAAGCGAATGTCGTCCACGGGAATGAGCACCTTGCGGCCGCCCTTTTCCACCGGGATACGCTCGATGGTCACCTTGCTGTCCGTAACCGGCTTGGTGCGTTGCATGACCTTCTCGATCGCGCGATCCAAGCGAGCTTCCTCGACCGGCTTCATCAGATAATCGACGGCATCCACGTCGAATGCCTCGACCGCATGGTCACTATACGCAGTCACAAACACGATCGCCGGCGGATTTTTGAGCTTATGCAGCGCCTCGGCAAGTTGCAGGCCCGAGGCACCGGGCATCGAGATATCGAGAAACACGACATCTACGCGACTTTCCATAAGCATCTCGATGGCGGAGCGGACGCTCGACGCCTCAGTGATCGTGCCGATCTTGCCCGTTTGCTCGAGCAGGAAGCGAAGCTCCGAGCGAGCCGGCGCCTCATCATCCACAATCATCGCACGCAGCATAGGGATAAAACCTTTCGTCAACTAACTACGCCGGGCATCCGTCGCATGACGTTGAGCCCGTAGCCTTTTATTTTACTCTTGAATGTCAAAGATGCTCTCTGACAAATCAAGATGAAGGAGCACTTTGGTGCCCTTGCCCGGCGCCGATTCGACACGCGTATAGGAGTGCGGCCCATAAAAGCGATGGATGCGCTCCGAAATATTGTGCATGGCCACACCGGCGCCGCCACCCTGGGGAGAGCTGGCGTCGGGACGGGCAGAACGCTCGTCAAACAGTCTGGCGGCGGTACCCTCATCCATGCCCACGCCATTATCGGCCACGGCAATCAAGATTGCATCCTCGCCGTCTTGGTGAACGGTCACGTCGATCCTCAGGGCGTCGTCATCGCCCATACCATGACGCACGGCGTTCTCGACAATCGGCTGGATCACGAACGCCGGCACCAGCGTATCTTCCACGTCCTCGGACACATCGAACGTCGCAAGCACGCGATCCTCGCCAAAGCGGGCCTTCTCAAAGGTAAGGTAGCGCTTGGTCTGTGCGACCTCGCGCGAGACCGGAATAAGCGATCCCGAGTTGTCGAGCGTGGCACGATAGAACGATGAGAACTCACGAAGCAGTTCGCGGGCCCGCAGCGGGTCGGTGCGCGTAAACGATGCAATGGTGTTCAGCGTGTTGAACAGGAAGTGCGGGTTAATCTGCGCCTGCAGCGCACGCACCTCGGCGCGCGCCGTGAGTTCCTTTTGCACCTCGAGCTCGTGGATGGCGAGCTGCGTGGACAAGATCTCGGCAAAGCCCGAGGCAAGCGCATACTGGGTACGGTCGACGGCGCGCGGGGTCTTGTAGTAGAACTTGAGCGTGCCGACGGTACGATCGCCCACCTTGATGGGGGCGATAATGCCGGCGGGGACTTGGTTGTGCGAGCCGTCCGAGCCCACGACATCCACCATACGGTTGAACGACTGCACGATGCCATGTTCGATAACGTAGCGTGTGGCAAGCGTGTGGATGGGAGTATCGGGCAGCAGTTTTTCCTCAAACTCGCCCGCGCAGGCAAGCACGTTGTCCTCGTCGGTGATGGCCACCGTCATGGCGCGCGTCTCGGGCAAAATGCGCCGGCACACCAAACGCGCCGACTCCTGCGTCAGACCGCCCTTAATGTCCTCGAGCATGGCCGAGGCCACCGAGAGCGTCTCCTCGGTGTACTGGGAGCGCACCGAATCGGGATTGAGCGTCAAAAAGATAAAGATGCACAGCAGCGCGCAGGCAATCACCGTGGCGATCGGCTCGATACCGGTCACCAAGGCAAAAATAAAGTACACCAGCACGCAAATGGCGCAGGCAACGGCAATGATGCGAAAGATTGATATTGAACTATCGCGCTGGGCGCGGCGGTCGATCATTCGGCCCCCTCCAGGATACTGATCAGTTGTGCGTCACGCCAAAGCCCGTCCATGATCTTGGGCCAAAAGCTCTGGAAACGCAGGTAGCTTGCAGCGTTTTGGCGCGCATAGGCCTTTGCCTCGTCGATACCATGGCGCCAGATGCGCAGGTAGCCCTCATGCTCGCGGGTAAACACGCTGCGGACCATAGCGGTCTTGCGCACGCGGTCGTCGAGCTCGCGCGAAATCCACGGGCCCGGGTAGGGCATGAGCGATGCCGCCGTAACGGGAATGAGCTCCTTTTGATGCGCGGCGAATGTCAACTTGGCCCGTTCGTAGTACCAACGGTATACATCCTGCATAAAGCGCGGTGAGCGCTTTTCGGACTCCGGAGGCAGATGGCGCACGGTCCACTCGTTATCGAACCACACGTCGTAGCCAAACATGCGCATGTTAAAGAGGTAATCCAAGTCCTCGCCGCGGGTGATAAACGGGTCAAAGGCCACACGCGTAAAGGCGCGGGCGTGCAGGGCCATCAGGCCGCCGCACACGTAGTTGGAGCGCGAGATGCGGGTGCCCGAGAGCGCCTTTTTCATCCAACGGTTGAACTCGATGCGCTTGGTCCACCAACGATGGCAGATGCCCGCCTTGTCCGTGGGAGCCAGCGGCGAGCCGTCGCAATCGTAGAAATAGCCGCTCTTGACCAAGATCGGCAAGCCCTGACGCGTCTGCTGCCCCAACGCATAGGTCGCGCGCTTCATGAAGTCGGCGTCGATGACAGTCTCATCGTCATCCAAGAAGATAACCGCGTCATGCCCCAGCACAGCGGCGCAGGCTAGCCCCATATTGCGGATGGCACCGTAGCCTCGCAGGCTCACGCACTCGCCCGAACCCTTGGGCGCGATCTGAGCAACCCGGTCTGCGATGCGCGAGGCCTGGGTGTTGGTGACAACGGTGACCTTGAGCGTGGGATGCGCGTCGACAATCTCGTGCACGCGCAGCGACACATCGGCTGTGGCAGAAACGGGACAGACCACCAAAAGGATGATGCGCGGGATGTCACGTACCTGCTCAAGCGAGGCCAGGCAGCGGTCGAGTTCGGGATTGTCGGCGTTGAGTCGCGTCGAATGGTCATAGGTGCCAGGGGCGTTTGCGCAAGCGTCATCGCCCGCCCAATACGTTGGAATCACGACCGTGGCGTTCATGCCTTACCCTCCCTGCAACACAAAAACGGGGCGCCGCCAAACACAGGCGACGCCCCGCGACCTAGCTGATTCCATCATACCCACTTGGGCAAATCATTGCTCGCAAGTCGCAATGTTTATTGCGGATAACCCCAAAAGAGTACCGTGGACAGGCACAATAGCCGCTCGCTCCTATGCGGCATGCTCTGCCGCCCGAGTCATGCGGGACAGGCGGACCAGCAGCATAAAGCCAACGATCAGCAGCACGCCAATGGAAAGGACGCCCAGCGACGGGTTGCCGGTCAGCGAGGTGACGACCGACACCAGGAAGGTGCCCATAACGCTTGCATAACGACCAAAGATGTCAAAGAAGCCGTAGTACTCGTTGGACTTTTCCTTGGGGATAATGCGGCCAAAGTAGCTACGGCTGAGCGCCTGCACGCCGCCCTGGAACAGGCCGACCATAATGGCAAGCACCCAAAACTCAAAGGCGGTCTTTAGGAAGAACGCGGCGAACAGCACAATGCCCATATAGGCGGCGACTGCCACCAAGATCATGTTGAGCGTGCCCACGCGGCCGGCGAGCTTGCCGTAGATGATGGCGGATGGAAAGGCCACGAACTGCGTGACGAGCAGCGCCAGGACCAACTGGGTCGAATCGATGCCCAAAGCCGAGCCGTAGCTGGTAGCCATGGAAATGACCGTGTGCACACCGTCGATATAGAAGAAGAACGCGATCATGTAGACCAGCACGGTCTTGTTGTGGGCGATCTCGCGCATGGTGTGTCCGACCTCGGAGAACACACCGCCCACGATGTGGCCGATAGTGTCCTCGGGACCGCGCTCGCGACCGTACTTTTGCTTATAGGTGCGAATGAGCGGCAGGGTAAAGATGAGCCACCAGGCACCAGTGATGATAAACGACAGACGCGTTGCCAGCATGGTGGGGACGCCAAGAGCGGGGCCACCCATGATGAGCGCCAGGCAGATGACGAACGGCACGGTGGAACCGATGTAGCCCCAGGCATAGCCCGAGCTGGACACGGCGTCCATGCGCTCGTCGGTGGTAATGTCGGGCAGCATGGCGTCGTAGAACGTCATAGAAGAGTTAAGGCCGATGGTGCACAGCACGTACACGGTCAAAAATGCCATGGCGGACATTGGGATAGCCTGCGCCAGGCAAAGCACCAGGCCCGTGAGGAAGAAGCCCAAGAAGAACTTGATCTTGTTGCCGGCGTAGTCGGCAAGCGCGCCCAGAATGGGCATGAGCATGGCGATGACCAGCGAGGCGATCGTCTGCGCATTGCCCCAAGCGACCACCAGGTCGGCCGAGGAAGCGCCGGTATTGATGGCGTTAAAGTAAATGGGCACCACCGAGGTATTGAGCAGCACAAGGGCCGAATTGCCCACATCATACATAACCCAGTTACGCTCGAGCTTGGTGTATTTCATGGACAGGGACCCTTCGTATTCGCCCGATATGCAGTTAGTTCATCGTACCCCAATTGTCCAGAACCGCCGGTAAGGATTCGGCAAAGGGGCACGCACGGGCCCTATTCCTCGCGGTCGAACTCCTCATCGGCATTGAGCACGCGACCGCTGTAGTTGACGCGACTGGTCACGGCATCCATGTCACCGGTCTCGATAAAACGTGCGACCGTGCACTCGTAATCGACCAGCGCGCGATCAAAGACCTCGGGGAAACTCTCGTTCGAGACCTCGTCGGTAAAGGGATTCTTCCATGTCAGATGGCCCAGGTTACCGGTGCGCTCGGGCAGCTCCGTCGTCACGCGATGGGCAAGGCCGTCGAGCAGCGAGTAGTCGTGCACCAAGCCCTCAACCAGCGAGATCGCGCGCGTCTTTGCGGAGCCGGCCGGCTCAATCGCGCGGTAAAGTCGCTGCATATTGGCAACGGCAGCACCGTACTCCCCCGCCGGAATGTCAATGCCGTACACGCGTCCGGCAACATAGCTCATCAGCACGCCGGCCACGCGATTGATGCGATCGGTGGTGACGATCTCGCCCGCCGGCGGGTAATCGTCGACCGTAGCGCCATCGCGTTTAAGCTGCAGCATCAGTACATCCAGGTCGCTCTCGATCACGGCATGGACCTGACTGCTCGAATCCTCAAGCTCTGAATCGGACTCCACGATGCCAAACTGCTGCTCATAGACAAAGGGATGGGCGTTGCGGTCGAGCACGTAATGAGACAGCAGGCCCAACGCAAAGGCGCGACCCAAGCTGGCATCGCGCGGCTGCAGGTGCGACACGCCGTCGCGCAGGCACGCGAACTGGCGAGACATGCGCGACCGATGCATGACCTGCGCCAGCAGCGTGCAGTCGGAAACACGCGGTGTCAGAATGTGAAAGAAAAACGGGTCGGGGCCTTGGTTGCCCAAGATAAAGGCAATGCGCTCTTCATCGGACGTGATGACGCCCTGCGGAAGACGGTCGATGCTTTCCTCGCCAAACAGATGATGGGTGATAAGCGCGGGCATAATGATCCTTTCGATTTCATTCGATGCCACCCATTATGCCCACCGCGCGCCCATGCCAAACCTGCGATGGTAAACGACGGCACGCAAGCCTCTTACGCAAGCCCCAGGTGCGACTTGACCTCGGCGGCACGACGACGGGACACCGGTACCGTCGAGTTCACGCGGTCGAGCCTGAGCTCCATCAACCCCGTGGAGCCAATCTCAACATTGTGCACGTCTTCCAAATTGACCAGGTAGCTGCGATGAACGCGAATAAAGCCCTCGGAGTCCAAGCGACGCTCGAGCGAAGAGATCGACTCATTGATCAGGTACGTTCCCTCGGCGCAGATGGCGTTGCAAAAATCGGCGCGCGCCTCAAAGTAGCAGACGTCTGCGGCGGGAATGAACACCTTTTTGCCCCCGCGGTCCACCGTCAGACGCAAAGGCTGGCGCGGAGCATGGATAACACGACGGGCACCCAAGGCTGCCTCGATCTTGTCGAGTGCCTTTGACAGGCGTGCGTCCTCGACCGGCTTGACGACATAGTCGACCGCATCGAGGTTATACGCATCAGCGGCAAATTCGGCAAACGCCGTCACAAACACAACCACCGGCGGCGTCTTTAGGTTCTGCAGCGTCTCGGCAAGCTCAATTCCCGAGCGACCGGGCATGGTAATGTCTAAAAACAACACGTCGGGCTTGTTCGACAGAATCGACTCCACGGCTTCGGTGACATTGCCCGCCTCGGCAATCTGACCCACACGCGTATCCTTTTCCAACAGATAGCGTAGCTCAGCCCTAATTGGAGGCTCGTCATCAACCACCAAGATGTTCCAGCCTTCGGACATATGTGCTTCCCCTCTTTTTCTCTCAATCCAACCGCGTGCTACGCCGTCAACGGCGCCGGCTCATGCGGCTCGCCGTTCAGCTCGACGATGACCTGCGTTCCCACGCCCTCCTGGGACTTCACGCGCATGCCGGAATCTTCTCCGTAAAAGAAATGGATGCGCTGAAGCACGTTGAAGAGCGCCAGGCCGCAACCTCGCTTGACGGAGCCGTCGGCGGTAATGCTCTCGGGCTCCTCCAAGCGATGCTGCTCAAACAGATGCGCGCAGACCTCTTCGCTCATACCGATGCCATCGTCCTCGACGATGATCTCCAAACCGTCATCGGTCTCGAAAGCCCTAACATGAATAGAAAGCGGCTCGGTCTCGCGCTGCGCGTGCTTGATGCAGTTTTCGAGCAACGGCTGCAAGATAAACGGCGGCACCATGCAATCGCGCACCTCAAAGTCGATATCGACCGAGACGCGCAGACGGCCGTCGCCATAACGAGCCTGCATAAGATTGATATAGCGAGTGCCCTGTTCCACCTCGTGCTCGAGCGTGGTGAGCGTATCGGAATCAGAAAGCGTCTGACGGTAGTAATTGGAAAAGTCGATCAGCAGCGACCTGGCCTTGTCCGGCTCGGTACGCACGAGCGACACGATGGTGCTGATGGTGTTAAACAGAAAATGAGGATCGACCTGCGATTGCAAGGCGCGCAGCTCCACGCGGGCCGTAAGCTCGTCCTGGCGCTCGAGCTCAAAGCTCGCAAGCTGCGTGGAAATGAGGTCGGCAAAGCCCGAGGCAAGCGCCGTCTGGCGCATATCGATGCTGCTCAGACGGGGATAATACAGCTCGAGCGTGCCCACGCAATGCCCGCGCACGGTAAGCGGTGCGACAATACCGGCGCGCAGGCGCGGAAAGTAGCCACCTGTCTCGGTCGAGGCATCGCGCGAGAACACGCTTTGCTCACCGCTGTTGATCACGTTGAGCGTAGTCCGCAGCACCACCGGGGTGCCCGCGGGGCATTTTGCCGAGTCCTCGCCCCAGCTTGCCAACACCTGCTTGCCGTCGGTAAAGCAGATGGCAGAGGCGATAGTTTCGGACAGGATGATCTTAGAGGCGCCCAGGGCAGCTTCGGGCGTAAGGCCGCGCGACGTGTAGGCGAATATTTTTGAAGCGATGGCGAGCGTGCGGTCGGTTGCGCTCGATGTGAGGTCGTCGGGAACGACAAAGACGTACGAGAAGAAGAAGCACAGCATGACCAAGCCGGCAATGACGACAACGGCCGGAACGGGATTGGGATTATCGGTTAGATCCCAGATGAGCAGCAGGATAAGCAGCGGAACGACAATACCGAGCAAAATGGCTTGAACCACATGCTGAGCGGTACGAAAGACCTTGGTAGAGTTGTAGCTCTTGCCCAGAATCAGCCTATTGAGATCCACCGTCATCTCCTTCTTACCGACGCACCCCATAGCAATAAAGAGGGCCGCAAGCGACCCTCTCCATTGCATTATGCAATCAAATACTGTGTTTTACATCAAGCCATCGATGAACGGTAGCTTAGGCGCTGTACTTGTTTGCCTCGCCGAAGGTGCCGCCCTCGACAATCCAGCCGTCCTTCATGATGACGTCCATGTTGTCGGTGTTGAGCACGTGGATGTCGGCGGCGACGTCACCGTTGACGACCAGCAGGTCGGCGCACTTGCCGGCCTCGATGGAACCGGTCTCGTCCTCGATGTGGCACATCTTGGCACCGTTGAGGGTGGCACAGGTGATGGTCTCGACCGGGGTGAAGCCGATCTTGTCGACGAACTCGTACATCTCCTCGATGGAGCAGGTGCCGTACGGGGTGACGAAGGAGAAGGAGTCGGAGCCGATCGTCATGACGACGCCGCGCTTCTTGGCCTCGCGCAGGCAGTCGTAGTTGCGCTGCAGCTCCTTCTCGACCAGGGTGCCCTCGTACTTGTCGTGCAGCTCGGGAACGTAGACGGGCGGATAGGTGGCGTACCAGGTGGGCAGGAAGGCGATCGTCGGGGTGAAGAAGGTGCCCTGCTCGGCCATGAGGTCCATGGTGCGCTCATCGATATCGAAGCCGTGAATCAGCTGCTCGCAGCCAAAGCGGACGGAGTCGTAGGCAGCGGCGTGGTTGTTGTAGCAGTGGCTCCACACGGGGATGCCGACCATCTTTGCCTCTTCGACCACGGCCCGGATCTCCTCGGAGCAATAGTGCTGGTCGCGGCCGGAGTCCCAGCGCCAGATGCCGCCACCGGTAGCCCAGATCTTGATGGCATCGGGGTTCTCGCGCAGGCGACGACGGACGGCCTTGCGCAGATCCCAAGGACCGTCGACCTGATCGCCCCAGGGGTGCGATTCCTTGTTGAGCTCCTGGCTGCAGTGGTGGGAGTCGCCGTGGCCGGCAACGCGGCAGAAGCCAAGGCCGGTGGCCAGAACGCGCGGGCCCTTAAAGACGCCCTTGTCGATGCAGTCACGGATCTGGATACCAAAGCGGCCGATCTCGCAGACGGTGGTGAGGCCGTGGGTGAGGCAGTCGTAGGCTTGCTTGACGGCGACGGCCTGCTTCTCGAGGAGCGGCTGCATGACCCAGTCGGTGTCATCATCGGTCAAGTTGCCCGAGAAGTGCAGGTGGGTGTCGATCAGGCCGGGAAGGACGGTCTTGCCGGCGGCGTCGATGACCTCAACGCCCTCGGGAAGGTCCTGCATGGCGCCGGCGTACTCGATCTTGCCGTTGTCGTCGACGAGAACGAGGGAGTTCTCGACCGGCTCGGCACCGGTACCGTCGATGAGCTTGCCGCCAACGATTGCATACTTAGTGGACATGGTTCCTCCTTATGGATCCATATAGTGGGCGAGGCCGTGTTGGGTTAAGGCCTCACAAAGCTACCCAAGTGGCGCCGGGTTCGGTGCGCGGAAGAGAGGGGCCCGCGCACCTGATCCGCCCCGGCTCGGCGTTACTTTTTGCGGGAATTGGTGAAGGCCATGAGAGCCAGGCCGACGGCCAGCCAGCCGATCACGATACTCCACTCCACCATGTTGAGGGAGGCGGGAGAGAACGGAATCACGAGCAGGCCGATGATGATGGCGCAGGCAGCGATGGCGAGGCCGATGCCAAACTTGCCGCCGGGCACCTCGTAGGGACGAGGCAGGTCGGGCTCGGTGAAACGCATGCGCAGGCAAGCGAGGGCGACCATGCCGCAGGAGAAGATGAAGGCGAGAGCCGACACGTTGGTCAGAGGGATGAGCATGTTCTTGCCCAAAAACGGTCCGACGACGGTGATGACGCCCAGAACGATGCAGGCGAGCTTGGGGGCGCCGGAGTTGGGATCAACCTCGGCGAACTGCTCGGGCAGCTGGCCCTTGCGGCCCATGGCGAGCATGATGCGGCTCGTGGCGCCGTAGAAGGAGTTCATCGGGCCCATGGGTCCAAGCGTGGCGATGACGAGCATGGCCAGGTACAGGAGCATGTTGATGCCCTTGAGGCAGGCAAGCGCGGGAACCGGGCTCTTGACAAACTCATGCCAGTCGAGGATGGTGCCGAACGAGTAGATGCAGACCATGTAGAAGCCGCCGGCGGCCAGCAGGGCCAGGGAGATGATCTTGCCGAACTTGTTCCAGTTGAGACCCTCGGCTGCTTCCTCAGCCTGCTGAGGAATGGTGTCAAAACCGGCGTAGAAGAACGGGGTCAGAACCAGGACCGACACGATGCCGGCGAACAGGCTGGTGCTCTCGGTAGCGGCCTTGCCGCCGCCAGCGCCGGCGACCTGGGAGAACACGGGCATGGCGTTGTCCGGCGAGCCGGTGAACAGCGAGACGCCCATGGCAAGCAGCATGCCGCAGAGCAGGGCCTTGGTCAGGAAGGCCTGGAGCTTGGCGGCCGAGCTGGCGCCGCGGAAGTTGAGGAAGATGACGTAGACTGCAAAGCCGAGCGCGATCAGCGTCGGGAACAGGTAAACGTCGGCCCCCAGGATGGTGTAGAGCTTGACGGCGCGCAGCCACTCAAGACCGGGCAGGCTGCCGAACATCTCGGACACGAGGGTCGAGATGGCGATGGCCTCCCACGGACACAGGATACCGTTGCCCAAAGCCAGGAGCCAACCGGTGATGTAGCTCAGCGTACGGCCAAAGCTACGATCGACATACTCGACGATGCCGCCCGAGATGGGGATAGCAGCCGTGAGCTCACCGAAAACAGCTCCGACGGGCACGAGGAAGATTGCACCCAAGAGGAATGCGATCATAGCGGGAACGGGACCGCCGCCCACGACCATCCAGTCGCCGACCTGCAGAACCCAACCGGTACCGATGATGGCGCCGAAACCGATGGTGAAGAAGTTCCAGAGCGAGAGCGTTTTCTTCATGCCGCCGTTATCCTCGACTGCAACTTCTGCGTTCTTGTCCGCCATTGTTCCCCTCCTTTCCTATTTGACGCCCTTGGCGTCACCCCTTGCGCGGTCCGTTTTGCCGCGCGCTTTTATTCCATGGCTTTAAGATACGGCCTTGGCGCAGCAGCGCCGCTCGCAGCTCGACCGAAGGCAGAACTGCAAAACGAGCGGCACCGTTTTTGGGACGAACGGCGGGAGACGTCATTCGTCTTGGGCGCTTTCATCTTTTCTGCTTTTGAATACCTGTTGCCGTGACGCTTGGCGCTCGGCGCGGCAACGTTCATACCATTTGTCAGGCTTTTGGCGCACATGCCCATGTGTCGTGCATCTTTTTATGTAGGATAGACAAGTTACACATGAGGCAAGGTGATTCGAATGGCATACGGATACAATGACGGCGACCAACGGCCACAAAGCGTGCGCCTTGCCGGCCGCACCACGCCAACGCCCAAAATCACCTCCGACAACGACAACCCGCAGCGCCCCCAAGAGCAGCTCGGGGCTTCTTCGCGGCAGCAAAGCCGTACCGTGCAGCAGCCAGACCGCGTGAGTACGAGCACACGCCAACGCCAGACCGACACATCGCAGCCACGCCGCTACGATCGCCGTAAGACCGACTACTACGTTAAGCGCTCCTTTTCGCGACCTCAACGCGATCGCGGCAATTCCGCCCCTCACCCTGCGTCGCACGCCACAAGCCACGCGCTTCCGGCCCGCCGCCTACGCCTTGCGCTTTGCTCCATCGCCGCCTGCCTCGTCTTTGTGTTTTTGGGATCCTGTATCTCCCACGGGTCAGCCGGTCTTGAGCCCACTGCCGAGGACAGGCTGCTTAAAGCTCCCGTCGCGCCCGGTTACTCCTTTGCGTTCTCGACCCCACGCTCGCAATGGCAGGCCGGCACCATGCCCCACATCTACCAAATTGACCCCGCATGGTCGGAGCTGCCCTATGCCGGTGGCACTATTCGCGAAAACGCTTGCGGTCCCACCTGCCTCACCATGGTCTATATCTTTAAGACCGGCCATACCGATAAGACGCCGGTCGATATATGCGCACTGGCCGAAGCCGGCAACTACGCCCCCACTGGTGCCACCGAGTGGTCGTTTATGACAGGCGGTGCGTGGCAGCTAGGGCTCAACGGAACACAGCTCTATAACGATCGCGAATCGATTACCCAAGCACTTCGCTCGGGTGCGCCCGTCATCGCCGCAGTGCGCCCCGGCACGTTTACCAACGTAGGCCACTACATCGTGCTCTACGGCATCGACGATGCCAACCAGATTGGCGTCTACGACCCCAACTCGGCCAGCCGCAGCGCCCGCCGCTGGGGCGTCGTAGAGGTCCTCAACGAAGTCGAAGCCATGTGGGCCTACTACTAGTCATTGGGGACAGACTTAAATGAGTGGTCATTGGGGACGCTCTTGTTTGACTAGTCGTTTAAGAACGTCCCCAATGACTACCCACCCATCGGGGACTAGGTAAATAGCAAAAGCCCCGCAGCCGGAGCGGACTGCGGGGCTCATGAAGAGAGGCTAGTTTGTGGGCGCCTTGCCCGGCGCCCACGAGAGAGGCGACAGAGTAGAGACTACTCGTGGATGCGGGTACCGGAGAGGCCGGCCATGGTCTCGGCGGCCTTGTCCAGAGCGCCGATGATGCAGGTGCGGCCCTTGCGGGAACGGGCGAACTTGATGGCAGCGCGGACCTTGGGCTCCATGGAACCCTTGCCGAACTGGCCCTCGTCGGCCAGGCGCTCGGCCTCGTCGGCGGTGAGGTCCTCGAGCTCCTCCTGGTTGGGCTTGCCGAAGTTGATGGCGACATGCTCAACGGCGGTCAGCAGGAACAGGACGTCGGCGTCGCAGTCCTCGGCCAGCAGCTCGCCGCCCAGGTCCTTGTCGATGACGGCGGGAACGCCCTTGTAGCATCCCTTGTTCTCGTAGTCGCGGACGACGGGGATGCCGCCACCACCGCAGGCGATGACGATGAACTCGTTGTCGAGCAGGTTGAGGATGGAGTCAGCCTCGACGATCTTCTTGGGATCGGGGGAAGCGACGACGCGACGCCAGCCGCGGCCGGAATCCTCGACGAAGACCTTGGAGGGATCCTCGGCCATGAACTCCTTGGCCTGCTCCTCGGTGTAGAAGGGGCCGATCGGCTTGGTCGGGTTCTTGAACGCGGGATCGTCGGGGTCGCACTCGATCTGGGTGACGACGGTGGCGGCGTGCCAACGCTTATAGCGCTTGTGCATCTCGCGGCCGATGCCCTGCTGCAGGTGATAGCCGATGTAGCCCTGGGACATGGCGCCGCACTCGGGCAGCGGCATCTCGGGGGTGCCGATGGCGTCGTGGGCGGCGGCGAAGGCGTTCTGGATCATGCCGACCTGCGGGCCGTTGCCGTGGGTGATGATGATCTCGTTACCCTGCTCGATGAGACCGAGGAGAGCGTGGGCGGTGTTGCTCACGGCCTCGATCTGCTCGACGGGGTTGTTGCCGAGGGCGTTGCCGCCAAGGGCGACGACAATACGATCGGGCTTGCCAAGAGGCTTAGACATTGCTGGAATCCCTTCTGTAAAAGGCCTACAACCCATTAATAACCCGTGTCCGTGCGATACGCGAGTTTATTAAGGTTTATATTCCTGTTATCCCTCATTTTATTCATTTTGAAAACAGTTGAACGGTGAACGGTCGTTTTTACCCGCTCAGCGTATAGAAGCCCAGCTCAGGTATATCTACGCCATTTACGTGCGACTTTATTTTAATAGAGCAGGGATTAGACCAGATTATGCAAACTATATCTTTGCTAAACACAAAACGGACAGCGCAATATCTTACTCGCACTATACGAGATTCTATGCATTAATAAGACGAGTATGCACTCCGACAAAAACATGAGGCTTTTCATCCAGCATAAGGAATAAAGATGAGCTCCAAAAATGCAACTAGCCCCAAAGCACGGGGATAGAAGGCAGCAACAGCCAAAACCTCCATCCATCCCCAAAGTGGCGCGAGGTTTCGCGGCAAAGCCGCGAAACAGCGAAGGGGACAAAAGGCCCCCACAACCACGCCCTTCATTCAGCCACAAAATCCGAGGACGTAGTCGTAGCAGGATCTGAGGGCTGACCTTCGCGGACGTCCTCGGACATGAAAGAACCCCCGCTGCGCACTACGTGCGGCGGGGGTTCTTTCGTCCTGCGGAGTGTCCGCGAAGGTCAGCCCTCAGATCCTGCGGCGGGAGACCTAGGCCTCGTTGTACACCGTCTTGAGCTTCAGCAGGTGCTGATAGCGATCCATAGCGGCCTGCTCGTTCTCCTTGAAGAGCTCCTCGGCGCGCTCGGGGAAGGAACGCGTCAGCGAAGCGTAACGGGCCTCGTTCATCAGGAACTCCTGATAGCCGCCCGCGGGCTCCTTGGAATCGAGCGAGAACTTCTTGCCGGCAGCAGCCTCGGGGTTGAAGCGGAAGAGGTTCCAGTAACCGCACTCGACAGCCTTCTTCATCTCGGCCTGGCAGTTCTGCATGCCACCCTTCTTGATGGAGTGCATCTCGCAGGGGCTGTAGCCGATGATGAGGGACGGGCCGTCGTAGGCCTCGGCCTCGTGAATGGCCTTGAGGGTCTGAGCCGGGTTGGCGCCCATGGCGACCTGCGCCACGTAGACGTAGCCGTAGCTCATGGCGATCTCGGCCAGGGACTTCTTCTTGGTCACCTTACCGGCAGCTGCGAACTGAGCGACCTGGCCCAGGTTCGAGGCCTTGGAGGCCTGACCGCCGGTGTTGGAGTAGACCTCGGTGTCGAAGACGAAGACGTTGACGTTGTGGCCGGAAGCCAGGACGTGGTCCAGGCCACCGAAGCCGATGTCGTAGGCCCAGCCGTCGCCGCCGAAGATCCAGAAGGACTTCTTGGTGAGGTAAGCCTTGTCGGCGAGGATCGCCTTGGAAGCGTCGCAGCCGCACTTCTCGAGCTCGGCAACGTAGGCAGCGGCAGCGGTCTTGGAGGCCTCGGCGTCGTTGACGGAGTCGATCCAAGCCTGGCCGGCGGCCTTGAGCTCATCGGACGGGCCATCGGCAGCGATGATGTCCTGGGTAGCGGCGATCAGCTTGTGCTGAACGGCCTCATAGCCAACGGCCATGCCCAGACCGTGCTCGGCATTGTCCTCGAACAGGGAGTTGTTCCACGCCGGGCCGTGACCGTCCTTGTCCTTGCAGTAAGGAGCGGTGGCAGCGGGGTTGCCCCAAATGGAGGAGCAGCCGGTGGCGTTGGAGATGAACATGCGGTCGCCGGCGACCTGGGTCACCAGACGTGCATAGGCGGTCTCGGCGCAGCCGGCGCAGGAGCCGGAGAACTCCAGGTAGGGCTGCTTGAACTGGCTGCCCTTGACGTTGGCCGCGATGAGCTCCTTCTTCTCGGAGACGTTCTCGACCATGTAGTCCCAAACGGGCTGCTGGTCCATCTCCTGCTCGGTGGGAACCATCTCGAGGGCGCCCTTGGGGCAGACCTTGACGCAGTTGGTGCAACCCATGCAGTCGAGCGGGGACACGGCCATGGTGAACTTCATGCCCTTGGCCTTGGGGCCCATGGCGTCGAGCGTGCGGGTAGCCTCGGGCGCGGCGGCAGCCTCGTCCTCGGTCATCGCGAACGGACGGATGGTGGCATGCGGGCACACGTAGGCGCACTGGTTGCACTGGATGCACTTGGTCTCGTCCCAGTGGGGAACGACCACGGCGACGCCGCGCTTCTCGTATGCGGAGGCGCCCAGCTCAAACTGGCCGTCGGCGCAATCGACGAAGGCGGAAACAGGCAGGCTGTCGCCGTCCATGCGATCGATGGGCTCGAGCAGGTTCTTGACCTGCTGGGCGATAGCGGACTTGGTCTCCTCGGAGAGCTCGACGGGAGCGGCATCCTCGGCGGTAGCCCAGTCGGCCGGAACCTCGAACTTACGGAAGGCGGTAGCGCCGGCATCGATGGCCTTGTGGTTGGCGTCGACGATAGCCTGGCCCTTCTTCATGTAGGACTTGGTAGCCGCGTCCTTCATGTACTGCAGGGCGTCCTCGGCGGGCAGGACCTTGGCCAGCGCGAAGAAGGCGGACTGGAGCACCGTGTTGGTGCGCTTGCCCATGCCGACCTTAGCGGCCAGGTCGATAGCGTCGATCAGGTAGACGTTGACGTTGTTGTTCGCGATGTAGCGCTTGGCCACGGCGGGCATGTGCTCGGCGAACTCCTCGTCGCTCCACTGGCAGTTGACCAGGAAGGTGCCGCCCGGCTTGACGTCGCGGACCATCTTGAAGCCCTTAACGATGTAGCTGGGGTTGTGGCAAGCGACAAAGTCGGCCTTGGTCACGTAGTACGGCGAACGGATCGGAGAATCACCAAAGCGCAGGTGCGAGACGGTGACGCCGCCGGTCTTCTTGGAGTCGTACTGGAAGTAGGCCTGGACGTACTTGTCGGTGTGGTCGCCGATGATCTTGATCGAGTTCTTGTTGGCGCCGACGGTACCGTCGCCACCCAGACCCCAGAACTTGCACTCGATGGTGCCGGGGGCCGCGGTGTTGGGCGCATCCTCGGCCTCGGGCAGGCTCAGGTTGGTCACGTCATCGACAATGCCGATGGTGAACTCGCGCTTGGGCTCGTCCTTCTTGAGCTCCTCGAAGACAGCGAACGCGGACGCGGGAGGCGTGTCCTTGCTGCCCAGGCCATAACGGCCGCCGACGACCTTGATGCCCGTCTTGCCAGCCTCGTAGAGAGCGGAGACGACGTCCTGGTAGAGCGGCTCGCCGATGGAACCCGGCTCCTTGGTACGGTCCATGACGGCGATCTTCTGGACGGTCTCGGGGAGAACGTCGACGAAGTGCTTGATGGAGAACGGACGGAACAGACGGACCTTGACCAGGCCGACCTTCTCGCCGTGAGCGTTGAGGTAGTCGATGACTTCCTCGAGCACGTCGCAGAAGGAGCCCATGCACACGACGACGCGGTCGGCATCGGGAGCGCCGTAGTAGTTGAACAGGCCGTAATCGGTGCCGAGCTTCTCGTTGATCTTCTTCATGTAGCCCTCAACGACGGCGGGAAGCTCGTCGTAGACCTTGTTGCAGGCCTCACGGTTCTGGAAGAAGATATCGCCGTTCTCGTGGCTGCCGCGAGTGTGCGGATGCTCAGGGTTGAGCGCGTGGTCGCGGAAAGCCTGGACGGCGTCCATGTCGCACATCTCGGCCAGATCCTTGTAGTCCCACATGGCGACCTTCTGGATCTCGTGGCTGGTGCGGAAGCCGTCGAAGAAGTTAAGGAACGGGGTCTTACCCTCGATGGCGGCAAGGTGAGCCACCGGCGAGAGGTCCATGACCTCCTGGACGTTGCCCTCGGCGAGCATGGCGAAGCCGGTCTGACGACAGGCCATGACGTCGGAGTGATCGCCAAAAATGTTCAGGGCGTGGGAAGCGACGCAACGCGCGGAGACGTGGAAGACGCCCGGGAGCTGCTCGCCCGCGATCTTGTACATGTTCGGGATCATCAGGAGCAGACCCTGAGAAGCCGTGTAGGTGGTGGTCAGAGCACCGGCGCCCAGCGAACCGTGAACGGTACCGGCTGCACCTGCCTCGGACTCCATCTCGACGACCTTGACCGGGGTGCCGAAGATGTTCTTGCGACCCTGGGCCGCCCACTGGTCGACATGGTCGGCCATCGGGCTGGACGGCGTAATGGGATAGATTCCCGCTACCTCGGTGTACGCATACGAAACATATGCGGCCGCCTCGTTGCCGTCCATAGACTTGAACTTACGCGCCATATACCCCTCTCCTCTCATATAGGTATACAGGCCCCGGCGATCGCCGGGATGTTGGCGTGATGGGATTTACGCTGTTGCTTCCAATCATCTGGCAGGCAGGCTCAGCAGCAGGTACGTGGCGTGGAGAGAAGACATGCCGAGGCGAGGGACAGCTGATGCGCCCCACAGACCCGACCGCCCGTCTTGCACATGACCGAGCGCCGCAAAGGCCGCATGCCGGATGCTCCCGGGCACGCCCCGGCGATGGGAAGCGCCCGCAACGGAAATCCGCATGCGGGTTTATTGTACCCCGCCGTTAAGTGTAATTTCGACAAATATAGGCGGGCGGTAAAGGTTTACCTTGGGTGACTGCCAAGGGCCAAAATGGCCTCTCCATCCCCAGGCGACCGGCTCTGGCGCGCCGAGGAGTGTCCCCAAGTGCCGGCAGAAAAGGAACGTCCCTAACTGCCGGCTAGAGGACACCGAAGAGGATGGCATAGGTAGTGGATTCGCCGAGCTTGAGCTCGTCGCCGGGATTGAGTTGGGCGGAACGGCCGGGCTCGACCTGAATGCAGACGCGCGTGGCCCCGTTTACCACCACGGTTCCGTTGGTGGATGACAAGTCCTCGACGTGCCAGATATTTTGAGCATCGCACCAGATATGGGCATGGCGGGCCGAGACATCGTCGCCGACGTCGGTAATATCGCCCTCACCAGTGACCAGCGCGCCAATCTCAACACCCTGCTCACTCGGCTGAATCCAGCGCGGGGCGCTCACGACAAAACTGTTTTGCACGCGCAGCAAGCCCAAGGGGTGCGCCGGGGCGGGTTCGCGTTCGCCCGCAGTCAGCGACATGCCAAGCGAACGCGGCGTGGATGTGCCTCCGCCACAGGTCGCGTGTGCGTAGTCGATGGCATAGTTCACCGAGGACCGCACATCCGCCGAACAACCGACGGCGACAAACAGCACCAGCACGGCCTCGGCGCGCTCGGCGGGCATGAGTTCCGCCGCCTGGGACAGGCGATCGAGCGCGTTGCGATAGAGATTCGTGTCCTGGTGGCACTCTTCGAGCGCGCGTACCATCGGTTCACCTGCAGGACCGCACACCATATTGATCACAGCCGTGGAGTCCATGGGATTGCGCTGGCGCAGGGCCAGTTGCGACATAATACGCGCAGCCGAGGTACCGTATTCGGCAAAGTAGCGCTGCTGAAGCGTGCCGACCGGCGCGCGAACGATAAAGCGGGAAACCCAAGAGCGATCGGCGGCTCGGCTCTGCGGGCTGCGGCCGTCGGCGAGCGGACGGGACGAAAGCACCAAGCCGCACAGCTCGATATGGCTCAGATGCGCTGCGCGCTTAAAGATGTCAAACATGGCCCCGCATGGGGTGAGCTCAACTTGAGATGCCATGACCTAGGCCTCCTTGGTCGTAGAAATAGAATCGGACGATACTTCGACAGGTCCGCCAAAAGTACGGGCAGCTGCGGCTCCACCGGCAAGCGGAGTCACCATCTGGGCTTTTGTGCGTCGCGGTGCCGAAACGGGAAGTTCAAAGGCAAAGCCCATCGCAAGCAAAAACCACGTAAGCGTATAGGTTGCAACCAGAGCGGCAACAAGGCCGCCCATCACGGCGCGTTGGGAAAATACGCTACATGCAGCCACAACCAGCACCGGAACCTCGCAGGCAGAAAGCGCAAGCACACCCTGCAGGAAGCCCGAGCGCCGATCGCGCGCAAGTGCCCCCGCGGCAACGCCGGCTATGCCGGGCAGCGCCAACGCCAGTGCGGCAATAATACCCGGTAGCGACCCAGACCACACGAGCGATCCCAAAGTCGCCGTCACGCGGGCGCCCGACGCCAGCAGCGCGGCCGAAACCACGACCACAGTCCAAACCACGCCACAAACGACCGACGCGCCGACCATCAGCGCGCGACGAACCGCGCGGCCGGACGCATCCATGGGGCACGGCGTGAGCGGCTCGCCGCGGAGCGAACGACCGATATTTTGCGCATAGTGGTCACAAAACGCCGAGAGCGCCGCCTCGACCGCCGCCGGCTCGGGACGATCTTTTTGATGACTGGACAGGCAGGCCATCACCACGTCGAACAGCTGGGCATCGACAAACGCCAGCGCATCGCGCAGCTCTTCGGAATCCGGCTCAAGCCCCAGCTGCTGGGCCTGCTCGGCCGCGGCGAGCGCCACATCGGGCTCACGACGAAGCAGCTGAGTCAAATCGCAACCGGGCGCATGGGCACCGATGGGATAGTCGGGCCGCGTGTCCATCTTGAGACGGTAGGGGCTGGCGATGTCGCGCGTCTTTTTGCGCGAACCCGAGGTACCCGAAGTGCTCGGCGCGGCTTCGTATGGCACGACGCCGGCAATGAGCTCGTAAACCGTGCTTGCCGCGGCATAAACGTCAATCGCCGGCGACATACGCAAAGCGCGCAGGTCGGGAATATCGTCGGTGAGCATCTCGGGCGGGGCATAGGCAACCGTCGCGCGACGCAGCGTGGCATAACGCTCCGTAAACGACGCCTTGCCGCCGGTACCGGCCACGGCCGACGCAGGCTCGAGCGCCAGCGACGAGCCAAAGTCGATCAGGCACAGGTCAAAGGTGCCCTCGGCAAGCTGCCGGTCAAGCGGCAGACGCGCCGTACGCACCATAATATTAGCGGGCGAGATATCGCGATGGACAAAGCCCTCGCCCACCAGGCTCATACGGCAGAGCAGATCGAACAGGTCGCGACCCAGACGCGCCGCCACAAGTGGCGACAGGCGTCCGGCATCGTCCACGGCGAGTCGCGAACGCAAGCGGGCAAGTGTCTCGCCCTCGACCCATTCCATGACAATTGCAGGCACACCGTCGACCTCGCCCCAGCCATAGAGGCGGGGAAAGCCCTTTAGGCCCGAAAGGGCGCGATGGCATTCGTATTCCTCGCGAAACGCCGCCTTGAACTTGGCGACCAGCGCCTCGTGAGCGGCATCGTCGTCAAACTCATCGCGCGTCGGCAAGATGAGCTGCTTGAGTGCCACGGCCTCGCCTTGGGCGTTGACGGCACGCGTCACGCGGCCGATACCGCCACGGCGCATGGTGGCATCGTCGGCAAACAGCATCGTAAAACGACGCAGATAGGCAGGCAGTTCGTCCTGACCGAGCGCAATGGCCGGCTCAAACTCGTCGACACGCGCCAGGCGCAGGCCGACCATGGGATCGCGACCGAGCGATTGTGGTGTGGTGGATGCAAGATCGGTCATCATAGGGCAAGCGCCGCCACGTTATTGTTGAAGTTACCGAGCGCGACGTCATCATCGCCGTAATGGCCGACCCATTGACATAGGTTGGTGTAACAGCCCCACAGATTGGCATACTGCTGATACCACTTTGACCGGGGTGAGAATGTCTGACGACCGAACTCGGCTCGAATGACAAACATCTCCCCGACCAGGCTGTCGCACGGCCTGGGATCTCCCGTAGAGTTATAGGTCGAGACCACGTCATTGGCACGAGAAACATAGCCGTCGAGCATGTTGTACTTGGTCACAAGCCAACTGTGAATGCTCTCTTCCTCAGCAGCGGAAAGGCCACCGGAGTTTGCATCGTTGTCAGCGTTGCCGCCCGTCGAGCCGCCGTTTCCAGACCCTCCGGTAGAGGAACCCGACCCAGAGCCGCCGCCCGAACTCGATGAATCCGAGCCGGAGCCAGAATTATCCGAGCTACCGGGCTTTCCGGACTGCTGGGCGTCCTGCTCCTTCTGCTGCTCGACCTTATTCACCGTTGCCGCCACGCTATTGTTGGACAACCGATCGATGATCTTGGTGTTGGTGAGCACGATGGTTTTGCCATTGGCAAGCGTGACTTCGTTGTCCGGGGCCTCGGCGCCGTCCGCATCGTCGGTGCCAAACACAATATGCGCGACCACACTTGCCCAAGCATATCCAGTCGTGGTACCCAGATCACTTTTGACCTCATGCCCCACGCGCGGTTCGCGTGCGGCATGCGCCTGCATCATGGACGGCACGGTCATGCCATAGGCAGAAACGCCAGCCATGACCAGCACCAGCGAGCACGATAGCAGTGCGTACGCCCGCGGCGCCAAGCCCAGTCGGCGTCGCATGCGCACCGCGGCGCCGCGCTTTGTCTGAGTGCCACCGGGCCGCATGCGTTCTCCTCCAAGAAAAACACGCCGCTCAGAAGCGGCGCATTCATTCAAATCCATATTTGAGTGTATCAGCGAACCCAAAAGGTTGCGCAACGAATGGGCAAATTAAGGATGCGAGCGAAAGCATCCATGCGATAAGCGGATACGAAGCATCTTTGTTGCACAACAAACTCACAGTCGCACGGGGAAATTATGACTACCCCGTGCGTCGCGAGGAAAACATACGGCAGGGGCAGGCTCGCCACCTAAATCGCGCGGCGGGCCTCGATGGCGCGGCCAAGCGTAAGCTCGTCGGCATACTCCAGGTCGCCGCCCACGGGCAGGCCGCTCGCCAGGCGCGACACCTCGACGCCCAGCGGCTTGATGGTGCGAGCAAGATAGCTCGCCGTGGTCTCGCCCTCGATGTTGGGGTTGGTGGCGATGATGACCTCATGGATATCCTCGCGGCCCAGACGCACCAGCAGCTCGCGGATGTGCAACTGCTCGGGACCAATCTTGTCCATGGGGCTGATCACGCCGCCCAATACGTGGTAGAGGCCGTGGTAGCTGCCCGTACGCTCGATCGCCTGGACGTCGCGCGGCTCGCCCACCACGCAAATGCGAGTGGTATCGCGCATCGGGTCCTGGCAGATGGAGCACTCATCGGCCGTGGCGTAGTTAAAGCAACGGCTGCAAAAGTGGACCTCCTGCTTGACCTCCAGGATGGCCTCGGCCAGGCGGCGGGCCTCCTCAGCATCGGCCTCGAGCAGGTAATAGGCGATGCGCTGGGCCGACTTGGGACCAATGCCCGGCAGACGGCCCAGCTCATCGAGCAGTTTTTGCAGACTGTGATTCGCACTCATATATATGCGTGTCTTAGAACGGCATACCCGGGATGTTGAGGCCGCCGGTGATGGCGCCCATCTGCTTGTTGGCGAGCTCGTTGACGCCGCGGACGGCCTCGTTGACGGCAGCCATGATCATATCCTGCAGCATATCGACGTCCTCGGGATCGAGGGCATCGGGATCGATGGTGAGGTTGACGAGCTCCATCTCGCCGTTAACGGTCACCTTGACCATGCCGCCGCCGGCAGAGGCGTCGACGGTCTGGGACTTGAGGTTCTCCTGCGCGGCGGCAAGCTGCTCCTGCATCTTGCGAGCCTGCTTCATCATCTGCTGCATGTTCATACCGGCCATGATGGCTCCTTTACGTGCGGCCGCACGCCGAGCTGCAAGGGCAGCCGGAGCACGGCGGAACTTTCAAACTCAAAAATCGTACCACGGCGCGCGGCCAGCGAGCGGGGCGGTCGCGCTACCTCAGTCGATATACATGTCCTGGAGCGCAAGCCGCACCCAAAAATTATGCAAAGTTGAATAATTCGCATCTGCATAATATTGAAAGCCAAATCTTGTAGAGCCGGAATCCGACATTTTATGCGTCCCACTAAATGGCTAAATGCCGAGCCACTACTCGAGGCGGCGCACATGGCGGTGGGGTATAATTTGATTGCTATAGATAGCAATTTGGAGGTACCCCATGAATGCCCCCGACGTGCTCCAAAACATCCGCTCAAAACACCCCGTTGCATATGTGGTTCTCTATCTCTTTGTCGGCTGGGCATTGCTGGTTGTCATCACCCATGCTATAGCCTTTGGAGCAGAACTGCTGGTAGCCAGCTCGGATAAGCCCGTTGTCAAATGGGAGGCGATCGACGAGTGCGTCGACGGAACCCGAACCGTTTACTACAACAGCCCGTCCCTCTACCAAGAGCTCAAGGTCGAGATTAATAACTCCAAGATTGTCGATGCCGAGCTAGGCGACTATTCGACAATCGGAGCAACCGTCGACGCCGAGCAAGTCGAGCACACAGACAGCCATGCGACGTATCGTATCGACCTCAACATCCTAGGCCGACCGTCACGCACCTGCCTGCTCGAATGCGAGATACGCGGCACCACGTTGCACATGTCCGAAATACAGATGCGCCCGGGCAAGGGGTTCTCTTCTTGAGCAGTATACCCGCCCGTACAGCTACTCCACCGGTTTGAAGATGGTGGCCTGACCGAAGACACTGCGGATGAGGTCTTTGGCCTCGTCCTCGGTCTGCGGGATGCTCGGGGCTGCGCCCTGGTGGCCGAAGGGGCTGCCGGCACCGGGGTTGGACTCCCAGGGAGCCGCAGGGGCGTCGTCGCTTGCGGGGGCCGTGGATGCCGCCGCAGCGGGCTTGGGCGCGGGCGTCGCACCCGGCACGTCGAACGGAGGCAGATCGTCTCCGCTCGCATCGCCAGCGAAGCCGCCGACCATAGCGTCGTCGTAGGGCACCTGCTCGGATTCCCACGGCGCGGACTGCGCGACAGGCTGGGCCTTGGGAGCAGCCGAGCGCTCGGGCGCACGGGATGCGGGCTCGGTCGGGAGCTTACCCGTGGCAGGAGCGCCGGCGGGGTTGTCGGAGCGTAGCCAGGGGGCTTTGCCCAGGTCAGACGACTTGGGCGCGGGCGAGACGGGCTTGAGCGCGGGTGTCGGAGCAGCCGGTTTGGGCGCTGCGGGCTTAGGCGCCAACGGGGTCGATGCCGCTACCGGCGCCGCTTGCTGCTGCGGCGCGCTGGCGCTCGAGGATACAGGGGCCGCCGAGGACACGGGTTGCGGGTCCGCAGATGCCGCAGCCCGTGCAGATGGAGAATGCTCCTCATGTTGAGGAGCCGGCGTGCCACCCCCATCCAGGACATAGTCGACGGTACGACGACCGAAGACCGCGCAGACCGTCGGCAGGACCACCGACTGTGTGTCGGCGCGACCGAGCATCTTGATAGCAAAGGTCGAGCCCGCGGGGAACGAAACCGTGAGCTTGGAGCCGTCGTCGGCCGTGGCGCGGGCGTTGAGCAGCAGGCCTGCGTAGGAAGCCTGACGAGCCTTGACGCGCTCGACGACCTCGGCCCATTTGCGCTGGAGCTCGCCGGCGTCCTCGACCGCGGGGGTCTCGGCAGCACCGGCGGCGGCAACCTCAGCGGCGTTGTTGGGCTTGGACACCGGCACGGTCGATGCAGCAGGCACGGGAGCCGGAGCCGCAACGGGCTGAGGTGCAGGCGTTACAGGCTTGGGCGCGGGAGCCGGAGCCGCGGACTTGGGTGCAGGCTGGGCAGCCGGAACAGCAGCGCCGCGGTCCCAAGGCATGCCACCCTGATGCGCGGACGTAGCAGCGGGGGCAGCGGATGCCGCCGGAGCGGCAGCACGGGCGCCCGAAATGAGCGTCGGCTGTTGGGCAGCAGCGGGTACGGATGCTGCAGGCGCGGCGGCCTGAGCAGCAGCCACGCTCGCCGGCACGGCGGCATTGGCAACCATGGCCTCCAGGCGTGCCACGCGCTCGGCCAATGCCTCAATCGTTATATCAGCCTCGGGACGTGCCAGACGCGTGCAGGCAATCTCGAGCACCAGGCGTACGTCGCTCGCGCCCCTCATCTCCAGTGCGGCATCGTCAAGCACTGTCAGCACACGGGCCAGGCGGTCGGCAGGATGCTCGCCAAAGGCAGCGGCCTCGGCAGCAAGCGCCTCGGCCTGCTCGGAGCCGCCCTCAAACAGCTCGGCACGGGCACCGGCAACGCAGGCAACGTACACGTCACGCACATGCGCCACCAGGTCGCGCGTCAGCTCCAGCAGGTCGTTTCCTTCCTCGACCTGCGCACGGATCAGTCCATATAGCTCGGCAACATCGCGATCGGCAATGGCGCGGGCAAACTCGCCCAGGATCTGGTCCGAAACCTCGCCTAAAAGCGAGCGGGCGTCGTCCGCATGCACAGAACCGTTGCCAAAGACGCTCAGTTGCTCCAGCGTGGACAACGCGTCGCGCATGCCGCCCTTGGCATGGCGCGCCACGATAGCCAGCGCCTCGTCGTCGTAATCGAAGCCCTCCTGCTCGCACACGTATGCCAGGCGATGCTCAATATCCTCGTTGCCGATGCGATGGAAATCGAAACGCTGGCAGCGCGAGAGGATGGTCTCCAGAATCTTTTGCGGGTCGGTGGTGCACAGCACAAAGATCACGTGTGCCGGCGGCTCCTCGAGCGTCTTGAGCAGCGCGTTGAACGCCGCCGTCGTGAGCATGTGGACCTCGTCGATGATATAGATCTTGTACTTGCCACGCACCGGGGCAAAGTTGACGGAGTTGATGATTTCCTCGCGCACATTGTCCACGCCCGTGCGGGAGGCGGCATCGAGCTCGTAGACATCGGGGTGGTTACCCTCGGCAATGAGCTCGCACTCCTCGCAAGTACCGTCGGGCATGCAGCCGCTTGCACCCTCGGCGCGCGCCGCCTCGGCATTGCGGCACAGCAGCGCCTTAGCCAGGATGCGCGCCATGGTGGTCTTGCCCGTGCCGCGCGGACCGCAGAACAGGTACGCATGGGACAGGCGTCCCTCGGTGATGGCGTGCTCGAGCGTCGAGACGATATGCTGCTGGCCCACCACGGAGTCGAAGGTGAGCGGGCGATACTTTCGGTACAACGATTCCATGGGTGCTCCCCCGGGTATACTGAGTCTTGTTGCCGCGGCGGCCATGCGGTCGCACGGCATACTGCATTCCATAATAACCCGTACGGCGAGCCCGCCGCGATAGGAGTCCAAAGAGCATGGCAGACGCAGAGAGCAACCTCGTTCCCTCCGAAGCAGCCGACCAGGTCGAGGTCGCGCTCGAGGAGCAGGCCGCAGCCGACGACGGCATCCTGTACCTCAACGAGTACCAGTACGAAAACGACCTCGTCACCGACTTCGCCCGCCTGGTCGCCTCGCCCAGGCGTCGCGGCTCGCTGTATGTCGCCGCCGCGATTGCCGCGCTCATCGGCATCGGCATGTTGGTGGCCGGCGGCAACTGGATCAAGTTCGGCGTCGTCCTGATCGTATTCGGCGCCTTTTTGGCCTGGTGGAGCAAGAACCTGCACCACACGCTCGCCCGCGACTTTATCGACGCCGTCGAGGCAGACGAGTCCATGGGCGGCCGCTACCGCCGCGTAGCCGCCAACGAGGACGGCCTGATGGTCTGGGGCAAGAGCGGCAAGTCGCAGTTCTTCCCGTTTGAAAAGCTCGACCACGTGCTCGACGGCGAGCGCATCTTTGTGGCCATGTTCGCCGACCAGGGCGTGACGATCCCTAAGGACACCTTTGTTCGCGGCGATGCCGAGCAGTTTGGCACCTTCCTTAAGGCACGCATCAACAAAAAACTCCGCATCGAGACCAAACGCAAGAAGATGAAGGCAGAAAAGGCCGCCGCCGAAGCCAAACAGGGCGACAAGCCCCAGGAGACCAAGGGCAAGCAGCGCAAGCAGAAGAAGAACAAGAAGAAGCGCTAAGGCCAAGCCAGACAGGCAGCCTCGCATCCCGCTATCCTCCCCATGCACCCGAGCGTGCTACACTAGCAGCATCTATGCCACCGCGAACGACTTGGCCCCGCGCCTGCCGCTCGCAAACGAACTTTAAACGCACGAGGGTTGGCCATGCCGCTTTTCTCGCAACATACCGCCCGGTTCTCGCCGGACGTTCCCTTGGAGGGCACCAGCTCTCGCGAGCTGCTCAAGCGGTACCAGCCGCTCGAGACACTTGCGACTGGCGGTTTTGGCTCCATCGAGATCTGCCGCGACACGCACCTGCGCCGCCGCGTCGCCATTAAGCGCATCCCCCTTATCAACGGCGCCGGCATGCCCGCCAGCGACATCATGGATGTCCTGCGCGAGGCGCACACTGCCGCCATGCTTCAACATCCCAACATCGTGCAGGTCATCGACTTTACGCACGACACAGCCTATGCCTACCTGGTTATGGAATATGTCGATGGCATGTCGCTGGCCGAGTTTTTGCATCGCGTGGACGGCCACTCACTTACCTTTGACGAGGCCGCGGCCATTGCCGATGCCCTGGGTCAGGCGCTCACCTTCGCCCATAGTAATGGCGTACTCCACCTGGACATTAAGCCCGCCAACGTGCTCATCGACCACTCGGGCAATGTAAAGCTCACCGACTTTGGCATGGCGCGACTGTCGTCCGCCGGTGGCTTTGGCGGCTCGCGCGGTGGCACCATCGGCTACATGCCACCCGAGCAGCTCGATATCGAGACCGGCACGGTCGACGAACGCGCTGATGTCTTTGCCCTTGCCTGCGTTATCTACGAGGGCCTGTGCGGCAGCGCTCCCTTTATGGCGGCCACGCCCGCCGACTCGCTCGGCCGCATCATCGGCGGCGCCACCTATCCCAGCGAGCTGATACCACACTTTCCCCCGGGAGCCGAGGCCACGCTCATGAGTGCACTCTCCCCCATGCCGCAGGACCGCCCCAACAGCATCGAGGCATTTTGCGACCAGCTCCTTGCCGGTCTGGGCAGCGTACGCGAGGGCCGTCGCAGCCTGGAGCAAATGGTTGGCGAGCTTTCGGATGACGAGCAGGAGCTCGACGATATCGAGCCGTCGCACTACGAGGACGACGCCATCGAGGTCGACCCCGCACTCGGCTGGGCGGGCACGCGCTGGAGCCATGCGCGCGACTACACCATGCGCACTATCTCGGCGCTAACGTGCGGCACCTTTAGCTTTTTGCTGATGCAAACGGCCGGGGTCGCGGCGCTTCCCGGCCTGGTCATTGCGGCCATCGCGATCGGAGCGGCGGCTGGCCTGGCCCCCCAGATTGGCTCGGCCATCTCGGCTGTGGGCTTTTTGGTGCTCATGGCCAACGCCACCATGCAGGCACAGGGCATCCTGTCGATGCTGCCCGTCGCGGTGATCTTTGCCGCCGCCATGTCCGGTTGGTGGATCGCCTGGGGTCGCACCGAGACTGCCGCGAGCGCCACGCTCACCTGTGCACTCGCGCTTGGCTGTCTGACCGGCAATACCTTCCTGGCAGCTGGGGTCGCCGCCGGCGTCGCGTCATTTTGGCTCGGCCCGGCAAGCGCCGCCGCGGCAACGGGCATGGGCGCGCTTTTTGCCCGTCTGGCCACGGTCGCGCTTTCAGCCGGAGGCGTGCTGGGGCTCGGTAACGTTGCCGCAGCGCTGGGAGACCCGCTCCTTTGGGCTGCCTTTGTGCTGGTCGCGGCAACTGCCGCGGCGTCATCTGCGCTGCTCAATGTCCATGCCAAGCGTGCCAATCAGGGCTCAAACCTTGCCGCAATCGCCGCCATCGCTGTCACCGGCATCGGCTGCGCAGCGGCGTCCTGTCTTGCACACCATATGGAAATTGCCAGCCTTGCAGCCGCGGTCATCGCCAAGGCGGCGGTTGCGGGAATCCTATCCTCTATAATCGTTGGGATATGCCTATATTTGCTCGGATACCAAAGAACCTATACGGAGAGTGATCTTTCGTGAACTTCCTGAACATCTTCGAGGACCACGTGGCCGGCATCTTCGGTGCCACCCGTGCCCCGTTCTCCTTTAAGAAGCTTGCCAAGCAGGCCGCTCGCGACATGGAGGATCAGACTCTGGTGATTAACGGCGTCAACACGGCGCCGGCACTCTATACCATCCTTATCGCCGCCGACGACGATCCCATGCTCGCCCCGTTCTACCCCGAGCTTTCGCGCGAGGTCCGCGAGTTCGTGAAGGCGCAGGCCGAAAAGCGCCGCTATGTCTTTGTCGGCGAGCCCCTCGTGCGCTTTATGATCGATCCGCAGCTGCGCGCCGGCAAGTTCTCGGTCTTTGCCGAGAACGTCGATGCCCCCACGCTCGGCCGCCTGTACGAAGAAGAGCGCGCCTATCAGAACGGCCTGGGCCAGAACAACTCCGCGGCAAGCCGTGCCGCCAGCGCCCCGCGCGCCGGCCAGCAGCAGTTTGCTGCCCCACAGCAGCAGCGCCCCGCCGCCATGCCCCAGCAGCAGCCGACGCCTCGCGCCGCCGCTCCCGACCCGCTTGCCGTGGCAGACCCCTTCGCGCCTAGCGTCCCCGACCCCGCCGCCGCACCCATCCCGGTGCCGCAGACCGTCTCGCGCGACGCGCTTGCCGGCATGGGCGGAGCCGCCGCGACCGGTGCCGCCGTGGGCCTAGGCGCCGCAGCCGGCATCGCCTCCAACATGGCGAGCACTCGCGCCCCGCAGCGCCCGCTCGCCCAGCTCGTCGACGTCGTGAGCGGCGAGAGCCATAGCATCACCTCCGCACAGGTGACCATCGGTCGCGAGCGCTCAGTTTCCGACATTGCCCTGCGCGACCCCAACGTGTCGCGCCGCCACGCCCAGCTCACCTTTACGGGCTCGGATTGGTCGATCGAGGACCTCAATTCCACCAACGGCACGCTCGTCAACAACCGCCGCATTACGCGCTGCCCGCTGCGCAACGGCGATCTGCTGACGTTTGGCCTGAGTACCTTTGAATTTAGGGGATAGTCGCTTATGAACATCGATATCGTCCTTTTTGCAGGCCGCATCGTCCTGGTCGCCCTGCTCTATATCTTCTTGTTCGCCGTCATGAAGACCGGCGTGGGACTTGTGCGCGGGCAGCGCCGCGACTCGGCTATCTGGACGATCGATGTGGACAAGGGTCCGCGCGGTATCCGCGGCATCCACGTAGACATGCTCGGCCCCGTCATCGTCGGTCGCTCGCCATCTTCGGACATCTGCATCAACGAACCGTTCGTCTCGGCCTCGCATGCGCGCTTTTCGCTGCAGGGCCCGGCACTCATCATCGAGGACCTCAACTCGCTTAACGGCACGCTCGTCAACGGCCGCCAGCTCGTGGAGCCCGCAACGCTGCGCGAGGGCGACGAAGTCCAGATTGGCGACGTGGTCATGAAGGTGAACCGTCGATGATCGACGAGGAGAACAAGTCCGCAACTATGACCGAGGCACCGGCCGCCACCACAGCTGCGCCGGCCCACGCCGCTCCGGCAGGCTCCGCACCCGTGGAGCCCGAGGACACCGTGTTCTCCCTGCCTCTTTCGCATGTAACGCATGATATTTCGGATCTCGCCGATAACGAGGACGAAGAGGATGCCGTAGCGGCGCCCATCGGCGCACATGCTGCGGAACAGCCCACAGCGCCCGAAGCAACCCCGGCGCCGGCTCACTTTGCAGAGCCCGTCGCCGCGGCAATCAACGAGAGCGCTGCGGTGTTTGCGGCACCCGAGCCCGCCGCGCCGGCGTTTCCCATAGCCCCGGCATCCGAGGTTGCGCCCGCGTCTACGCCGGCGCCCGAGCCTATAGACGTCAGCCCGCAAGATGACGAGTCGACCGCCCGCGTTTCCGAGGAGCCCGACTCCCCGGACACCGGTGATTCCGAATCAAACGCCGAGACCGACACCGTCTCTCCCGGTGACACCGCCGAGATCGACGTTGCTGCCGTTGAGGCCAAGCTCAAAGACCCCGGCTCGACCATGAGCTTTGAGCCCCTGACCGAGGAGCGCATCGAGACCGACTCGACCTATGACGCCGGTACCACCACGCAACTCATGTGGGGCGCCCGCTCCGACGTTGGCTGCGTGCGCCCGCACAATGAGGATTCCTACCTGGTGCAGTCGCCGCTCTTTTGCGTATGCGACGGCATGGGTGGTCACGCTGCCGGCGAGGTAGCCTCTTCCATCGCCGTCGAGACTATTGCCAAGACGGCCCCACAGTCCGCCGACGCAGCACGCCTGGCCGCAGCCGTCGAGGCAGCCAACGCCGCCGTAATCGAGGCGGCCCTGAACGGCCTGGGCAAGCCCGGCATGGGCTGCACAGCCGCCTGCGCCTACATCGAAAACGACACGCTCGCCATCGCCCACGTGGGCGACTCTCGCGCCTATCTGCTCCACGAGGGCACGCTCATCCGCGTGACCCGCGACCACTCCTACGTGGAGGAGCTCGTGGACGCTGGCGAGATCACGGCAGACGAGGCTCGCGTCCACCCCAACCGTTCGGTCATCACCCGTGCGCTGGGCTCGGACCCCGCCATGTATGCCGACCACTTCACCCTGCATATCGAGGAAGGCGACCGCCTGATCCTGTGCTCCGACGGCCTTTCGAGCATGATTCCCGATAGCGATATCGAGAACATCGCCACGCAGTCCTCAACCGCGCAAATCTGCGTCGACAACCTAGTGGACGCGGCGCTTGCTGCCGGCGGCCACGACAACGTGACCGTAGTAGTCGTTGACCTGGTTGACGATGGCGTTATGCGCGAGGCGCAACGCGTGCGTCGCCGCAACGTTACTATCGCCGCCATCCTGGCCCTCGTCTTTGTGCTGGCAGCTGGCATCTGGGCCTACACGGGTGTCACCGGCTCGTACTACCTGGGTACCTACCAGGGCAATGTCGCCGTCTGGCGCGGCCTGCCCGGCAAGCCACTCGGACTCAAGCTCCACTGGCTCGAAAGCGAAACCAGCATCAAGCTGTCCGACCTGCCCGAAGACACGCAAAACCGCCTCAAGGCGGGCATTCCGCAAACAAGTGTCGACGATGCGCAGGACACGATATCCAAGTACCGCCACCAGATCGACGAGGAGCAGACCCGCCAGGTGATCGACGCGCAAACGATTCGCGACAACACCAATCAGGGATCGACCTCCGAATCGGATTCCGAGAAAACCGCCGAACAGTCCGCCGAGGCCGAAGCCTCCGATAAGAATTAGAAAGGGAGTGCCGCTTATGAGTCGCCGCAACACCGAACTGCTTTTGCTCATCGCCTCGGCGTTCCCCGTCATCCTGCTGTATGCGATGTACGTGCTCACCGCAGGCGCCGCCATCTCGTTTGAAACACTTGCCGTTCCGATCGGTCTCTTTGCCGCCTTCGCCGCGGCGCATATCGCCGTGCGTATTCTGGCACCCGGCGCCGACCCGGCCATCCTGCCCATCGTCTTTGTGCTTTCGGGCATTGGCATCACGTTTGTGACGCGCTTGGCGCCCACGCTCGCCATCTCGCAGCTCGTCATCCTGTTTATCTCGGTGGCGTTGATGGTAGGTACGCTTGCGCTGGTCAAAAACCTCGACGTGGTCATGCGCTACAAGTACACCTTTGGCATCATCGGCATCATCTTGCTGATGCTGCCCATCTTTATCGGCACCACGATCTCGGGCTCCAAACTGTGGATTCGCATCGCCGGCTTTACCATTCAGCCCGGCGAGTTCGCCAAGGTCTTTATCGTGCTGTTCCTAGCCGGTTACCTGGCCGAAAACCGCGAACTGCTCTCTATCTCCAACCGCAAGATCTTGGGTCTTAAGATTCCGCGTCTACGCCTGCTGCTGCCGCTGTTCGCAGTCTGGGGCGTATGCCTGCTCGTCGTTGTCTTCGAACGTGACCTGGGCTCGGCCTTGCTGTTCTACACCATCTTCTTGCTGATGCTTTACGTTGCCACGGGTCGTTTCTCGTATGTCATCATCGGCCTTGCGCTCTTGGCCGTGGGGGCCGTGGGCGCCTACAAGTTCCTGTCGCACGTCCAGGTGCGTTTCCAGATCTGGGCCGATCCCTTTAAGGACGCGCAGGGTCAGGGCTACCAGATTGTCCAGTCCCTCTTCTCGCTGGCCGACGGCGGCCTTGTTGGCGTCGGCATTGGCAACGGTATGGCCAATAACATCCCCGTCGTCGAGTCCGACTTTATCTTCTCGGCTATCGGCGAGGAGATGGGCCTTTTGGGCGGCGGCGCCGTTCTTATCCTGTTTATGCTCTTTGCCGTACGCGGCCTGACCACGGCGGCCCGTGCCAAGTCCGACCTTGCCGCCTTTAGCGCAACCGGTCTTACGGCCGCTATCAGCTTCCAGGCCTTCTTAATCGTTGGCGGCGTTACCCGCCTGATCCCGCTGACCGGCGTCACTCTGCCCTTTATGAGCCAGGGCGGCTCCTCGCTGCTGGCAAGCTTTATCATCGTCGCGCTTTTGCTGCGCGCCGGTGACGAGGCAACCGGTCGCGAGGCCGAGCTTACCGGCACCGGCACCATGGCCGCCATCACTGACGACCAGGTCGCCTCGGCGTCCTCCCCGGCCGGCACGCGCTTCGCCACTTCATCTTCGTACGCCCGTGGCAGCCACTCCGCCGCCTCGCGCATGCGCCGCCGCCTGCTCGACACGCCCGAATCCGGCGTGCTCGGCCGCGTGGCGCTCGCCAATCGACTGACCCGCGCCGTGTTCGCCTTTACGGCGCTGTTCGCCATCCTTATCGGCAACCTCACCTATGTCCAGGTCATCAAGGCCAAGGACTATCAGGACATGCCGACCAACAACCACACCATCGCCCGCTCCAAGTACATCCAGCGCGGCTCCATCATCACGTCCGACGGCGTGACGCTGGCCGAGTCGCTGCAGCAGGAGGATGGAACCTACGCCCGCTCCTACCCCAACGGAAACATGGCCGCTCACGTGGTGGGCTATGTAAGCCAGCAGTACGGCACCGCGGGTGTCGAGAGCGTCATGAACGACACGCTCACCGGCTCCAAGGATTATTCCAGCTGGAACAACGCCCTCGCGTCGCTCGCGGGCCAAAACCAACCGGGCAACACCGCCAAGCTCACCATCGACTCGCGCATCCAGACGGCTGCCGAGCAGGCACTCAAGGGCTTTAAGGGCGCCGTGGTGGTTATGGATCCGCGCACCGGCGCGGTCCTCGCATGCGCCAGCTCGCCCACCTACGACAACACCAACATCGACGCCCTAATGCAATCGGGTGGTGGCGAGGACGGCTCCATGTACGACCGCGCCATGAACGCGCTCTACACCCCGGGCTCCACGTTTAAGGTCGTCACGCTTGCCGCGGCACTCGAGACCGGCACCGCCAGCCTTTCGAGCACTTACAAGGCGCCCAGCTCCATGGATATCGGCAACGCACCGGTCACCAACTACGCCAATGAGAGCTTCGGCACCATCAGCCTCCAGCAGGCCTTTGCCGTATCGTCCAACGTCGTCTTTGGCCAGGTAGCCAACGAGGTCGGCGCCAACTCTCTCGTCCAGTTTGCCAACGCCTTTGGCTACGGCCAAAAGCTCGGCCAGGACCTGACCGCCGCGGCTTCCATCATGGCCGACCCCTCGCTCATGACCGAGTGGGAGACCGCCTGGGCAGGCGCCGGCCAGCCCGTCGGCATGGACCACACGCCAGGCCCGCAGACCACCGTCATGCAAAACTGCGTGATAGCGGCGGCCATCGCCAACAGCGGCGTGGTCATGGACCCGTTCTTCGTGGCCCAAGTGCTCGCCCCCGACGGAACCGTGGTCAAGACCACGCAGTCCCGCTCGCTCGGCCAGGCCGTCAGCGCCACCACGGCCGAGCAGGTCAAGCAGGCCATGCTCGCGGTTGTCCAGTCCGGCACCGGCACCGATGCCCAGATTCCGGGCGTCAAGGTCGCCGGCAAGACCGGTTCGGCCGAGACTGGCGGCACCAACGTCAACTCGATGTTTGTCGGCTTCGCACCTTACGATTCACCCACGGTCGCCATCTCGGTGGCTTTGGAGGATTACGACAAGCACGACGTCAAGGCGGCCAAGATCGCCGGCATCGTCCTGACCGCGGCACTTGCCGCCCAAGGAGCGTGATGCCCGTGATCGAAGCACGAGCATGTGGTGCACCGCAGCCAACAGGCTAGCGGCAAGGCGGCACGCGGCCCCAGCAGCCATAGATTTGGTACTACACACATCGTTGAGCGAATAAGTTAGTTAGGAGCAGGAATGGAACAGAGGGTCCTCGGGGGAAGATACCTCCTCAAGGATAAAGTGGGAACGGGCGGTATGGCGACCGTCTTCCGTGCGCAAGATCAGGTTCTCGACCGCACGGTTGCCGTCAAGATCATGCTGCCGCAGTACGCCGGCGACGCCACCTTTGCCGCACGCTTTAAGCAGGAGGCTCAGGCAGCAGCCGGCCTCTCCTCCCCCTATATCGTGGGCGTCTACGATTGGGGCAAGGACGGCGATACCTATTACATCGTCATGGAGTACCTGCGCGGTACCGACCTTAAGAGCGGCATCAAGAGCCACGGCGCTCTCGATCCCAAGAAGGTGGCGCAGATCGGCTCGCAGATCAGCTCCGCGCTTTCGGTGGCTCACAAGCACGAGATCATCCACCGCGACATTAAGCCGCAAAACATCATGGTGCTGCCCGACGGCAACATCAAGGTCATGGACTTTGGCATCGCCCGCGCCAAGAACAGCCACCTCACGCAGGACAACAATGTACTGGGCACTGCCCACTACGTAAGCCCCGAGCAAACGCGCGGCCAGGACCTCGGTCCCACCTCGGATATCTACTCCCTGGGCGTTGTGATGTACGAGTGCGCCACCGGTCGCGTCCCCTTTGACGGCGACGACGCCATCTCGGTTGCACTCAAGCAGGTAAACGAACTACCGGTTCCGCCGAGCCAGATCAACTCCGGTGTCGATGCCGATCTGGAGCGCATCATCCTCAAGTGCATGGAGAAGGACCCGGCGAATCGCTTCCAGACGGCAGATGAGCTGCGTCAGGTGCTCAACAACTACCTGTCGGGCCGTGCCGTCAACGTCTCGGAGCCCACGCGCATCATCGGTGCCCCCGGTGAGCTGGGCGCCACCAAGACTCGCGAGCTTTCCGATCAGACGCGCGCCATGGTGCGTCCCGTCTCGGGCGTGAGCGGCCAGAATACCGCCCGTAGCTCGGTTTCGGGCTCCACCGGCTCCTACGAGGCCGAAAAGCCCAAATCCAACAAGAACAAGATCATCGCCGCCGTGGTGGCAGCGGTTGCCGTCATCGGCATCGTGGTGGCCTTTGCCACAGGACTCTTTGGCGGCGAGCAGGTCACCGTGCCCGACGTGCTGGGCAAGGACCAGCAGACTGCCGTCGAGCTGATCAAGGAAGCCGGCCTCGAGGTCGGCACCATCGACCAAAGCTACAACGACGATGTCGACGAGGGCAAGGTCGCCGAGCAGACGCCCAACGGCAACACCAAGAAGGCCAAGGGCACCAAGGTGAACCTGGTAATCTCCAAGGGCCCCAAGCCCTCCGAGAAGGTTGAGGTTCCCCAGCTTGTCGGCCTGACCAAGGACCAGGCAGAAGCCGCGCTGGCAAGCGTTGGCCTGAAGGGCAACGCCTCCGAGGAGGCCAACGAGGCCGATGAGGGCCAGGTCTTTGAGCAGGGCACCGAAGCCGGTAAGGAAGTCGCGAAGGGCACGACCATCTCGTACAAGGTCTCGGGCGGCCCGGATACCACGTCCGTCCCCGACCTGACCGACATGACCGAGGCCCAGGCGCGCAACGCCCTCGATATGGCAGGCTTTGGCGTCGACGTGAGCTACCAGGAGAACGACTCGGTTACCGAGGGCACCGTGATCAGCTGGAACCCCAGCGGCAAGCAGAAGCCCGGCGCCACGATTACCGTCGTCATTGCCAAGAAGTCCGGCAAGGCCAGTGTTCCGGGCAACCTGTACGGCAAGAGCATTTCCGCCGCCGTTACCGCGCTCAACAACGCCGGTTTCTATAACATTGGCTTCTGTGACCAGAACGGCAATCCCGTGAGCGGTAACGAGGATGCCACCGTTACGGGCGTCTCCCCCACCGGCAAGCAGTCCACCGACAGCACGATCACGCTAACAGTCGCACTTTCTGGCTCGGGCTCTGGCTCTGGCTCGGGCACGGGTGACGATTCCGGTACGACCAACTAGTCGCCACCCCACCGCTCATCACGGCTCTCGCCGCAAACATATTCGCTCACAGGCGCCCGCTTGCTCCCCCAGCAGCGGGCGCTTCGTTTTTGACATGGCATTGAACCAGAAGAACCCGGCACCGTAGCGGTACCGGGCTCGATATTCCTCTGGTGCACCGTTTGCGCATCTCCTCGAACCGAGGTGTGCGCAGTCGGCACGATTATCTTCGTTAGGATACCACGAGCGGCCTAGGAAACAACCAGGCGCATGCCGGGATAGATCAGGTTCGGGTTCGGGATGCCGTTCTTGGCGGCGAGATCCTGGTACGTGGTGCCGTACTTTGAGGCGATTCCGGAAAGGGTGTCGCCGCTCTGCACCACGTATACCTGCTCGGTTTCGGTCTGCCCGTTGATGACCGACATAACCTCGTCGTAGCGCGGCCCCAAAACAGCCTTGCGGCGGCTGCCGTTGCCGTAATCGCCCGCCCAGGTCTCAGCGGCCAGATCCTCGGCGGATGCCGTGAGGATGTGGTTCACGAGCGCCTGCACCTCGGAGTAGCGGTTGCCCAGCGCGTGCTTGCGGTCGTCGCCGTCGCCGAACTCGCCCGCGAGCACCTTTGCCGCGAGGTCTGCCGCAGGCGTCTCGTCGATGCCGTGGATAAGCGAGTCGGGATCGCCGTTGGAGCCGCCTGCCATTGCCTCCCACTCGGCGCGGGAGATGTAGCACTTGTTGATGTCGAGGTTGCCCGCCCAGCCGTCCAGACGCCCGCACGAGGAGTACTGGCGGATTGCGCAGTCGTAAGCGCCCTCGTTCCATGGCGCGTCCTGGTAGCCCGTGGGGTTCATGTCGGCGTACTGCGCCACCCACGTCTTGGCCGTGGTGAGGTTCCACGGGAACACGCTCTTGCTGGCGTAGATGCCGATGCGATCCATGCTCACGCCAAGCAGCTCGGCAAGGCGCTCGGCCATGGCCTTGAGGTATGACGTGTCGCCCCACGCCTTGTTGCCCTTGTCCTCCCAGTCGATGAAGAACGCGGCCTTGCCCACGTAGCCCTTGCAGTGCTCGTAGAAGTACTCGGCCTCCGCCTCGGCATCGCCGCCGTTGACGTAGTGGTACACGCCCACGAGCTTGCCAAGGCCGATCGCCTGCTGGATCTGACGGTCGCAGTCGGGCGACACGTAGCGCGTGCCCTCGGTAGCCTTGCAGATAACGAAGTCGAACGGGACAGCCGCGAGGTTGATGCCGTTCTGCCAATTGCTGATGTCGATTCCGTTCATTCTATTCAGCGCTCCCTATCGCTATGAAATAAGCCCAATCAACTTGTTCGTACTGTTCGCGGCTCAGCCGCACCACGCCCTCGTAGGGGTCGTGGAAGATGGCCGTCTCGCCGTCCCACCCGCAGAGCAGGACGATGTGGCCGCCGTAGCTCTTGCCGCCGGCGCGTAGCCGGCCCGTGAGGCTGCAAAACACCATCCATCCGCCAGCCGCCTCGTCCAAGGCGTCGTCGGCGTTGTCGTGGATAGGCGTGTAGCCCAAAGCCTGGTCGTTCGCGTTCATCCAACGGCAGAACTTTTCCATGTCGTTCACGCCGTCCGTGAGGCACGATTCGCCAACGAATCCCAGCATCTGCGCCGGCGTGCACGTCTGGCCGTAGAGCCATTCCCACGCCATGGCCGCGCACGTGAGGCCGCAGCCGGCAGCAGCCAGGTCTTCGCCTGCATACGAAAGCCCGCCCCAGCGCTCGTCTGCTTGGAGGTAGACGGGCACCTCGGCGGGCTTGTCGAGCGTCTTGTCGTAGATGGTGGGCAAAGGCTCCTCCTTCGGCACCTTCGGCACGTTAGAGGCTATAAGCGCCACGTCGGCGAAGGCGGCGAGCAGGGCCAGCAGCGAGACGGTGGCGGCGATGCGCACGAGGCGCTTGCCGCCCATTCCTAGTCGTCCTTCTTCGGAGTGCCCATGGCGAGCAGCGCGTCGAGCCACTTGTCTGTCACGCCGACCGCCTTGAAGGCCGCATATGCCACCTGCACGCCGCCGACGCAGGCGAAGATCGCGGTGACCCACGCGCCGGGGTCGGTCGGGATTCCATTGGCCATTGCGGTTAGGGCGCCGAAGAGCGCCGAAGCGGCGATGGCGAGCCAACGCGCGGCGTTGCCGCCCATGGCCTCGGACTTGATTGCCTGGATGATGAACGGAAGGATTACGGAAGAGATAACGGCGAGAGCCGCCTGGATCGTGGTCATGGTCTGCTCCTTTAGTCGATTACGGGCATCTTCATGGCGTCTTCGTAGAGACGCGTTCCGGTGCCGTTGCCGCCCAGCCCGTGGTAGGCGGCGTAGACGTTTTCGAGGTGTTTGCGGTCTGCGACCGTCAAGCCGCCTTGACGGACTGCCTGCTCATGGATGTTCTTCAGCTCGCGCCAAAGCAGCGCACGCACCCCCATCCTCAAGGCATCGTCAGTTGCCTTTTCCGCCTCGGTGCGCTCGACAGCCTTGCGTCCTTGCGATTTGAATGCCGCCACCAAGGCGGATACCACGGAGCCGACGATGCCAGACACGATGGCGGTGACCGCCACGGTGTACACGAGGTCGTTCACGCTAAGCCCCCGCGTACTCTTCGCCGGTGATTTCCTTGTACTCGTCGGCGGTGATCCATTTGCACTCGACAGCCTTGTAGACGCGCGCCTTGCTCCAAAGGTCTTTGTCGTAGTACTTCTTGACCTTCGCGAAGTGCTTGGAATGCTCAACGGTTTTCTTCGTAGCCATTACTGGTCACCTCCCACGGTCATGAGCAGGTAGTCGATGTTCGCCGTGTTGGTCTCGGTCTGCGTCGGCTGGGACGCCTGCTCGCGCATCTGTTCGAGCAGCGCCGGGAGGTCGGGCACCTCGCCGTTGGCGTAGGCGGCGAGCGCGGAGGTGTAGGCGAGCTTTCGCGCCTTCCGCTCCACGTACTCGTCATCGTCGATAACGCCCGCGTCGTGCGCCGCATCGGGGTCGCCGATCTGCGACAGCAGGTCGCGCAGGGCGTTGACCTCGGCCAGGGTGCCGTCTCGAAGCTCGTCGGGGCGCGGCATGTCTTCCTCAGTGTCCATGCGGACTCCTTCCTTATCGGGGAATGTGCCGCCATCGTATTAGCGCCGTGAGATTGCCTGGCCGTTTGGGCGGGCGCGAAGAAAGAAGGCGCGCCGCAGCACGCCTTCGCTGTCTTGGTTATTTCGTTTTCGACCCGTCTAGGCCGCCGTTTTGAGTTGCCGCCCTTCCGCTATGGCGAGGGCGTTCCGCCCGAATCGTCTCTCGGGCTTGATTGCATTGAGCAACCCCCCCCCCGCGAGATTTTCGAACAGGCTGCGGTACAGCGCGTCCATGGCCAGCACGCTGCGGTGCGCGTCCAAGTGAGCCATGCCGCCGCGCCAGCTCTGGTAGCTCTGCTGCACCTGCTCGGGCGTCATGACCCCCTCGGCCACCATGCGGGCCATCTTCTTCAGCTTGCGTCGCTCGCGTGTGATGGAGTCGCGGCACGGCTTCGTGACGATGCGGCCCGTTTCGGTGTAGAAGATGCGCTTCTTCAGCCACGTGAAGCCGCGCGTCAGCTTCACCACGCGGGTCTTGCGCGGGTTCAGCGCGATGCCGAGCTTCGCGCACTCGTGCTCTATCAGCAGAAGGCACGCTTGCAGGTACTCCTTGGACTCGTGGATCAGGTAGAAGTCGTCCATGTAGCGGCCGTAGGCCTCGGGGCGCAGCATCTCGGCCACGTAGTGGTCGATGCGGTTGGGGTGCGCCACCGCGCATATCTGGTTTGGCTCGCTGCCCAGGCCCAGGCCGACCTCGCCCTGCGCGTCTATCAGGCGGTGCTCAAGGGCGACCACGCGCGGGTCGAGCAGCGCGTCGGCCACCTGCCGCTTGACCGGCTCGTGGGCAATGCGCGCGAAGTAGTCGGAGAAGTCGCCCAGCAGTATGTAGCCCTCGCGCCCATGCCGCCGCCAGTGGTCGGCCAGGTGGCGCTTGAGCAGCTTAAGGGCGTAGTCGGTGCCGCGCCCCTTGATGTTGGCGGAGTTCGCGGATACGAGCGTGGGGACGATGGCGGGCACGAGGGCGTTCTGGGACAGCGACTTCTGCACCACGCGCTCGGGGAAGTGCACTGCACTGATGTGGCGCAGCTTGCCGCGCTCCCACAGGTCGAAGCGGATGAAACCCCGGCATATGTCGCGGCCCTCCAAAAGGTCTTGGCGCGAATTCACGGCGTTTCGCAGGTAGTCCTTCATGTACCGCTGCGTCGAGGCCTTCCACATCACGCCGCACGCGGCTTGCTTGGATGCCCTGCACAGGCTGTTGAGGTCGGCCACCGTCTCAAGGGTGCACGCCTTGACGCGCTCGGCCTTGGCCCTGGCGCGCTTCTCCTCGCGGCGCTTCCGGCGTGCGGCCCGCCTTTGCTCCGAGTTCATAGAAGGCACCCCGCACGGCTTGCAATGTGGCTCTGACAGCCGCTTGAGGTATGGCCATGAAACGCGGCGAAGCCACGGAGCGCCGCGCCATGCAAGCAGCGTCCGGCCACCCTCGCGGGGTGCGTATTTACGGGCTCGCGCCCGATGGTCGCGCCTTCCTTCCTCTCCGCGCTCTGCTTTCGGCCCGCTGGCCTACTCGGTCTGGCAGTAAGGGAATCCGGGGCGGGGGCGAACCCAGGTGTTCGTCGCCGAATTGTAGTTGGCATTGCCGTTGTTGTTGACGTAGCACACGTTGGACGAGGAGCCACCCATGACGGAACGCAGCCACCAATTGTACCGATATACAAGGCGGGACCGCCGCCCATTATAACGAACGCAGGCGCTCTAGCTCGGCCTCGGCCTCGGCTATGCGCTCGTCGGTCGTCTTCTTGCCGGTGACGCGTACGTTCTTGCGCGCGCCCTTGAGCAGTTTGATCTCCTCCTCGACCATGCCCGCCAGCGCCTCGAAGCGGTTGGCGTTCACGGGCAGGCCGATGTCCATGAGGCACTGCATGTCGAGCATCAGCTGCTCGCAGTCGGCTATCGCCAGCGTCAGGTAACGCTTGCGCTCAAGTGCGTTGAACGAACTGTTGGGGTAGAAGCAGTCGGCGCGGTTGACGTTGTATACGATGCTGCGCGCGGTCTCCACCGTGGGGACTGCGTTCAGCAGCCTGTAGGCTTTCGGCACGACCGACGAGGAGGCCATGAGCTTGTTGACTTCCACGCGGATGGCGATGGCCTGCGTGAAGAACTTGTACTCGGACACCTCGCGGTTTCGCTGGTAGACGCCGCTCATGGCACCTCCCGGAAATAGTGGCGAAAAAAACGGCCCGCTGCGCGGGCAGGAGGCGACCGCGCAAGGCGGTCGCCTAAAAGCAGAGTATAGAGCACTCGGCTGGCTAGCCGACGAGGAAGCCGGGGCGGGGGCGAACCCAGGTGTTCGTCGCCGAATTGTAGTTGGCAACGCCGTTGTTGTCGACGCAGCACACGTAGGACGAGGAGCCACCCATGACGGAACGCA
>CAUDDF010000013.1:0-43656 GCA_958448275.1 uncultured Collinsella sp.
ACCGCAGGAAGCTTGGATACGCCTAGGCGCGGTCCAAGAAATCGTCCGCACCCCCTTCCGCAACAATTTACCCTTCGCGCTGCTCGACTCCGCTCACAACGTCCCCTGCGCTACACTTAGTCGCACTGTGGCGCTGCTGCGCCGTGCCCGAACCAAGGGAGACCCTCATGAAGAACACTCAGCTGCTGCTGATCAACGATATGTGCGGCTACGGCAAGGTCGCGCTTTCCGCCATGCTGCCGGTGCTGTCGCACATGGGCTACCGCATCCACAACCTGCCGACGGCACTTGTGTCCGATACGCTCAACTATCCCAAGTTCTACATCCACGACACCACCGAGTACGTGCGCCAGAGCCTCGCCATCTGGGAGGAGCTCGGCTTTGAGTTCGACGCCATCTCTACCGGCTTTATCGTGACCGAGGAAGAGACGCGCATCATTTCGGACTTCTGCCACCGTCGCGCGCAAAAGGGTACCAAGGTGTTCGTCGACCCCATCATGGGCGACAACGGCAAGCTCTACGCCGGCGTGCCCGAGTCCACGATCGGTCTCATGCGCAGCCTGCTCGAGTGCGCCGACTATGCGGTGCCAAACTACACCGAGGCGTGCCTGCTCACCGATACGCCCATTGCCGAGCAAATCACGCCCGATGAGGGCCGCACTCTTGTGGATGCCGTGCGTGCCCTGGGCGCCAAGTCGGTGGTCATTACGAGCGCTGTGGTCGACGGTGCGAATGTCGTCATCGGTTACGACCATGTGGCGGGGGAGCACTTCACGATTCCCTTTGAGCTCATTCCGGTCTATTTCCCGGGCACGGGCGACACGTTCTCGGCGGTGCTCGTCGGCCGCGTTATGGCCGGTTGGAGCCTGCAGCGCGCGACGTCCGATGCCATGCGCGTGGTGGCTGGGCTTATCGAGCGCAATGCCGACCAAGAGGACAAGTCGGCTGGCCTTCCCATCGAGGCCTGCCTGGATGTGATTGACCATGAGTAATGCTGGCGAGGGCGGCGCCAAGCCTGCGGGCGAGAACAAGCCGCTCGGCGCGCCGCGGGGCAAGCGTCCGCGCATCCGCGTGAGCTGCGTGGACCAGCTGGGTGCGTGCCGCTGCCACCATGGTCACAAGCCGGGCGACGTTTTTGACTTCGACCGAGACCGCGGCAAGATGTGCGCCATGGCCTGCCATGTGGGCTTTCCCTATATCGATATCCTGCGCTATGGCGGAACCGTGCCTGGCAACGAGCCCGGCACGGCAAAGTTCTGCTGCCCCGAAGTCGATACACTGAACATTTGGCTCGCCGAGATCGTCGACGAGTAGTCGAGCGTGGATTTTCTCCCGTTTAGAGCGTACTTGAGCGCTCAAAGTGGGAGATTGTCCACACTCAATTTGTATGCGGGAGATTATCCACGCTCATTTTGCGCCGAAGACGTGGCCCGCGACCTCGCTTACCTACAGCTGCTCGAGCATAGCGGTACAACCGGCGAGCACGTCGCGGTAGGTGGCGTCGAAGTTGCCGGTGTACCAGGGATCGGCCACGTCGCCGGGGCGCTCGGTCCAATCGAGCAGGCGCGTAATTTTGCCGTCGGGGTCGTCGCCAAAGATGCGACGCAGGTCACGCGCGTTCTCGGCATCCATATAGACAATGTGATCCCAGTCGCCATACTCCGCGCGACGCACCTGACGTGCGCGATGTGCGACGACGGGAATCCCGACCTCGCGCAGCTTGGCGACCGTGCCACGATGCGGCGGGTTGCCGATCTCCTCGGTTGAGGTCGCTGCGGAATCGATGACAAACTCCGACTCGCGCCCAGCGCGGCGCACGAGCTCGGTAAACACCGACTCAGCCATCGTCGAGCGACAGATATTCCCGTGGCAAATAAACAGTACGTGCTGCATATGATGGTTCCTTTCTGGGCGGTCGCGCGGGGGTTACAGACTGCCCTTGAGGCAGTTTGCTCCGATAAAGCCCGCTGCGTACAAGGGGAGATGGCGCAGCTCGCGTCCGTCATCGGTTTCGCTGCGGGCAAAATTGTTCTCGGACAATATGTAGGCATACGGCGACCGGGCTTTTTCCATAAACGACCCGAGCGTTCTCGCGCGCACGTTGCGTGCGGATTTTACCTCGACGGGAACGATCTCCATACGGTCGGTCTGAAGTAGAAAATCGAGCTCGCCGTTCGTCTTCCAAGACGACGGTGGCATCCAGTAATACGTCTGCAAACCATTGCCCGAAAATGCCTGCATGACCGAGTTCTCCGCCAAGGCACCTCGAAAGTCGGAAGACAGCGCAATGGCGGAATCCTCTTTGAGGTCGAGCCAGAGTCGCGGGTTGATACCGAGTTTGTAGAACATGAGGCCCGTATCGAGAAGATAGACCTTAAAGAAGCTCCCGTCTTCGTCGTCGAAGGGGACGAGGGGAGGTTCGATGCCTTCGGTCAGGTTGTTGACCGATATGATGCCGGCGCCCTCGAGCCAGTCGAGTGGCTCGATGAGCTTTGAGCGTCGGCCTCCGCGTTCGACCTCGGAGTACTTGAATTTCTTGGTTGAGGATCGTAGCAGCTGGGATGGAATGGAGCGCCAGACCTTGCGCGCTGCTACGCCGCTGATCCCGTTTTCGGGGTCGGTCATATCGGCGGTGTAGGTCTCGTCGATTTCGCGCTGCTCGACGCGCGCGTCTTCGATGGAAAGCGTCTTGCGATATGCGTTGACGGCGGCGGGCATGCCGCCCACGATTTGGTATCGATGAAACAGGTTGAGCGCGGCTTGGTGCGCGGCGTAGGTCTCGAGCGTGTCGGCGTGGGCACGAACGGCATCGGCCATCTGCTCCTCGCCGAGCGCCCAGAGAAACTCCTCGAACGACATGGGATGCATGGTCTCTTGGCGGACGCCACTGGGAAAAGGCAGCTTGCGCTTGCGCGTGGCGACGCCGAGCTGACTGCCGGTCGCGCATATGCGCCAGCCCGAACCCGAGAAAAAGCGAAGCGAGTTGAGCGCCCGTTCACAGAGCTGAACCTCGTCAAACAGGATGAATGCGGTTTCTTTGCGAATGGGGGTGCGTTTATAGTCTGAGATTCGTGCCACGATGGTGTCAACGTCGTCGGTGGGGCAGTCGAACAGCGGGGCAATCAGCTCAAGATCGGTCTGAAAGTCGAGTTTGACAAACGCATCGCCGGCGATTCGTCTGCCGATTTCCTCGGCAGCGTACGTTTTGCCCACGCGTCGTGCGCCACGGATGAGGAGGGGGCGCGAGGCGTCCTTTGTCGCCCATGATTCGATAACGGATTCGATTGATCTGCGCATGGGGCTGCCTTTCCAATTTCATGTACTTCAAATACATAGTTTAGTACGATTTCGTGTACTTGAAATACACGAAATCGTGGAAAAACGTGTATTTCAAGTACACGAAATTGAACCGCTGGAGCCTGCGGGCGGATAAACACTGCTCGTATGGTGTGGTTTTCATCGGACGCCCGCCGCGCTGAGCTGTACTTGCGCCTGCCTCGATCCCACCCCTATGCCTGCATCGAAGATTGTGCTGCCCGCTTGCGCTCCCAGCGTGCCAGCTTGATCGTCACTAGCGTGAGTATCCAGGCTACGAGCGAGAATGCGGCGCCAACCGCGCCCACGTAGGCAATGCCAATCCCGCTTACCACGGCGCCGCCCACCGCGGTGCCAAACGAAATGCCAACGTTAAATGCCATGGGCTCCACCGAACTCGCGAGCACCATCGATTTGGGATGGCGGCTGCGGGCCACGTCCATAAAGTGCGTGATGCACGAGACCGAAAACAGGTACATGAGCATCGCCAGGCTAAAGACAAAGACAAGCGCGAGGGGCATGGTGCCGCCAACGGCAAACAGCCCAAACAGAGCCGCGGCCTGGAGCACAAACGTCACGAGCAGCGCCCTCATGCCAAAGCGCGCATCGATCCATCCGCCCAGGATGTTCGAGATCAGGCAGAACACGCCGTAGGCCATAAGGGTGGTGCTCGCCTGAACGGTGCCCATGCCCAGCACCTGCTCCAGATAGGGCGTCACGTAGCCGTAGAACACATAGACCGAGCCCACGCCAAACAAGAAGATGAGCATGCCGGTGATGATGCTCGGCTCGCGCAGAAGCCCCGCCTGCTCGCGGAAGGTGGCAGGCTCGTCGGTTTGTCCGGCGCGCGGCATAAACGCCACGAGCGCGGCGCAGATCAGAACGGCGAAGGTCAGCGTGCCGTACATGGCAACGTGCCAGTCGAGCGTGTCGGCCACAAACTTGCCGATCGAGGTCACAAAGACCATCGCCACGGAGAATGCGCCGTACACCACCGAGATAGCGAGTGAGGTCTGCTGCGGGGACAGCAGCTCGGGGATATACGTCACGCCCACGGCGAGCAGTGCGCCCGAGACGGAGCCCAAGATGATGCGCGAGGCAAACAGCACTTGGAAGTTGGGCGCCAACGCCATGACAAGATTACCGAGTACAAAGACAATGCTGTAGCACACGAGTAACTGGTAACGGCGGAAGCGTCCCGTGCTGAGCGCAAGCGCCGGCGTTGCGATGGCGTAGACGAGCGCGAACACGCTGATGAGTTGGCCTGCGGTGGCAAGTGAGATGCCGAGCTCCGTCGCCAGGTCGCTCTCGATGCCGATGACCACGAACTCCGAGCAGCCGAGCGAAAAGCCTAACAACACGAGCAGCGCTAGGCAGAGGTTGGTGCGCGCGGGGGAAAGCGCGGCAGCGGTTGATGCTGTTGTGGACGAGGTTGCGGTGGTCAAGGCGGTTGCTCCCATGTTGCGTTATATGAGCTAGATTCAGTCTCTGCAACTCTAGCAGAATACGACAAGAAGCAGCGCCTTTGTCACGGTCTGCGCTTGCCTGTATAGTCGCAATACAGGCGAAGATGGTCTCAGGTACATCGCGGGCGACAGGAGATCCCATGGGTATGCACACGACAAAGGTTGCAGTGGGCGAGGGCAAGTTTACGCTCGAGGCCCAGCTGACGGTGACGCCGCGAGGCATGGCGGTGTACGCCTGCTCGCCGGAGTTCGCACACCTGGGCGCCACGGCGCAGGCCATTCCGCGTCCCGAGCCCGGACGCACGGCGACTGTGAGCATCCTTGCCGTTCCGTGCCATCGCGACGAGATCCCGGCGCACGACATTGCGGCGGCGCTCGCTACGCGCTTTGGTGTGCCGGTAACCGCAAGCATGGGTTTTCATGTTGAACAGGCGAGCAAGGACGACTTGCAGCGCGTGCTCAATACCACGAAGGAGCTCATCGTCGCGCTCGAAGAAACCGCGGCCCGCATCTTGCGCGCCGGCTGGGATGAGGGCGGTGCGGGTGCCGAGGTCGTGGCGGTCGATGCCGCGACGGGCAAAGCGCTCGCTCCCGTCGATCGCATCAAAGCTCATACCGGCGAGGGTATCCTGCACCAAGCATTCCTGACGCTTCTGGTCGAGGGCCAGGGCGAAAACATGCGCCTGCTGCTCTGTCGCCGCAGCCCGCTCAAGCGCCTGTGGGGCGGGGTGCTGGCCGATAGCTGCGCCGGCCATCCGCTCCCGGGGGAGGGCGTCGCCGCCGCGACGGCGCGTCGCATCAACGAAGAGCTCGGCATCATGCGCGAGCCGGACGAGCTCAAGCATCTGGGGCACGTGGTGTACCGCGAGGATCACGGCGACGGCCGCTGTGAGTGCGAATGGTGCGAGGTCTACCTGGCCCGTGTTAAGCCGGGCGAGCTGCACATCAACCAAGAGGAAATATCGGAAGTACGCCGCGTGGCCCTCTCCGAGCTCGACGGCTATCTGCAAGGTCATCCCGAGCAGTTGGCCCCCTGGCTCCGCGAGGCCCTCAGCGATCCGTCTATCCGCACGGCCCTCGCCATGTAATCGCTGCCCAAACCATCACAACATTCGATGAAAATCTCGAAAACGAGGAAAAGCGTCGAATGTTGTGACGCTTTTCCTGTCTGTGCCGGCGAGCTCCCGTGTCATCTGGGGGTATAAGGCTAGCAAGTGTTTATTTGCGAGGCCTAAGGGGCGCCCCGTATGGATATCGATAACTTTGAATGGTGGTATAGCGAGGGTGAGGCTCCGGACGAGGGGTGGGGCGAGCCTACGCCGCGTGACGTGTCGAGCGACGAGGACGAGACCGGCAACGACGTCGCCGCCGACTCGGACGCCGCCCTCGATTCCGTCGAGCCCCTGACCTTCGAACAAGCTTGGGCCCAGGCCGAGGCAGACGAGGCCAAGGCCGACGCTACGGCCACGCTCGGCGAGCCAGCCGACATGTCGATCTCGCCGGCAAAGACCCCGCAGCCGCGTCACACCATCGATCCCGACAGCACGGCATCCTTCAGTATTCTCGACGTGCCCTCGCAGGGTGCCCAGGCGCCCGCGCCCACACGTCGCCCCAATCTGTCTCGCGAGGAAGATGCAGGACGTCGCTCTCCGCTCGGCCCCATCCTTATCGCCTTCATGGCCGGCGTTATCGCATGCTCGGTAATTGGAAACGTCTGGAGCCATGTTGAGCAACAGCGAAAAGACGCCGCCAAGGTCGAGATGTCTGTCGAGCAATCGCTCGGCCGCACGCGCTCGGTACATGTGTCGGTCGAGGTCAAGGACGGCGCGACGTGGGACACCGCGCGCGGCGACAGCCAAATGCTCATCCATATCGTGGGGCGCACGCTCAAAGGGCAGACGATCGACGAGTATCAATACGTCAATTCCGCTGGTGACGGCATCGAGCTCAAGCCCGGCGACTACGAGCTCACCGTCGATGAACCGCCCGTCGCCACCGACGGCACGCGCTTCCGCGCCTCAAAGCGCATGGTCCCCGTGAACTTTAACTCACAGGCGCCCGACACGGTCGACACTACACCGCAGGGCGGGTTCGACCTTTACGTGGATACCCAGTAGGCACTCGCCGCTCATTCCGCTATGGCTACTCAATAATCGCCTGCCGTCCCGTCCCGCCGCCAAGAGTGGGACAATAGCCCTCGACACTATTGTTTACTTTTGGAGGAAGTAGCATGTCTACCGTTACTACCATCAAGCGCGGCGGCCTCACCGCGGCCATCGATTCCATGGGCGCCCAGCTCACGAGCCTTGCCCTCAACGGCAACGAGTATCTGTGGCAGGGCGACCCCGCCTTTTGGGGCAAGCACGCGCCCATCCTGTTCCCCATTGTGGGCTCGCTGCGCAACAACACGGCAACGTCTGCGGCCGGTACCTGCGAGATGCCGCGCCACGGACTCGCGCGCATTGTCGAGCACAAGCTGGTCGAGGTTTCGGAGGACGGCTCCTCGGTAACGTACGAGATTACCGATACGCCCGAGTCGCTCAAGGCGTTCCCGTTCCACTTTAAGCTCAACATGACCTATGCCTTGACCGGCGACGCCACCCTCACGCAGACCTTTGCCGTCACCAACACCGGCGACGTGGACCTGCCGTTCTCGGTGGGCGGCCACCCCGCATTTAACGTGCCCGCCCCCGGTGCCGAGGACGAGGCGTTCGAGGATTACGAGTTGGCGTTTACCGAGGCTTGGACCAACGAGGCTCCCATCATCACGCCCGACGGTCTTATGACGTTCGAGGGCAGCTACAAGGCGCCCGATAACTCGGACGTGCTGCCCATCACGCACCGCAGCTTCGATAACGATGCCATCATGTTCACCGATACTCCGGGCTCCACGCTCACACTGCGCGGCCGCAAGTCGGGCCACGGCGTCAAGATCGACTTTGAGGGCTTTAAGTACATCGGCGTGTGGTCTGCCGCCAACGACGCTCCGTTTGTGGCGCTCGAGCCCTGGACCGGTCACACCACCATGGACACCGAGGACGACGTCTTTGAGCACAAGGTCAACACCATCACCTTGGCTCCCGGCGAGACGGATGTTCGCAGCTTTAGCGTTACCTTGCTCTAGAGGTTCCGCCGCTCGGTCGATGCTGCGCGTCGTCCAGAGCGACAAGTTGTCATTCAAAAGGCAAGACATAGACCTTCTGGTCATGCCTTGCCTTTTTCATGCCACTTGTTCGCTCTGGACGTCGCTCGCCGGCATTGCCAAAACATCGGCGTCCCCAATGGCTACCGTGTGTCTATTAATTTTTCGAGCTTGTGCTGCGCTGCTGGTCGCTGGCGTATATCCTGTTAAGTCGTCAGCATACGATTCAACAGGGAAGGCAGATTATGCATTCTCCCCAACAGTGCGATGCGCAGCGCCAGCCGGTATGCAGCCGTCGCATCTTTTTGGGTAGCGCCCTCGCTGCGAGCGCTTCCGTCGTCGCCGGCGCGCTTGCCGGCTGTCAGCGCCCGTCAACGCTCAAGGTGGTTCAGCCCACGACGGGCGGCGGTCGCGACGACCTGTCCGATTCCGTGATCGGCAAGGATAAGATCCGCATTGGCATGGAGGCGGCCTACGCCCCGTACAACTGGCAGGTCTCCGAGGCCAGCGAGTACACCATCCCCATCGACAACGTGCAGGGTGCCTATGCCGATGGCTACGACGTGCAGATCGCCAAGATCGTCTGCAAGGCCCTCGGTGGCGAGCCCGTTGCCGTCAAGCAGAGTTTCTCGGGCCTTATCGATTCGCTCAACAACGGCCAGATCGACCTCATCATTGCCGGCATGAGCGCCACGCCCGAGCGCGAGGAGTCCGTCGGCTTTTCCGACCCGTACTTCATTGGCTACTTTGGCCTGTTCGTAAAAGAGGGCTCGCCCTACCAAAATGCGACCAAGCTCAGCGACTTTAGCGGCGCTACGGTCCTCGGCCAAAAGGACACCATGCTCGATACCGTCATCGACGAAATCCCGGGCGTTGTGCACAAGAACCCGGTCGATTCGGTCCCCACGGTGTTTTCGAACCTGCTGCAGGGCACCTGCGACGCCGTGACCTACAACACCGAGAACGAGAAGGGCTATATGGCCCAAAACCCGGGCATCGTCCCCATTCAATTTGCCGAGGGCGAGGGCTTTAAGCAGGAGGTCACGGCAAACGTCGGCTGCCGCAAGGGCTCGGACAAACTGCTTAAGCTCATCGACAAGACACTCAAGGGCATTAGCCAAGAGGAGCGCGACCAAATGTGGGACGCGTGCCTCGACCGTCAGCCGGCATAGGGAGGCAGCATGAAAACCATCAATCGCCTGGCCTCCTTTATCAAGGCAGACCACCGTTATGTATACCTGGGCACGAGCGTCATCGCGGCGCTCGGCCTGGCGTTTAGCCAGCGCAACCCCACGCCGATGAGTTTCTTGGCGCCTACGGGCGTGTTCCAAGACTGCCTCTGGGCAATCCTTTGGGCCTGGCTCGTCGTGTCGGCGGCGGCGCTGGTCACCAAGCTCATGCACTGGAACGACTATCGCGAAACGTCGCCGTTCGCATCCGAGCGCTGCCGTCGTGGCGCACGCCTGGGCAGCTACGTCGTGGTCGCCATCGCGGCGATCTTTTTCGTGGACCGCTGCGTCATGTCGTTTATCGACCTGGTGCAGGTGAGCATTGTCTCGGATTCCAACCCCAGCGACTTTTTGTCGAGCCTGGTCTACATGACCTACAAGAGCGGTGACTTCTTCATTCGCGGTATCGAGATCACCATCGCGCTTGCCACCTTCGGCACCGTCATCGCATTCTTCCTGGCGCTGCTCTTTGTGTTCCTGCGTATTCAGACCTTCGACCGCGTGGATAACGACCTGGTGCGCTTCTTTAAGAGTATCGGCCGCGGCTTTGCGACCATCTACTCCACCATCGTGCGCGGCACGCCCATGATGGTCCAGGGCCTGCTCATCTATTACGCGGGCTTCACCGTTTTGCGCGGCATGGGCTTCGAGACCGCCCAGGCCAACCAGATTTGGAGCACCTTCACCGCCGGCCTCGTTACCATCTCGCTCAACTCCACCGCCTACATGATGGAGGTCCTGCGCGGCGGCATCGAGTCCATCGATCCCGGCCAGGCCGAGGCGGCGCGCTCGCTGGGCCTGTCGCAGTGGCAAGCTATGCGTAAAGTCGTGTTCCCCCAGGGCATTAAAAACGCGATCCCGGCGCTCACCAACGAGCTCATCATCAACATCAAGGATTCGTCGGTGCTCTCGGTCATCGGCGTGTTTGACCTCATGTACGCCACCACCACCGTCGCCGGCGTGTACTACCGCCAGATGGAGGTCTACTGCGTGGCGCTCGTGGTCTACCTGATCCTGACGCTCGTGGCGAGCCGCCTGCTCGAGGCCTTTGGCAAAAAGCTCGGCGCCGAGGCTCCGGTCACGCTGCCCAGCTCCAACTAGGCTCAAGACGAGGAGAATCATCATGGCAGATACCGCCATTACCGGCGTTGCGGCCGCCGCACAGACCAATGAGCCGCTCATCCGCGTCGAGGGCCTGCGCAAGAGCTTCGGCTCGCTCGAGGTACTCAAGGGCATCGACCTGTCCGTCAATCCCGGCGAGGTCGTCACCATCATCGGCGCCTCGGGTTCGGGCAAGTCGACCTTCCTGCGCTGCCTCAACCTGCTCGAGACCCCGGACGCGGGCCACATCTGGTTCCACGGCCAGGACCTCACGGCCGAGCGCTGCAACATCAACAAGCTGCGCGAGGACATCGGCATGGTGTTCCAGGGCTTTAACCTGTTCAACAACATGGATGTGCTCGACAACTGCACGCTCGCGCCCGTCACGCTCAAAAAGATGAGCAAGGCCGAGGCCGAGAAGGTCGCGATGGAGCATCTGACGAGCGTGGGGCTCGAGAAGTTCGCGCACGCCGCCGTGGGTCGCCTGTCCGGCGGCCAAAAGCAGCGCGTTGCCATCGCTCGTGCCCTATGCATGAATCCGCAGATCATGCTGTTCGACGAGCCGACCTCCGCACTCGACCCCGAGATCGTGGGAGAGGTGCTCGAGGTCATGCGCAAGCTCGCTGCCGACGGCATGACCATGGTCGTCGTCACGCACGAGATGGCCTTTGCCCGCACGGTGTCCGACCGCGTGGTCTTTATGGACAAGGGCGTGGTCCTCGAGGACGCCGCGCCGGCCGAGCTCTTCGGCAATCCTAAGCACCAGCGCACCCGCGAGTTCCTCTCGCGTTATCTCAACGACAAATAATGCAAGCGAACGTGGCAAAGGGACCGCCTCTTTGCCACGTTGTTTTTGGAGGAAGGCATGGCCGAGGTTTGGCGCTTCTTTGCGCACGAGGATGATTTTGCCGATATCGACGAGGTCGGCGCGTGCGAGCGCCTGGGCCGCGTGCTGTCGTTTCCGACCATTTCGAGCATGGATACCGAGGCAGTGGACTGGCAGCCGTTCGACGACCTGCGCGCCTATATGCAGCAGGCCTGGCCGCACGTATTTACAGCGGGTAAGGTCGAGCTCATCGATCATTCGTTGCTGGTGACGCTTTCCGGCTCCGCCCCCGCACTCAAGCCCGTTGTGCTCATGGGTCACATGGACGTGGTCCCCGTGGTGCCGGGTACCGAGGACGACTGGACGTACGCCCCCTTTAGCGGGCATGTAGACGACACCTACATTTGGGGTCGCGGCGCTATCGATATGAAAGACCAGGTCGCAGGCATTCTCGAGGCGGTTGAGTATGCGCTGGCACACGGTTGGCAGCACGAGCGCACGCTGCTCCTGGCCTTTGGCCAGGACGAGGAGACTACGCAGTACGGCGCAGGCGCCATCGGCCGCGCGCTCGAGGAGCGCGGCATTGAGCTTGAGTACCTGATCGACGAGGGCGACTACCGCATCGTTTCGGCTGCCGAGTACAGCGCGGGCGAGGACTGGCTCATGCACGCCGACCTTGCCGAGAAGGGCTATGCCGATATCGTGCTCAAGACGAAGAGTGAGGGCGGGCATTCTTCCAACCCTTACGGTGGCACGTCGCTCGAAGTGCTCAGCCGCGCTATTGCCGCGATTTGCGATATCGAGTGGCCGGCGCGTGTGACCGATCTGCTTGCTGCGCAGCTCGTCGAGCTGGGGCTTTATACCGCAGACGAGATTGCTGCCAGCAAGGATGCCATCGTGCGCGACTGCCTTGCCAGCAAAAAGCTGTACCCGCTTGTGACCACCACCTGTGCGCCCACGCAAATCGAGGGCGGCAGTACCGGTGCCAACGTAATGCCGCAAGATATGTGGGTCAATATCAACTTCCGCATGCTCGAGGGTACGAGCGTGGCCGATGTCGTGGCCTGCTGCCGCGAGGCCGTTGCCACCGCTGGGCTCGCCGGCCGAGTCGAGGTCGAGCTGGGCCCCGGCAGCTCCGAGCCCTCGCCGTCCCCGCGCGTGGGCGGTCCGGGGCTCGAGGCCGTCCGCGCCATCGCCGCCCGCTATTTCCGTGATCCCAAGCCGACGGAGGAAAACGGATCGTCTGCGGTGGGCCAAGAGCCGATGAGCATCGTGCCCTCGACCGTGATTGGTGCAACCGATGCCGCCAACTACCAGCGCATTTGCCACGAGTGCATCCGCTTCTCCGCCTTTGTGGTCGACGATGACGAATGCGACCGCGGCGTCCACGGCACCAACGAGCGCATCACCCGTCGCGCCTACCTCCAAGGCATCCGCTTCCTCATCGCCCTGCTCCACACGCTCTAGCATGCGACAAAGGGACTGAGCCGATTTCATCGGTAATGAGACAAAAACTGTCATAGAATAAGACTAAGATATCTTAAGAGACATATGCTGGGGTTGGTATTCCTTGAACGACTGCGGGCATGTGCCAGACTGCCTCGGCCCCCGGGGAGCACCCGGGCAGGTCGCCGTGTGACTGGGGAGGAAATTATGCAGGAGCTCAGAGAGACGACGTCTCGACTCGTGAATAATGCTACCGGGGGGTGTCTAAGCAGGGAACTTCCTGGTGAACACCGGCCGCGCGAGCGGTGGTCCGTCATGTCTTATGGTCGTCGTCGTGGGCTGCGCCCGGTCTCGCCATATGTGATTGTTTTGGCCCTCGCCGTCGCGCTGACGGCGAGTTTCTTCCTGCCGACCCGTGCGGAAGCGGCGTTTTCGGACCACACGGTTACGACGATTTCGCCTTCGGGGACAACAATCAACCTGTTTGATTACTGGGTGAATCCCGATGATCACCTGTCGGTTTCCGGCAACGGCGGCATCAACGCAAACCACCGGTTCCAGTTTAACGACGGCCAGGGTGGTGAGTCGCTCAACCGTTGGACGGGCGGCGAGAACCCGCAGTCCGGCATCGTCAACAACACGCTTTTCGACGGCTACCCGCGGCTTTCCGGTACCTGGGGCGGCAAGTCCCTCCGCTATCTGTTCGATTCCTCTGCCCAGACCGGCAAGACGTCCCATTTTGGCGTGACGGGCCTCCTCCAGGCTCAGGGCGGCTACTACGTCTATGACAGCACCCACAACTACGCAGCCTACAACGCTAACAAGAATGCCTTCGACATCTATGACACCGGGGGGCGTTGGCAATTCGTCCCACCAGGGTCAGTTCTTCCCGTTCGACGCGGCAGACAAGGTGTTCAATGAGGAAAACGACCGGCTCGTCCAAAATGGCATCACGGCAGACAACACCGCGAGCTACAACGGTGGCAAGCCCGTCAACCATCACTTCGGTCTCTCAATGTCCACGCGATTCGTGCAGCCCGACGGCGGCAAGACGAACAAAGATGAGGACATGACCTTCGAGTTCGCCGGCGATGATGATGTCTGGGTGTTCATCGACGATGTCCTCGTGGGTGATATCGGCGGTATTCACGACCGCGCGAGTCTGAACATAAACTTTAAAACGGGCGACATTAAGGTGAACGGCAAGAGCGACGGCACGCTGCTGAGCAAGTACCAGGAGGCGCGCAAGGACGGCGACACGAGGTGGTACGGCAGCACCTTCGCCGACGGCACCAACCACACCCTCAAGTTCTTCTACCTGGAGCGCGGCGCCCTCTACTCCAACATGGAGCTCAAGTTCAACCTCGTGACGGTGCCCGAGTCCGACATCATAAAGTTCGACCAGGACGGCAAGTTCGTACAGGGTGCCGAGTTCCAGCTCTATAAGACCGATAAGGACTTCAAAACCGAGGGCGCGCTTCTCGGCTCCGGCACCACGGACGAGGCCGGCTGCCTAACGCTCACGAACGACGATGGCAGCGGCGTCATCAACTTCGACGATCTCTACAACAAGGATCACAGCAATAAGTACTACCTCCTGAAGGAGAAGACGAGCGTGCCCAAGGGATACCGCTCGAATCTCACGACGACGGATGGCAGCATGCACCTCGAGTACGAGCCCACGAGCGACAAGAACGGCGCGGGCGGCGTCATCATCAACCGCGGCGGTATGGACGCGGGCAGCGCCGTGTGGCGGACGGGTGCGTTCGCCGGCGCGAAGGAGACCATCACCGCGCCGTCGATCGTGTACAAGGCGAATGATGACCTGACGAAGCCCAACGACGCTGTCAGCCTGGACTCCGGCATACTGTTCGCTGTGGTGCTCAAGCGCGATAAAAGCGCAAGCATCAAAGATCCGAGCAGTTGGTACGCCGTGTCGGGCGACCCATCGACGGGAGCGGGATACACCCTCGCCAAGGAGCCGGGCACGGCCGGCGCTATCGAGGCGGCGAAGAAGGACCTGCACGCCTTCACGCTCAACACGAGCGGCCAGTACCAGGTAGAGATTCAAAATCTGCCCGGTGACATCTCCAAGTACTACTACTTGCTGAGCGGTGAGGCCCGCAAGGATGCCGAGTACACGGTGGCCATCTACCACACAACGGCGAGATCGATCGGCGACGCGACGCCTAAGAACACCGTCCACGTGTACAGCGACGACATCGCAGACGGCACGAACTTCAAGCGGCAGTTCGCCACGCGCCTGCTCGTCACGAACATCCAGAATCGCCTGTTCGTGCAGAAAACCGATACCGAGGGCAACCCCGTAGACGGCGCAACGTTCGGCTTGTACAAGGCGACAACGGACGCGAACGGCAAGGTTGTGCCCAAGGACGATCAGGGCCCCTATGACACCCTGACGACGGGGTCGGTCGACAACCCGGTCCGGCTCGAAGGGGCGGGCATATTCCCGTGTACGAGCGACGGCAACAAGCCGCTCAAGAATGGCACCTACTTCCTAAAGGAGGTCTCGGCGCCCAAGGGCTTCCTGCTTAACGACACGCTCACCAAGGTGATTGTGGACGATGACGGCGTCCATGCCGATGCTGGTACGGACGATGACGGCGTTTCGACGTTCGTGGGCCCGGGCGCGCTCATGAAGAGTCTGGGCCAGTTTGGCGCAGAGGGCGACATCGACAACACGCTCACGTGGATCAAGGGTACGCGGCAGACCTCGAATGGCGAGACCAATGTTAAAGGCAACCTGACGTGGACCGATGTCGAACCCGTGGGTGCAGACGACACAGTGCACCTCAAGTACGGCGCTAACGGACGCATGTACCAGTATGGGCCCACCGAGGAGGGCAAACCCTACCGCCTGGAGACCGAGACGGGCTGGATACGTATGGGTATCACCCAGGACGTGTCTGGTGACACTAATGCGAAGGGCGCCCGCGCCGATCTGGACGACATGAACCTGAATGCCCTGTTTACGGGCGCCACCTGTGTGCGCGTAGCGAACAAGCGCGAGGCGAGCCTCGAGGTGACGAAGAAGGTCGTGGTGCCAGCGGGCCTGACGGGAAAACCGGACGCGGGGTTCACCTTCAAGTTCACCGTGCCCACGACGGCGGGGAAGACGTACAAGGCCGCGGTGTTTGAGAACGCGGGGACCGCAAGCGAGAAGCAGGTCGGCAAAATATTCGACCTCGAGAACGGCCGCGAGCAGACCATCACGGACGGCCAGACGATCCGCGTGTACGGTCTCGCCGAGCACGACACCTACACGGTGCAGGAACTGACCGGTACGGACAAGATGCCGGCCGGCTTCACGCTGACCAAGCGCGAGCAGGGCGGCAACGCCCTGAGCGGCGAGGGCGACAGCATCTCCGGCACGATCGCGAAGAAGAACGCCGACGGCACGGTGGCCGAGGCCAACAAGCTGGCGTTCACGAACACCTACAGCGTAAAGCCGCCGGTGAAGCTCACCAATGCGTTCTGGGCACAGAAGGTGCTCCAGGGCCGTGACTGGAAGGGTGGCGATAGCTTCAAGATTTACCTGCGCACGGACAAGGGCACGCCGATGCCCGACGGTGCCGAGGATGCGCCCGTGAGTGGTATGACGCAGGTTGTGAAGACCGTCAAGAACGGGGACAAGTTCGACTTCGGCAATATTGAGTACGCCAAGCCCGGCACCTACACCTATCTCATTGCCGAGGCCACGCCGTCTCAAAACGACGCTGACTGGCTGCCCGGGTTCGGGTATTCGAGCGCTTCCTACCGCGTCACGGTGACGGTGAGGGATAACGGCGACGGCACGCTGTCGCAGCCGGCAGTCAAGATGGAGCAGACCTACACCGACGACGGTATGAGCCAAAAGGACAACCCGATCGAGGTCGCTGACAAAATCGCCAAGATCACGAACACCTATAACACCGATGAGAAGACCATCTCCTTCAACGTGCAGAAGACGTATGCCGACCAGTCCGGTGCAAATCCGCTTGTGAAGGATAAGTTCACGTTCCAGCTCGAGGCACTCGGCGGGATGAAGAATGATGCCGTGCCGAGTGGAGCCATCGATTTCGGCAAGCTCGCCACCTCCTACAGCGTCGGTGCCAGCAAGGTCCCCATGCCTAAGGGGTGCACGTCCACCACGACCACGGCGAAGAACGATGACGACGGTATCGCTGCGTTCCCGCAGATCACCTATACGATGGAGAGCGAGAACCTCACCTACGTGTACAAGGTGACCGAGGTCAAGGATTCCGATACATCGACGTCCAGTGGCATGGGCTACGACGATACGGTGTACTACGTGCTGGTGAAGAACCAGCAGGTTGATAACGAGTCTGGGACGGGTAAGTGCCTGTCCTCCACGGTCACGTATTGGAAGGCCGACGGCACGCAGCTGACGGACGCCAACGGATACATCCCGTTCAAGAACACCTACACGGTGACCCAGGCGACGTCGGCGCCGGTTAACGTGCAAAAGACGTTCACCGGGCGCGCGTGGGAGACGAGCGATGCGTTCGACTTCACCCTGACGCCGGCGGATGATGCGACGAGGGATGCGGTTAAAAACAAGGTCGTTACCCAGAGGAAGGCTACCGACTCCGATGAGACCGGCGATCTGACGACTAAGGTTGAGGTCGCAGGCGCCGGTGACGCGACGCGTTCTGCAACCTTCGGTGCGGGCGACCTGGTGTTCACCAAGTCGGGCACGTATACGTTCAATGTGAACGAGACGAAGCCGACCGACGCGGATAAGACTGGTATTGCGTATGACGGCCATACGTCCACGGTGACGTACACAGTGACCGATATCGAGAACGGCAAGCACACCGGTAAGCTGACCGCGTCGGTTGCGTACGACAACAAGCAGGCGACGACGGATGCCGACCGGCAGGTGACGGACGCCGCCGCGTTCACCAACATCTATGCGGCCTCTGGTACCTACGCGGGCATCGATGTGACCAAGACTCTGGTTGGTACCCCGTTGAAGAATGGCATGTTCCCGTTCACCATCGAGGCGATGACGTATAACGGTACGACGGCCCCGGAGCCGGCTGATACCGATAAGTCGTTCAAGAACACCGTGGGCAAGGATGACGGTGACGATACGCAGACCGCCACGATGTCCGGCAAGCTGAAGATGAACTTCACGCAGCTGAGCCACAACAAGGTGTATGTGTACAAGGTGTCTGAGGCGCATGGCGCCAACGCTGGTGGATACACGTATGACACCGAGTACCCCGGTGACGCCTACGTGCTCATTGCGGTGAAGCCGAATCCGGACAACAAAGGCCAGCTCTACACCGAGACGACCATCGCGAAGGGCCCGGGCGTGACGGCGCTTGTTGGCGGGGGCGGCAACGTTGATGCGCTGACGGCCGAGGCGATTAAGGGCCTCGATACCACGACCAACTACGTGAAGACGGTCTCGAGTCGCAATGCGAAGCCCGCTACGCCTACCGTCCCGTTCAAGAACAGTTACAAGTCAGACGCCAGCGACGAGCTGACCCCGCAGGTGACGAAGAAGATCTCCGGTGTTGAGAGCACGGAGAAGGCGTTCTCGTTCACGCTGACCGCCACGGAAGAGACACAGCAGAAGATCGCCGCCGGCGACTTGGGTGTGTCGGACGACCTGGCGGGCGACGCGCACGCGGAGTCCAAGGCCACGAAGGACAAGATTATCAAGGACAAGGGCCAGACGGTCGACTTCTCGAATATGACGTTCAACAAGGCGGGCGAGTACACGTTCACGCTCACCGAGGTGCACAACGCTGATGATGATCCCGCAGCGGACGGCGTGCAGAACGCCGGCTGGACGATGGACGCCTCGACCTATACCGTCACGGTAAGGGTCGAGGATAAGGACGCCAAGCTGACCGTCACGGGCGTGACGGTGAAGAAGGATGGTGACGCTGAGGCCAAGCCCATCAAGGCTGAGGTCAAGGACGGCAAGGTGAACCTCGCCACCTTTATCAACAGCTATGCTGCGAAGGGTTCCGTGACCTTGGCGGCGAAGAAACGCTTTAGGGGCGGTGCGCTCGCGGGGAACGACTTCTCGTTCGCTCTGTACAAGGGTGACAAGGCGGAAGGCACGCCCATTGAGACCGTCACGAACGACGAGAAGGGCAACATTACCTTCCAGCCCATCAACTACACCGAGGCAGGTGACTACGAGTACACCATCAAGGAAGTTACCGGTAACGACCAGACCATCGTCTACGACGGTCAGAAAGTGAAGGTCAAGGTCAGCGTTACCGATAACAAGAACGGCACGCTGGACGCGACCGTCACCTACGGCGGCGATAAGGCCGTGCCGACCTTCACCAACGTGAAGCCGACGACGGACGTTACCGTCGAGGCCACGAAAGTTCTCGCGGGCAAGGCGCTGACGGACGGCGCGTTCGCCTTCGGCCTGTACCAAGGCGACACGTCCACGGGTAATCCCGTCAAGATCGTCCAGAACGACAAGGAGGGCAAGATCAATCTTGCCCTCACCGGTCTGACCATCGGCGAGTACGACTACAAACTCAAGGAGGAGAACGTCGGTGCCGATCCGACTATCACCTACGACACCAAGGCGGTGAAGGTTCACGTCTCGGTGAAGGCGGAGGGCGACAAGGCGAAGGCGACCGTCACCTATGACGGCAAGAACGATGCCCCGACCTTCACTAACAAGTACCAGCCCGCCGAGACCTCGGTGGCGCTCACGGCGAAGAAGGCCTATGTGAAGCCCGACAACACGCCGGCCACGCTCAAGGGCGGCGAGTTCACCTTCGACCTGTACGAGGGCGACCTGACGGCTGAGCAGCTGAAGGGCAAGCAACCCATCCGGAGCGCCAAGAACAGCGAGGACGGCACCGTCACCTTCCCGGCCATCGACTACACCAAGGCCGGCGAGTACAAATACACCGTCGCGGAACAGGAGGGCGACCTGTCCCACGTGACCTACGACGCTACGGTGCACCATGCCGTGGTGAAGGTCATGGACAATGCCGGCAAGCTGGACGCCGCTGTTACCTACGATGGTGACAAGGCCAATGCCCCCACCTTCACGAACACCTACACCGCAAAGGGATCCGTGGAGCTGACGGCGACCAAGATCGTTGCGGTCGCGCCGGGCTTCACGCACGACACCAAGCTGAAGGGCGGCGAATACACGTTCGAGCTGAAGGACGCCGACGGCAAGGTGCTCGGCACCACGACGAACAAGGCCGATGGCACGGTGAAGTTCACGCGCAAGTTCACGCTCTCCAACCTGGGCGGCGCTGCGAGCAAGGACTTCACCTACACCATCGCGGAGAAGCCGGGCACGGAGCCGGGCATGGTCTACGACACCCATGCGCTCATCTACAAGGTGACGGTCGCGGACGATGGCACCGGCTCGCTGACGGCCACACCGCAGGTAACGAGTGGAGACAAGACCTTCACGAACACGTACCACCCGAAGGAGACCTCGGTAACGCTCAAGGCGACGAAGCGCTTCACGGGTGGCGAGCTCGCAGGGGGCGACTTCACGTTCCAGCTGCTCGACAAGGATGGCAACGTGATCCAGACCGTCCAGAATGACAAGGACGGCAAGGTCGCCTTCCAGGCAATCAGCTACGACACGCCGGGCGATCACGACTACACCATCAAGGAGGTTGCCGGCAACGACCCGACCGTCGTGTACGACACGAAGGACGTGAAGGTCCACATCAAGGTCTCCGATGAGAAGGGCGAGCTAAAGGCGACCGCCACCTACGACGGCGAGGCCGACGTTCCGACCTTCACCAACTCGAAGCCGACGACGGACGTTACCGTCGAGGCGACGAAGATCCTCACGGGCAAGGACCTGACGGCCGACGCGTTCACCTTCGGCCTGTACGACCAGGCCGGCAACGAGGTCGCCAAGGGCACCAACGACCGGGGCGGCAAGGTCGAGCTGGCCGTCAAGAACCTGAACCTGGGCGAGTACGACTACACGCTCAAGGAGGAGAAAGCCGGCCAGACCGTCGACGGCGTGGCCTACGACGCCAAGGAAGTCAAGGTCCACGTCAAGGTAGAGCAGAACCAGGGCGACAACAACAAGACGAAGGTGACCGTCACCTATGACGGTGCCGCTACGGCTCCCACCTTCAACAACACCTACGACGCAAAGGGTTCCGTAATCCTGACGGCGACCAAGACCATCAAGGTTGCGGACGGCTTCGACCACACGACGAAGCCCGCGGACGGCGAGTTCACCTTCGACCTGAAGGACGCTGCCGGCAACGTGCTCGACACCGCGAAGAACGATGCAAACGGCAAGGTCAGCTTCACGCGCGAGTTCCAGCTCTCCGACTTGGACGGCGCCGCGAGCAAGGACTTCACCTACACCATCGTGGAGCAGCCGGGCGCGGAGCCGGGCATGGTCTATGACAGCCATCCCCTCACCTATACGGTGACGGTCACGGACGGCGGGAACGGAGCACTGAATGCGAAGGCGATCGTGACGAGCGCATCCGGCTCGGATACCTTCACCAACACCTACCAGCCGGCCGCGACCGGCCTGGCCCTCGGTGCGCAGAAGAGCTATGTGAAGAAGGACGACAACACGCCGATCGTCCCCAAGTGCGGCGAGTTCACCTTCGATGTGTACGAGGGCAACCTGACGGCTGAGCAGCTTGCCGGGGCCAAGCCCGTCCGGACCGCGACCAACGGCGCGGACGGAAGTGTTAACTTCGACGCCTTCTCCTACGCGAAGCCGGGCACGCACGAGTACACCATCGTGGAGCGGAAGGGTGATCTGGCCTACGTGACCTACGACGCCGCGGTGCACCATGCCGTGGTGACGGTTGCGGACAATGCCGGCACGCTGCAGGCGAGCGTCGCCTACGACGGCACGAATGTCACGAAGCCCAGCTTCACCAACACCTACGAGGCACAGGCGACGGACTCCGGCGCGATCGCCCTCACCAAGAGCGTTGACGTGCACGACGGCAGCTATCAGCTAAAGGCGGGAGACTTCGCCTTCGAGCTGGTGGGGTCTGACGGCTCGGTGATCCAGACCCAGAAGAACGATGCGCACGGCAAGGTTGCCTTCGACAAGCTGACCTTCGACCATGCGGGCACCTTTATCTACACGGTCCGCGAGGTGCAGCCGACGGACGACGCGCCGGGCGTGCCGGGCGTGACCTACACCGGCAAGACGTACACCCTGACCTATGTGGTGGCAGACAACAACGACGGCAAGCTGGTGGTGGAGAGCTCCACGGCGAAGCCGAGCGAGGGCACCGAGAACGGCGTAACCCCCAACACCATGACGTTTGCGAACAGCTACCAGCCGCGCGCGATCTCCTACCAGATTTCCGGCACCAAGGTGCTTAAGAACGCCGACCCGGCCACCACGCGGACGCCCGCCAATGGCGAGTTCACGTTCGCGCTGATTGACGTGGCCACCGGGCAGGAGATTGACCGGACCACGAACGTGGGTAGCGCGTTTACCTTCAAGGCCATCTCGTACACTGCGACTGGTTCGCATGCGTACCAGGTGAAGGAGGTTGCGGGCCAAGATGGCACCATCACTTACAGCGATGCGGTGTTGGATGTGACGGTGAGCGTGACCGACGACGGCAGCGGCCAGCTGACCGCGACGGCGAACAAGACGGCTGCAGATCTGACCTTCACCAACGCCTACACGCCGACGGCAACGACGGCGACGATTACCGGAACGAAGGCTCTGACCGGCCGCGACCTGGCCAAGGGTGAGTTCTCCTTCGACCTGAAGGACGCCGACGGTAACGTGGTGCAGACGGTGCAGAACGGCGCCGACGGTACGTTCGGCTTCGCGCCGCTGCAGCTGGACAAGGTGGGGACGTACGTCTACACCGTGTCCGAGCGGGCAGGGGCGACGGCGAACGGCGTCACCTACGACACGACGGTCTTTACCGCGACGGTGACGGTGACGGAGGATGCGGAGACGCACGCGCTGGAGGCGCAGGTTGCCTACAGCACGGGCGGCAAGGCTGCGGATGCGGTGACGTTCAGCAACAGCTACGCGCCGGCCGCGACTGAGGTGAAGCTGGGGGCTTCCAAGGTGCTGAGCGGCGAGGACCTGAAGGAAGGGCAGTTCTCCTTCCAGCTGAAGGATGCCGACGGCAAGGTGCTGCAGACCGCAAAGAACGCGGCGGACGGCACGGTGGGCTTCGAGGCGATCTCGTACGACAAGCCCGGAACGTACGCCTACAGCATCTCCGAGGTGGACGACGGTCAGAAGAACGTGACGTACGACGCGGCCGAGCACCGGGTAACGGTGACGGTGACGGACGACGGTGCGGGCCATCTGGTGGCGACGGTAACCTATGACGGCGCCGTGGCGCCGGTGTTCAAGAACACGTACACGCCGCCGACCACCCCGCCGACGGAGCCGCCCACCAATCCGCCGAGCAAGTCACCGGTGCCGAAGGAGGAGAAGCCGGGTCTGCCGTATACGGGCGATACCAGCTTGTCGCCGATGGCCCTGGGTGGCATCGCGGGCGGCGCGGTGGTGCTGATCGCCGCAGGCGTTATCCTGCGGCGCCGGAACCGGTAGCTACGGCGGCCGAGAAGGGCTTTGATTGAGGGCGGGTGGTCGCAGGGCACGGCCGCTCGCCCTTTTTGGTGAAAGGCTATGTTAACCCACCGTTTGCACGTCCGGCTCCAGATGGAACTCGTACTCCGGCTCCATCATCTTCTTCCGGATCTTTTCGTAGCGCCCGTCGTCGAGCTGCTCGCGCATGAGCGACGTCCTGTCCCCGACGCGTGCGGCCTCGCGCAGCCATCTGAACCACATCAGGCAGCTGTGGAGCCTGCGGGTCGATACGCCCTTGAACCTCTCGAGGAAGTGGCCGAGCGAACCCTGCGCTTCAGCATCCTCTGGACCGTGTCCCGCTCGTACCCGGTGAGCCTGCCGTGGGTCCTTGGGACCGCCCTCGCGGCGCCCTTCCCGCCCTTTCCGGACATGGCGTCCTCCGATCTCCCGGGGCCGGCCGATCCGGCCCTCAGGGTATCGGATTCCCAAATTTATCCGTATATGTGCGGATGAATGCGGGAGGCGTTCGGATGAAGTTGTATTCAAGGAAAGAGACTGACCCTTTGTCGCATTCCGTGCGGGTTATATGCAGGTATGCCTGCGCACGCTATCATGTATGGGTTAGACCGCAACTATGTACCTCATACGCGAAGGGATGCGCATGTATCTGAAGATCGACATGTTCTAGCTGGGCTTACCCCCGCAGCGGCGCCCCGCGCCCCATCAATTCTGCCGATTTTCGCCTTCACGCATATAAAGGAGTCCGTCATGCGCGACAAGCTCGAAAAGATCATCAAGGCCTACGAGGAGCTCGAGAAGAAGCTTTCCGACCCGGCCGTCGCCTCCGATATCAAGGAGTTCACGCGTCTCAACAAGGAGTACGCGCACCAGTCCGACCTCATTGCCGCCTCGCGCGAGTACATCGGCGCGCTCGATGACATCGAGGCTGCCAAGGAAATGCTGCACGATACCACCGATGCCGATGAGAAGGAGATGCTCCAGATGGACATCTCCGAAAACGAGGCCAAGCTTCCCCAGCTCGAGGAAGACATCAAGTACATGCTCATCCCGAGCGACCCCAACGACGACAAGAACACCATCGTCGAGATCCGCTCCGCCGCCGGTGGCGACGAGGCGGCCATCTTCGCCGGCGACTTGTACAAGATGTACCAGCGCTTTTGCGAGTCGCGCGGCTGGAAGACTACCGTGCTCGATTCCAGCCCCAGCGAGGCCGGTGGCTTTAAGTCCATCGAGTTCAAGGTCGAGGGCGACCGCGTCTACTCCGTCATGAAGTTCGAGTCCGGCGTGCACCGCGTCCAGCGCGTTCCCAAGACTGAGTCCCAGGGCCGCATTCAGACCTCCACGGCTACCGTCGCCGTACTTCCCGAGGCCGAGGAGATCGACGTCCAGATCAACCAGTCCGACCTGCGCATCGACACCTACTGCGCCTCCGGCCCTGGCGGTCAGTGCGTTAACACCACCTACTCCGCCGTGCGCATCACCCACCTGCCCACCAACACCGTGGTGCAGTCGCAGGAGCAGCGTTCCCAGATCCAGAACCGCGAGGTCTGCATGCAGATGCTGCGCGCCCGTCTGTACGAGATGGAACTCGAGAAGCAGCAGGCCGAGCTCGGTGCCGAGCGCCAGAGCCAGATCGGCCACGGCAACCGTTCCGAGAAGATCCGTACCTACAACCAGCCCCAGGACCGCGTGACCGATCACCGCATCGGTTTCAACTCCACCTACAACGGCGTCCTTCTGGGCGATCAGCTCGGCACCGTCATCGAGGCGCTCGCCGCCGCCGAGCGAGCCGAGAAGCTGGCACAGGCTGTGTAGGTTCCGCCGTTCTACCGAACGGCGGACCAGCCGACGCTGCGCGGGCCGCATTTGGACAATCTGACGTTCAACTTCAAGGGCGCGACCAGAAGGTCAGCGCCCTTTCGTTTCACGTCACCTTGTCTCAAATGCGACCCGCTCGCTGTCCGTCCTCTACATGCGGCGTTGCCTTGCTCCGGATGCGGTATGCTCAACCTGCGGCGCCTTAGAGGTAGTCATTGGGGACGTTCTTAAATGACTAGGTTGGGTAAATTACTTTTCGAGTTTATTTAATCTGTTTTGTTAGAAATTAAGCTGCCTACCTGCTCAAAGTAATTAATAGCATTCATCTGCTATTGAAAATATTGCTCCAATAATCGTCCAAGAAGTCGCAGTGCATTTTTTGATGAGTCGCGCGTCAAGTGATTTGGTATGTTCTTGGTTAGATATTGGTCAGTTTTTGGGCAACCTTGCCAAAAGCTTGACGAATGCAAATCTGGACGTCGGCGAATGAACACTTTGAGCGAGCTCGGTGCAAAATTCTGGGCTGATTCTCGATAATCGCCTTCAATCGTCCCTTGCCAAGCGCTGGCCTCGCGTACAATCTGCTCCGACATTCGCGCGCCGTCCGGCGCTTAAGAGGGGAGGGCCCCATGGCAAACGAGATTTGGACCATCAAGCGTTGTCTCGAGTGGACCAAGGAGTACCTGGCCGAGCGCGGCGAGGAGCACCCCCGTCTTTCTGCCGAGTGGCTGCTGTGCGCCGCCACGGGCCTGGCGCGCATTGACCTATATATGCGCATGGACGAGACGCTTAACGCGGCTCAGCTCGAGACCATGCACGCGGCCGTTGTTCGTCGCGCTAAAGGTGAACCGCTGCAGTACATCACCGGCAGCACGCAGTTTCGCATGATCGACGTCACGTGCGCCCCCGGCGTGCTCATTCCGCGTCCCGAGACCGAGATGCTCGTCGAGGAAGTCCTCAATTATCTGGATGCCGAGGTGCTGAGCCCCGAGGCTGCCGCCCGTCAGCGCGTTGAGCTGCCCTGGAACGATGAGGTTGAGGAGGCACGCAAGGCCGAGGCCGCGCTGGCAGACGAACGCGCGACCGCCGAGCGCCGTGCCGCTAACCTGACGGCCGCCGACGAGGCGGCGCTGGGCGGCGATGTGCTGGGCAGCCGTGCCTATGCCGAGGAGCTGGCCGACCGCGAGGCCGAGGAAGCCGCCGCGCAGGCAGCAGAAGCCGAAGCCGCGGAAGCCGCCGAGCCCGAGCTCGACGAATACGGCATCGCCATCGAGGGTGCCGACCAGGAGACGGCTTCAGCTCAGGATGCCGCTTCGCCTGCCCCAGCCGAGCCCCGCATCGCCCGCGTTCTCGAGGTCGGCTGCGGCACGGGCTGCATTTCGCTCTCCCTTGCCTGGGAGCGCCGCGGCCACATTACCTGCACCGCCACCGATATCGAGCCGCGCGCTATCGATTTGGCCACCAAAAACCGCGATGCGCTTGGCCTCACGTCCGACGAGGTCGCCTTTAGTCTCACCAACCTGGTGAGTTCTATTCCCCGCGAAGAGTGGGGCACCTTCGACGTGCTTGTCTCCAACCCACCTTACATCCCGACCGGCGTCATGCGCTCGCTGCCGCACGAGGTCAAGGATTTTGAGCCCGACCTGGCGCTCGAGGGCGGCGCCGACGGCCTCGATATCTTCCGCCGCCTGCTCAATGCGGCGCCTTACATGCTGCGCGCCGGCGGCCTGTTTGCCTGCGAGCTCTACGAGGGTGCCCTCGATGCCGCGGCCGAGCTCTGTCGCCAGGCAGGCCTTTCGGACGTGCGTATCGTCCATGACCTCACCGATCGCCCCCGCATCGTCCGAGCCATCGTCACCGAGCCCAAACAGCGCCAGTAATATTTATTAACTGGTTAGCAAAAATTATAAAGTAGTTTATAATTAGGACGGCTGAAAGAGGTCGGCCCATGCAACCTCCTACCTTTCGGGAAATCATTGCCCTACTCAAGCACGATGGATTCGTGAAGGTCGCGCAAGTCGGTAGTCATGCTAAGTATGTTTCTGGTGACCGTGTTGTCACCGTGAACGGCTCTGGTGGTGATCGACCAAAGAAGGGCACGTGGGCAAGTATTCGTCGCCAAGCTGAATGGTAGTTGGAGGCAAAATGAGGCAGCGATTTACCTATGACTGCGTTCTCATAAAAGAAGACGACGGTTACTGCGCCAGTTTCCCGCAGATTCCCGGCGCCTTTGCCGATGGCGATACGCGCGAAGAAGCGATTGCCCATGCCACCGAGGCACTGATGGCGTTTTTGGCCGACGACCTCAACAACGGTTTGACTCCGGCAGGGTACGAACGCTCGGCCGAGGTCGTGGCCCTTTCAGTCGAAATCGACCACGAGGACGCTCGGGAAGCGGCGTGCCGAACATTTAAAGACGCAGCGCTGGACCTCAAAGTCTCCGCTCCGCGGATTACCGCGCTGGTCAAAGCCGGAAAGCTCGATGTTGAACTTGTCGACGGCCGTCGGATGATAACGATAGACAGCATCGAGCGCTACGCCGCCCAAGAACGCCACGCCGGCAGGCCAAAGAAGTTCGTCGCAGTCCAATAACCCCCTCACTTTCACCGACTACTAGAGCCGCTCACCAAACCAACATGCGCTCTGGGCAAATAGGTTGAACGTTTCGTGCGAGAATGCCCCACAGTAAACAAACTTGCACCAGAGCGTAAGGGGCTGGCATACACATGCAGACGGTCTATCGGGTATACGAGGGAGCGCGCGAGCCGCATCGGCTTGCAGTCGAGCGCACGGCCGAGCTACTCGGTCGCGGCGGCCTGGCGCTTATTCCAACCGAGACGGTCTACGGTGTCGCCGTGGCGGTCAACGCCTTCTCGGATGCCGTTCCACAAGATACAAGTGAACCTCTGCCGTGGCCGCGCGATCCGCAGGCCACCGTCAACGGCGCCGCGGTCCCCGCACTCGGCACCGGCTATCGTCGTATCTTTACCCTCAAGCAGCGCGAGCTCACCCAAACGGTTGCCTGGCTGGTCGATGATGCCGAGGCACTCGACCGCTATGGCGTGGATATCCCTAACGAGGCCCGCGTGCTCGCCCGACGATGCTGGCCGGGCGCCCTGACTATCGTGGTTAAGGCGGCCCCCTGCGTGCCGACCTTTATGCGCGCCGCCGACGACACGGTGGCACTTCGCGCTTCGGCCTCGCCCGTGGTGCAGGCGCTCATCCGCGCCTGCGGCAGCCCTCTTGCCTGCACCAGCGCCAACACGCATGGCGCGCCCGCGCCGGCAAGTTTTGTCACGGTGGAGGAGCGCATCCTGGAGGGGGTCGATGTGGCCGTCGACGCCGGTGAGACCCCGTGTCGCGACGCCTCAACCATCGTGTCGTTTCAGCACGGCGAGCTCCAGATCCTGCGCCAAGGCGCACTTCCCGCATCAGAGATCGAGCGGGTCCTGTCCGACCCGATGCAATAGAAAGGTGTAAGCGATGTCGTTGAATCTAGGTAGCCTGGGTATGGAAGACGCCTCGTTTAGCTTTGGCGGTTCCTACATCATGGCGCTCGACTGCGGCACTACCTCGGTACTCGCGACTATCGTCGACGAGTACGGCTGCATCGTCGCCCAGGCGCGTCGTAGCGTCAAAACCAGCTTCCCGCGCCCCGGCTGGGTGGAGCAGGATCCCACGGAGGTGCTTGCCAGTCAGATCGGCGTGATGATGGAGGTCCAGTTTAAGAGCGGCATCCATTCTGACCGCATCGCCGCCATCGGTATCTCCAACCAGCGCGAGACCACGGTGGTGTGGGACCGCATAAGCGGCCAACCCATCTATAACGCCATCGTGTGGCAATGCCGTCGCACCGCACCTCTGATCGACGAGCTGGTCGAGCAGGGCGCAGAAGAGCTGGTGCGCTCCCGCACGGGGCTTACGCTCGACCCGTATTTCTCGGCCTCCAAGGTGCAGTGGATCCTCGACAACGTCGATGGTGCGCGTGAGAGCGCGGCGGCGGGCGACCTCATGTTCGGCACCATCGACACCTGGCTCATCTACAACCTCACCGGCGGTCAGGTATTTGCCACCGACTACACCAATGCCAGCCGCACCGCGCTCTTTAATATCCATGCGCTCGATTGGGACGACGATCTGCTGGCGCTTTTCGACGTCCCGCGTTCCATGATGCCCGAGGTTCGTTGGAGCTCGGGCGACTACGGCCGCGTCGCGAGCGACATCATGACCAACATGCCACCCATCATGGGCGTGGCGGGCGACCAGCAGGCGTCGCTGTTCGGCCACTGCTGCTTCCATCCCGGCCAGACCAAAAACACCTATGGCACGGGTTGCTTTATGCTCATGAACACCGGCGACGAGATCGTCGAATCCAAGAACGGTCTGGTCTCCACGATCGGTATCGCCGCGGACGGCAAGATCAGCTATGCGCTCGAGGGTTCTATCTTTGCCGCCGGCTCAACCATGAACTGGCTGCGCAACAACATGGGCATCATCTCGAGCGTGAGCGAGTCCGCGCAACTCGCCACTTCGATTAACGACAACGAGGGCTGCTACTTCGTCCCCGCCTTCGCAGGCCTGGGCGCTCCCTGGTGGGACCCGCATGCTCGCGGTATCGTGTGCGGCCTGACCGGCGCCTCGAGTCGCGCGACCATTGTGCGTGCGGCCTGCGAGTCCATGGCCTACCAGAGTTATGACGTGCTACGCGCCATGGAGCAGGACGTGGGACTTTCGATTGAGCGCCTGTCCGTCGATGGCGGTGCCTCGCGCAACGAGTTCATCATGCAATTCCAGGCTGATCTGCTGGATATTCCCGTGCTGCAGTGCGAGACGGTGGAGACCACGGCGATTGGCGCCGCGTACTTGGCGGGCCTTGCTGTCGGCTATTGGGAGGATTTGGAGGAGCTGGAGCAAAACGCTCAGATCGTCAAAGTCTTCCATCCTCACATGTCCGCCGAGCGCCGTGAGAGCAACCTCGCTGGTTGGCGTGATGCCGTCAAGCGTTCGCTCAACACCGCTCAGTAGGGTTGCGACGAGCTGCTCGATACAACAAACCGTTAAACTTATGCACGGCGCGAGGCAACAACGTCGCCAGGCGTCTTGTCAGCAAGGCCATCTTCCGGCCGCAACGAAAGGGGCAATCAACCCATGACCGTCACCTACGATACGTCCCGCGTGACGCTTGTCGACCATCCGCTCGTCCAGCACAAGCTGTCGATCTTGCGCGACAAGAGCACCGGCACCAACCAGTTCCGCCAGCTCGTGCGCGAGCTTGCGCTCTTTGACGGCTACGAGGCCATGCGCGACCTGCCCATGGAAGACGTCGAGGTCGAGACTCCCATCACCACCGCCATGTTTAAGCAGCTTGCCGGCAAGAAGCTCGCCATTGTTCCCATCCTGCGTGCGGGCCTCGGCATGGTCGACGGCATCCTCGACCTGGTGCCCTCCGCTCGCGTGGGCCACATCGGTATGGAGCGTGACGAGGTTACCCACGAGCCGCATGAGTATTACTGCAAGATGCCCAAGGATATCGACCAGCGCATCTGCCTGGTTGTCGACCCCATGCTCGCCACGGGCGGTTCGGCCGAGATGGCCATCAGCTACCTGCGCGAGCGCGGTGTTAAGGATATTCGCATGCTGTGTATCGTCGCGGCCCCCGAGGGCCTCAAGTCACTGACCGAAAAGGACCCCGACGTACATATTTATACCTGCGCCATCGACGACCATCTCAACGAAGCTGCCTACATCGTTCCCGGCCTGGGCGACGCCGGCGACCGCATCTACGGCACGCTGTAATCTCTGGGGCATACCGGCTAACGTCGAAAATACGAAGAAATGGTGCGCGCGGTCGAACAAAAGACGACCGCGCGCACTCCTGTTAACGGACGTTTTGCCCTGCAGGGTTCGAGAAAAACGTATTACCGTACCTGCGGCATAAAGAAGGTCTTAAGAAAACGAACAGGTGCGTATTAACCGATGCTTTTTCGGTTGTACTTTAGCGATTGGCTCGTACAATAGTCACCAATGTTTGGCGGGAACTGTCCTGTGAGGCGATAAAAAAGGAAAGTGAGGACGCCAGTGTTTCAGATAGCCGATCTGCTCGCTATCGTTGCAGGTGCCATCGCGGGCGCGATTGCCTTCCTTCCCTTTGTCTTTACGCTCAAGCCGGTTCTTGACGATAAGCAGAATGCGGACATGCTCAAGGGCATGGTGAGTCTGGCGGTCTCGGCAGTCGCCCTGCTCGTCTTTACCTTGGTTGTGTTTGCGTTGTTCGGAGAGGCATTTCGCATGTTCCTCCTGGGCGAGGCGATCGGCTTCGTGGCCTTTATGGCCGCCTGCACGGTTCGCGTCGCCAAGGCGCTGCGAGATCCTCATGAGGTCGAAAGGTAAGTCGTGGAAATTTTTGAAAAGCTGCCTGATGAGATTAATCATCTGGTCAGCGAGTTCAGCTCCACCCCTGTCGTGGGCGATCTGAGCTGCGGCATCACGCAGTACTCGTTTTGGCTGATCGTCTCCACGATCGTGCTCCTGATCGTCCTGGCCGTGTTCAAGAAGAAGCAGACCCTGGTTCCCAAGGGCTTCTTCGTCAACGGTTTCGAGTACATCATCGAGTACGTCGAGAACGATATCGGCAAGGGCGTCGTGGGTGAGAACTGGAAGAAGCACTTCCCGTTCCTGTGCTCGCTTTTCCTGTTCATCCTGATCAATAACATGATCGGCCTGATCCCGGGAATGAAGCCCGGCACCGGCGCAATCGGCTCCACCGCTGCGCTCGCCATCTTCGCCTTCGTGTACTTCATCTACTACGGATGCAAGGCTCACGGCGTGATCGGCTACATCAAGAGCCTCGCCCCGCAGGGCGTGAGCTTCCCGATGAACGTGCTTGTGTGGGTCGTCGAGCTTTTCTCGACCTTCCTGCGCCTCATCACGCTCGCCGTCCGTCTGTTCTGCAACATGTTCGCAGGACACGTGGTCATGGGCTCGTTCGCCATCATGGCGAGCATGTTCATGCAGCCGCTGCTTCAGCAGGTTTCCGCGGCCCACGCCGTCGGCGCCCTGCCTTCGCTGGCCTGGCTTGCCATCCTCATCCTGATCTATGCGATCGAGCTTGTGGTCGGCGCCATCCAGGCTTACGTCTTCACGGTCCTTACCGCCGTGTATGTCTCCGAGGCAGAGGAGGTCGCGGAGGAGGAGTAGTCTTCCGTTCGCGCCTTAAAGGTAAGGCAATTCGTTAAACCGCCGGTGCCCGTACCCATGGAGCCCGGCAGTTATAAAAAGGTTATCCTGCGTGAAATAAGACACGCACGACAAAGGAGGAATCGTGGGAGTTATCGGTTACGGTCTCGGTGTTATCGGCGCTGGTCTTGCTATCGGCCTGTCTGCTCTGGGTGCTACGGGTGCTATGGCCCGTCAGCCTGAGGTCCAGGGCCGCGTGTTCACCGTCTTCATCATGGGCTCCGCCTTCGGCGAGGCTCTGGCTCTGATCGGCTTCGTTGTCGCGCTGATCGTTAAATAGCACGGAGCGTCAAGTATGAATCTTTCATCCCAGAAGAGCGCGATCGCACTCTCCGCGTCCGCGGCCGCGCTGCTCATGCCGGTTTCCGCGTTCGCCGAGGACGGCGCTGCCGGTGCGGACATCCTCATCCCTAAGATGGCGGAGTTCATCCCGGCGCTTATCGCCTTCCTGATTATCTGGATCGTGCTGGCCAAGGTCGCCCTGCCGGGCATCATGAAAACCATGGAGGAGCGCGGCAAGAAGATCGAGGAGAGCCTCGACGAGGCCGAGAAGACCAAGCAGGAGGCCATCGCCAAGCGCGCTGAGTCCGACTCGATCGTCACCGACGCCCGTCGTCAGGCTGCCGACATCGTTCTCGAGGCCCGTAAGGACGCCGAGTCCGAGCGCGCCCGTATCATCGAGGCTGCTCACAAGGAGGCCGAGGAGATCATCGCCAAGGCCCATACGACCGTCGAGGACGAGCGCAAGTCCATCTACGCCGGTGCCGCGAGCTCCATCGCCGACCTGTCCGTTGCCGTCGCCACCAAGATCGTGGGCGAGGCACTCGAGGACGAGTCCGAGCAGAAGAAGCTCATCGAGCGCTACATCCAGGAAGCAGGTAGCCTGAATGCCGACTAGCCGCTATCAGGACAAGGTACTCGAGACCTACGCGCGCTCCCTTTTGGAAGCCGCCAAGGCCGAGAACCATGTGTTCGAGGACCTCGAGATGATCGAGCGCCTGGCTAGCGCCAGCCCCGAGATTATCGCCGTGCTCGACACCATGTCCAAGCGCGACCAGCTCGACCTTCTTCCCAAGGTGGCAGCTGCCTTTAAGTATGTTGCCGAGGAAGACGAGGATGTAGTGGGCGTGACCGTCACCACGGCGATCCCGCTCGACGACGAGCTGCGTCAAACCATCACTAAGAAATGCGAGCAGGACTTCGGCCGCAAGGTATTCCTTATCGAGCAGGTCGACCCGTCTATCGTGGGCGGCCTGGTGCTCGAGGCCCGCGGCGAGCGTCGTGACATTTCCGTCAAGACGCAGCTGCGCGTCGCGCAGGAGACCCTCGCAAACTCTGCTAATTCGTACGGAGGTGAAGCCTAATGTCCGAAACCCTCAATGCCCAGGATATCGCCAAGAAACTGCAGGAGCAGCTCACGAGCCTCTCCGCGACGGTCGATACGCATGAGGTTTCAACGGTCGACGAGGTAGGCGACGGCATCGCGCGTGTCTCCGGCCTCAAGAGCGCCATGGCAGGCGAGCTTCTGGAGTTCAAGAGCTCCGATACCGGTGAGACCGTCTTCGGCCTTGCCCAGAACCTTGACCGTGACGAGGTCGGCGCCGTTCTGTTCGGTGCCGTCGACTCCATCAAGGAAGGCGACGAGTGCCGCACCACTGGCCGCATTATGGATATCCCCGTGAGCCGTGCCATGCTCGGCCGCGTCGTCAATCCGCTCGGCCAGCCCATCGACGGTCTGGGTGACATCGTCGCCACGCATCGTCGCCCCATCGAGTTCAAGGCCCCCGGTGTCATCGACCGTACCCCGGTGTGCGAGCCGGTTCAGACCGGCCTGTTGGCCATCGACTCCATGGTGCCTATCGGCCGTGGTCAGCGTGAGCTCATCATCGGCGACCGTAAGACCGGTAAGACCGCCATCGCCATCGACGCTATCCTCAATCAGCGCGGCAAGGGCATGGTCTGCATCTATGTCGCCATCGGCCAGAAGGCCTCCACGGTTGCCAACATCCGCGAGACCCTCGCTCAGCACGGTGCGCTCGACTACACCATCATCGTTTCGGCCACCGCTGCCGATTCCGCCCCTATGCAGTACATCGCGCCTATGGCCGGTGCCGCTATCGGCGAGTTCTTTATGTACAACGGCGAGGACGGCAAGCCTGCCAGCGAGACCAACCCCGGCGGTCACGTGCTCGTCATCTACGACGACCTGTCCAAGCAGGCCGTGGCCTACCGTCAGATGTCGCTGACGCTGCATCGTCCGCCCGGACGCGAGGCCTATCCTGGCGACATCTTCTACCTGCACTCTCGTCTGCTCGAGCGTGCCGTCAAGATGTCCAAGAAGAACGGTTACGGCTCCATGACGGCTCTGCCGATCATCGAGACCCAGGACGGCGACGTCTCGGCCTACATTCCGACCAACGTTATTTCCATTACCGATGGTCAGATCTACCTGCAGTCCGAGCTCTTCTTCCAGGGTCAGCGCCCGGCAGTCGACGTGGGTATCTCCGTGTCCCGCGTCGGTGGCGATGCACAGACCAAGGCCATGAAGCAGGTCGCCGGCAACCTCCGTCTGGACCTTGCTTCGTACCAGGAGCTCGCCGGCTTTACGCAGTTCGGCTCCGACCTCGACGAGGCCACGCAAAAGCAGCTTACCCACGGCGCTCGCATGACCGAGCTCCTGAAGCAGCCGCGTTATAAACCGTTTGAGGTTGGCGAGCAGATCGTTACGCTGTTTGCTGGCAACGAGGGCTTCCTGGATGACCTGGAGATCGCCGACGTGCTGCCTTTCCGTGCCGAGCTTATCGAGTATATGGACAATGGCTTTGGCTCGCTGCTCGACAAGGTTCGCGCCAAGAAGATCGACGACGACACCAAGGCCGAGCTCTTGCGTGTCATTGGTGACTTCAAGCAGCAGTTCATGGCCAAACACCATGCCGACACGACTGGATCAGAGGAGAACTAAGCCCTATGGCCAACCTTCGCGACATTAAGAAGCGAATCTCCTCGGTTACCACGACCAAGCAGATCACGCGCACGATGGAGATGGTCTCTACGGCCAAGATCCGTCGTGCCCTCGATCGCTCCAAGCAGGCCGAGCCCTATAAGGAGGCGCTGACCGACGTCATGCTGACGGTTGCCGGCGACGCCTCCTGCTCGGGCACCGATCCCATGCTGCAGAAGCATGAGAGCGTCAAGCATGGCCTGATTGTCGTCATTGCTTCGGACCGCGGCCTTGCCGGCGGTTTCAATACGACGGTGGAGCGCACGGCCGAAAAGCTCGCCGCTTCTTGGGCGAACGATGGCATCGAGTGCGAGATCATCGCGTGTGGGCGTAAGCCGGCCACGTATTTCCGTGACCGCGCAAATGTCATCATGCATTTTGAGGGCAATTCCTCCGAGCCCGATTTCAATCAGGCTCGCATGATCTCCTCTCATATCTGCGATGCGTATCGTGCCGGTGAGCTTGACCGTGTCGAGCTTGTCTACCACCACGCCAAGAACCGCGTGGATCAGGAACTTCGCGTCGAGCACTTGCTGCCGCTCGATCCCGAGATGATCGCTATGGCCCACGGTCCGCGTAAGAACGAGACCGACGCCCCTAAGCGCATCTCGTCCACGTTCGAGTTCGTGCCCTCTCCCGAGCATGTTCTCGGCAAGCTTGTACCGTCTTATATCCTGACGGTCATCTACCAGGCCCTGATCGATTCGGCGGCCGCCGAGCAGGGTGCGCGCCGCAAGGCCATGCACTCCGCGACGGAAAACGCCACCGCGATCATCTCGACCCTTACCCGCACGTATAGTCGCGTGCGCCAGGCTTCGATCACGACCGAGATCAACGAGATCGTCGGCGGAGCCTCAGCATTGGAGGAACAGTAATGGCTAATAACACCGTAAAGCTTGCGGTCGAGGAAGCCACCAAGAAGACGACTGCCGGTGATGGCCGCATCGTGCGTATCATCGGCCCTGTCGTCGACGTCAAGTTTGACGGCGCGGTGCCCCCGATCTACAACGCGCTCACGGTCGAGGCCGAGACCCCGATCGGTCACCTGAGCACGATCCTCGAGGTCGAGAGCCAGCTTCCGGGCGGCGTCGTCCGCACGGTCGCCATGTCCTCGACCGACGGCCTGCAGCGTGGTCTCATCGCCACCGATACCGGTGAGCCCATGAAGATGCCCGTTGGCCCCAAGACGCTCGGCCGCATTTGGAACGTCATGGGCAAGCCTGTCGACGGTAAGCCCATGCCCGAGGTGGAGGAGTTTTATCCCATCCACCATGCAGCGCCCCGCTTCGACGAGCTCACCACCAAGACCGAGATTTTCGAAACCGGCATCAAGGCCGTTGACCTGCTTGAGCCCTACATCCGTGGCGGCAAAACGGGTCTGTTCGGCGGCGCCGGCGTCGGCAAGACCGTTCTGATTCAGGAGCTCATCAACAACCTCGCCCAGGAGCACGGCGGCACCTCGGTGTTCACCGGTGTCGGCGAGCGTACTCGTGAGGGCACCGACCTGTTCCTCGAGATGAGCGAGTCTGGCGTAATCGACAAGACCTGCTTGGTCTATGGTCAGATGAACGAGCCGCCTGGAGCGCGTCTGCGCATCGGTCTGGCTGGCCTTACCACCGCTGAGTACTTCCGCGATCGCGGCCAGGACGTTCTGCTGTTCATCGACAACATCTTCCGCTTCTCCCAGGCCGGTTCCGAGGTTTCCGCACTGCTGGGTCGTATGCCGTCCGCCGTCGGTTACCAGCCTACGCTGGCTACCGAGATGGGCGACCTCCAGGAGCGCATTACCTCGACCAAGACGGGTTCCATTACCTCCGTCCAGGCTGTCTACGTCCCTGCAGACGACCTGACCGACCCGGCGCCTGCCACGACGTTTACGCACCTCGACGCCACTACGGTTCTTTCGCGTAGCATTTCGTCGCTCGGCCTGTTCCCGGCTATCGACCCGCTCGCGTCTTCCTCCGACGCTCTCGATCCCTCGATCGTCGGCGAGGAGCACTACCGTGTCGCCGTCAAGGTCCAGGAGCTCCTGCAGGAGTACTCCGACCTTCAGGACATCATCGCCATTCTGGGTATGGACGAGCTGTCCGAGGAGCAGCGCCTTACGGTCAACCGTGCCCGTAAGATCCAGCAGTTCCTCTCCCAGTCCTTCCACGTCGCCGAGAAGTTCACCGGCAACCCCGGTGTCTACGTCCGCGTCGAGGATACCGTCCGCTCCTTCGCCGAGATTGTCGACGGTAAGGCCGATGACCTGCCCGAGCAGGCATTCCGCTATGCTTCCACGATTGAGGACGTGCGCGAGCGCGCCCGCAAGATGGGGGAGAAGTAGGTTATGCGTATCCGCATCGTGTGCCCCGTGAGCTGCGCCTATGAGGGCGACGCTGCGTTTGTGTCGATTCCGTCCACGGATGGCGAGTTTGGTGTTCTGCCTGCTCACTCCAGCGAAATCTGCACGATCGACCGCGGTTACGTTCGCGTTTCCGATAAGGCCATGGGCACTGTCGACCACACGTTTGCCGTGGCCGGCGGCTATGCCCAGGTTGCGGACGATGTCGTGACCGTTCTCGCCGAGCGCGCTTGCGATTTGGCGACCGTCGACGCCGACAAGGTTAAAGCTGATATTCAAGGTTTTGAAGAGAAGCTGGGTAATTTGTCGGAGGATGATGCACGCCGCGCCTACCTCTATAATGAAATCGCATGGTGTAAGCTCAAGCTTGCCCAATAGTCAGACGTTTTAGCGTTCGACCATTTGCGAACACATCATGCCCGGGATGGCTCAGCCACCCCGGGCATGCTTTTTGAAAGGGTAGACCTTGGATATTATCCGCGTTGAGGGTGGCCACGCCATCGGAGGTTCCGTGCCTGTTTCGGGTGCCAAGAACTCCGCGCTCAAACTTATGGCGGCAACGCTTCTGGCGCCGGGCAAGACGACGCTGCAGAACGTTCCTGATATTTCCGATGTCCACGTGATGGGCAAGGTGCTCAAGGGTATGGGCGCCACGATCGATGTTCTCGACGAGCACACGCTCGAGATTGATACCTCTCAGGTCGATTCTTGGGAGGCCCCCTACGAGCTCGTTGCCAAGATGCGTGCTTCCACCGCCGTCATGGGACCCCTGCTGGGTCGCTTCCATCGCGCCAAAATTGCCATGCCGGGCGGCTGCAACCTGGGTGCTCGCAAGATCGATATGCACATTCTTGGTCTTGAGGCCCTGGGCGTTGAGTTCGATACCGCCCACGGTTACATCAACGCTAATGCGCCCCAAGGTCTGCGCGGTACCACCGTCACGCTCGAGTTCGCCAGCGTCGGTGCGACCGAGAACCTCATCATGGCCTCTGTGCGCGCACAGGGTACCACGGTTATCGACAATGCCGCCCGCGAGCCCGAGATCGTCGATCTCGCTAACATGCTCAACGAGATGGGCGCCAAGATTGTTGGCGCCGGTACGCCCGTCGTGACCATCGAGGGCGTGGAAGAGCTGCATCCTGTTACCCATCGCGTAGTGGGCGACCGCATCGAGGCCGGTACCTTTATCGTCGCCGGTGCGCTGATGGCCGACGATCGCGGTGTTGACGTCACGGGTTTTTGCCCCATTCACTTGGGCATGGTTCTCAAGAAGATGGAGCTTATGGGCATCGATTGCGAGCGTACCGACGACGGCGTCCATGTGAACCGTGCCGAGCGTATCAAGCCGGTCGATATCCAGACGCTTCCGTTCCCCGGTTTCCCGACCGACATGCAGGCGCAGATTATGGTGCTCTCCGCCCTTGCCGACGGCAGTTCCGTTATTACCGAAAACATCTTCGAGAATCGCTTTATGTTTGCCTCTGAGCTGGTGCGCATGGGTGCCGACATTCGTATCGAGAGCCATCATGCCATGATTCATGGCGTCAAGGGCTTCTCGGGTGCACAGGTTACCTCGCCCGATCTGCGTGGCGGAGCGGCCCTCGTCGTAGCGGGCTTGATCGCCGACGGGACGACCGAGGTTTCGGCCATCCATCACATCAAGCGCGGCTACGAGCAGTTTGTCGAAAAGCTGCAGGCGCTCGGCGCGCATGTCGAGCATGCTACCGTCCCCGATCCCGTCATCTACTAATACAGGTTGCCTATGTTTAATAAAAAGCCCCTCGCGGATACCACCGCCCGAAGACCCTCAACTGGTGCGCAGGCCAAGATCTACAGTCGCGATAACGTGGCTCGCTATTCCGAGCGCGCTCGTCAACGTCGTCGTAGCCACACGATTCGTCACGTCGCGCCCATTGTCGTGCTTGGCGTGCTGCTGAGTGCCACTACCGCTGCCGGCCTGTGGTTTGCCACCATTATGGGCAAGCTCGGCGATTCTAATGTCATTACCGACAATCTGCGTCGGGTTCTGGTTGACACCGATGAGGCAAAGGATCCGTTCTACGTGCTGCTTCTTGGCACCGACGGCCGTCCGGGCGAGGATACGTATCGTGCCGACTCGATTATCCTGGCACGCATCGACCCCACGCAAAAGCAGGCGACGCTCATTTCCGTTCCGCGCGACACCAAGGTCGAGTACAAGGGCGAGACCATGAAGATCAACGCCTGCCATACCGTTGGCGGCGCCGAGGCCATGGTCGAGGCGGTCAACGAGCTGTGCGGTGTTCAGATTTCCCACTATGCCGAGGTCAGCTTCGACGGTATGCAGGCGCTGATTGATTCGGTTGGCGGTATCGACATTAACGCAACCGATGATGTTGACGACCCCGAGCACCTGGATATTAAGATTACCGCTGGTCAGCAGCATATGGACGGCGCCACCGCCCTTACCTATGCCCGCTGCCGCTACACCTATGCCGACGGCGACTACACGCGCATGCGCCACCAGCGTCAGGTGCTTGGCGCCCTTGCCAACCAGATTCTCAATAACTTCGATGCCACGAAGATCTTTGGCCTGGTTAATTCGCTGTCCGATATGCTCGTGACCGATATGAGCGTTCAGGATATCGTGGCTACGGTCAATGCCATGCGCGGTATGGATGTCGACGGCATCTACTCGGCCAACCTGCCCTCGTATGCCGACGACAGCACCATGATCGACGGTGTGAGCTACGTCTTTGTCTACGAGGACGAGCTCAAGGAAATGATGGAGCGCGTCGATGCCGGCAAGGATCCCAAGGGTCCCAACACCATGGGTCTTTCCGACGGTTCCAGCTCTACGATCGGCGACCTGAACAACAACACGTCTGACGACTACGCAAACGGTACCGCAACCTCATCGGTCAGCTCTGACGATTCCGATGACTCAAGCGATTCGAGCGATTCGGACTACTACGAAGAGCCCACCGGCGACGGCAACGGCTACGAAGCCAACTACTAGAGTTACGCGGTTTTACCAAACCGCGTAACCAGTTGACGCTGCAAACCCGCCAGAGCGGCAATCTGCCTTTCAACTTCGGCGGCATGATCAAAAGATCAATGCCACCTCGTTTCAAGGCACCTTGCTCGCTCTGGCGGGTTTTCGCTGTCGGTGCCAAAACATCGGCGTAACACTTGGCACATGGGTAGTCATTGGGGACGTTCTTAAACGACTGGTCAAAGGGAGCACTCTTGATGCACTTGGCACTTGGGGACGTTCCTTTTGTACCGGCAGTTTGGGACACTCCTTGCTTCAAGAGGCTGGCGTGCGTCAACCTATTCTCGTTGCAGTAAAAAAACCGCCCCGTTCTTGGTTGAGGACGGGGCGATTCGTCTTTTGGACTTGTGCAGCCAGGCTTATGCAAAGCGGGCGACGAGCTCCTGGAGCACGTCGGTCATCTTGACGAGCGAACTGACCGGGACGAACTCGTTGACGCCGTGGTAGCAATAGCCGCCGGTGGAAAGGTTGGGGCAGGGCAGACCGCGGAACGACAGCTGAGCGCCGTCGGTGCCGCCACGAATCGGCAGCACTTGGGGCTCAACGCCGCAGGCAAGATAGGCTTCCTTGGCAACATCAATAAGCTCGGGATAGCCACGAACGATCTCGGCCATATTTCGATACTGCTGCTTAATCTCGACCGTCACGCGCTCCTCACCTAGACGCTGGTTGAGCATCGAGGCGGCGGCATCAATAAGGTCGAGTTTCTGCTGGAACTTGGCGGCGTCATGGTCGCGGACGATATAGCGCGCTGTGGCGTGATCGACGGTCGCAGATACACCCTCAAGGTGATAAAAGCCCTCGTAGCCTTCCGTATACTCCGGTCGCTGCACGTAGGGGAGCAACGCGTTGAAGTCGCAGAACAGATTGCCTGCGTTGACCATACGGCCCTTAGCGTCGCCCGGGTGGATGGACTGGCCCTCAAAGCGGACGGTCGCCTCGGCGGCGTTAAAGCACTCCCACTCCAGTTCGCCGATGGGGCCGCCGTCGACCGTGTAGGCGTACTTGCAGCCAAAGGTATCGATATCCAACAGCTCGGCTCCGTGGCCGATCTCCTCGTCAGGGCAGAAGCAAATGCCGAGTGCGGGATGGGGCAGAGAAGGGTCCTGAGCGATACGCGCGACAAGCGACATGATCTCGGCGACGCCTGCCTTGTCGTCTGCGCCCAGCAGCGTGGTGCCGTCGCTGCAGACCAGGTCCTCACCCGCGAGGTCATTCAGGGCGGGAAGCTTGGCGGTACTCATGGCAACGGGTTTACCGTCAACCGTGCCGCAGACCAGGTCGCCGCCTTCGTAGTGCACGATGTGCGGCTTCACGCCGGCGCCCGGTGCAACTTCGGTGGTGTCGAGATGGGCGATCAGGCCCAGGGCGGGCTTGTCCTCAGCGCCCGCACTTGCGGGGATATGCGCGCAGACATAGGCGTGCTCGGTCACGTGGGCATCTTCCGCACCAAGCTCGCGCAGCTCTTCAGCCAGCACGTTGGCAAGGTCAAACTGAACGGCGCTCGAGGGTACCTGGTCGCAGTTTGCATCCTCGGACTGCGTGTTGATCTGGACGTAGCGCAAAAAGCGTTCGAGGACATCGGGGCTCGTGGTGGTGTTTTCCATAAAGACCGCTCCAATCTTGGTCGTCGTGTGCAACAAGAACTCTAGCACGGTATGCCACGGCATACCACGACGCTTGGATGGGGTAGAATCAGCCATTGAATGCAGAAGGGACGGAAGATCATGGATACGACAAATAGCTCGCGCGAACTACATCTGACGGTGGCGAACGAAGACTACTTGGAGTGCATGGTTCGCATTGAAAGCGAAGAGGGGGAAACCAACGGCGTGCGATCGGTCGACATCGCGCAGCGTCTTGGCGTCTCCAAGGCATCGGTCAATAAAGCGGTTTCGGCGCTCAAGGCATCCGAACTTGTCGAGCAATCGCACTACGGCAAGGTAGTCCTGACCGATCGCGGCCGCGAGGTTGGTACGGCTATCTGGTACCGTCATCGCCTCATCCGCACGTTTTTGGTTCAGGAGCTCGGTGTCGAATTTGAGCGAGCCGATTCCGAGGCCTGCATGATGGAGCATGCGCTTTCCGAGGACACGATGAACCGCTGGCTCGCCTATCTCGAAAAGCAGGGAATCAGCGTCGAGGAATAGCGGGATATATATGGATACGAGTTATTACAACCGCTTTGGTGCCGAGGAACTTACGCGCCGCTTGTCGAGCGAGACCTTGTTGGCGCAGGGCCCCATGGGCAGTGTTCTGTTGAGTGAGTACGATGCCGCCGACATTCCACCGGCGTTTTGGAATCTGGCAGAGCCGCAGACCGTTTCTCGTATCCATCGCTTGTATGTCGCCGCCGGCGCGCAGGTGCTCATTACCAACACCTTTCAGGCATCGAGCTATGCCCTCAAGCACGACCAGATTGCGCCGTCCGTGGCGGAGGTCAATCGCGGGGCCGTCGACGATGCCCGCCAGGCGCACCCTCAGCTGCTGCTAGGCTCGATGGGCCCGATCGGTATTGAGTGGTTTGCCGAGGACTCTGCCGAGTATCGTGAAATCCGAGGCATTGCGCGCGAACAGGCGCACGCCTTGCTCAACGCCGGCGTTGACGGTCTGCTGATCGAGACGGTGACGTCTATCCGTAATTTGCAGCCCATGCTTGCCGGCGCCCGAGATGCCGCCGATGGCATGCCTGTTCTGGTGAGTTTTGTCGTTGACGATAAAGGCGACCTGTTGGGCGATGGCCTCAACATCGAGGCAGCCGTTTTGTACGCCGAAAAACACGGCGCAAATTCGGTTGGTGTTAATTGCTGTTCGCTTGCGGCCGCGAACGCGGCGGTGCCCAGGATGGTTGCATCGGCGACTACTCCCGTCACGGTGCGTCCCAACGTGGGCGACCCGGTCCAGACTCAGGATGGCCCCGTATGGCACGAGAATCCCGAAGCTTTCGCGCGCGCATGCATCGAATGGAGACATGCCGGTGCCGCAATGGTGGGCAGTTGCTGTGGAACCACGGCAATCACTACGGCCGCGATGGCCGAGGCGCTCGATATATAAAGGGCAAAACCGCTCCATACGGGGCGGTTTTTTTATTCAAGACTTTAGTCTGCTGGCCGCGCAGCGGCCAGCTTTAAACCACC
>CAUDDF010000014.1:0-42124 GCA_958448275.1 uncultured Collinsella sp.
CCCTACCGGGAGTAGCCCCGACGGTTGACAAAACTATAGGAACACCCAATGACTAGTCTGAAATAAAATCCAGGCCTCGCTCCAAAATAGTTCGCCATGGTTTACTATTACGCTCATAAAGTAGTACGAGGCTAACAACGGGGGATACCATGGCAACGCAGGAAGCCTATGTCCAGGTTAAGGATCTCAAAAAGCATTACGGCGACGGTGATGCGCGCCTGACGGTGCTCGACGGCATCGACACGTCCATCAACCGCGGAGAGATCTGCGTCATGCTGGGGCCTTCGGGTTCGGGCAAGTCGACGTTTCTTAACCTGATCGGCGGCCTGGAGGATGCCGACGGCGGCTCCATCATGGTGGACGGCTGCGACCTCACGGTGCTCAAGCCTACCGACCTGGGCGAGTATCGCCGCCGTGAGCTGGGTTTTGTCTTCCAGTTCTACAACCTGGTGCCCGATCTCACCATCAAGGAGAACATCGAGGTCACGGCGCACCTGTCCAAAAACCCGCTCAATGTCGACGACCTGCTGCGTTCGCTGGGCCTCTACGAGCACCGCAACAAGTTCCCGCGCCAGGTCTCGGGCGGCCAGCAGCAGCGCTGTGCCATCGGCCGTGCGCTCGTCAAAAACCCGGGCCTGCTGCTGTGCGACGAGCCCACCGGCGCGCTTGACTACAAGACGTCCAAGGAAATCCTGCAGCTCATGGAGGATGTCAACCGCACCTACGGCTGCACCATCATCATTGTCACCCACAATGCCGCCATCGCGCACATGGCCAATCGCGTGCTGCGCCTGCGCGACGGGCACATCGTCGAGGATGAGCTCAACGAGTCGCCCGTTGCGGCCGCCGAGCTCGATTGGTAGGCGGCGCCATGACACCTCTCGCAAAACGTCTCCCGCGCGAGCTGCGCCGCAATATCGGCAAATACCTGGGCATCTTTTTGCTTATGTGCGGAAGCACCGCTCTCACCTCGGGATTTTTGCTCGCAGCGCATTCCATCGGCTGCCTTATCGATGACATGCGCGATGCGTACGCGATTGAGGACGGCCGCGTGACCACCTCCTTCGAGGCTACCGACGATCAACTCAAGGCCGCCGAGGATGCAGCCGGCGACGTCGGCGGCGTCACGCTCTACAAGAATTTCTCCATCGACGCCATCATCAAAAAGGTGTCCGGCGACGACGGCACCAAGCGCACGCTGCGCACCTATGCGCACCGCACCAAGGTCGATATCGCGTCCTACTGTGAGGGCAAGGAGCCCAAAACGGACGATGAGGTGGCAATCGACCGTGTCTTTGCCACCAACAACGGCCTCGCCGTGGGCGATAAGGTCGAGCTCGAGGGCCGCACCTACACCATCTGCGGCATCATGACCCAGCCCGATAGCCAGGCGCTGTTCCTCAACAATTCGGACTTTACGGTGAACACCATCACGTACGGCGTGGCCGAGGTCACCGATGCCGGCTTTGCCGCGCTCGAGGATGCCGGCGGCGCGCCCGCCTACACCTACTCCTTTACCTTTGCCGATCGCGACCTCCCCACCGCGGATCGCATCGATGCGGAGCAGGATATGGTCGAGGCGCTGACCGACGCCGATGCGCGCGTGGATGACCTCATCGACGCCGATTCCAACCAGGGCATTGGCTATGCGCGCGACGACGTAGACGGCGACTCCATGATGTGGATGACGCTGCTCGACATCATCATCGTGATCATGGCGTTCGTCTTTGTGGTCCTTACCGACGCCACCATCGAGGAGGAGAGCGCCATCATCGGCACGCTGCTCGCCAGCGGCTATCGTCGACGCGAGATCGTGCTGCACTACCTTGCGCTTCCCGCCATCGTGGGCGTGGTCGCGGTGCTTTTGGGCACTGCGCTCGGCGTCGTGTTCTTTACCGAGCCCATGCGCAGCCTCGATTACGGCTCGTACAGCCTGCCGCCCTTCCAGGTGTACTGGAGCTGGGAGATCTTTGTGAAGTGCGCCGTGGTTCCCGCCGCTGCGCTCATCCTCATCACGCTGGTGGGTCTGCTTCGCAAGATGGGCAAGACGCCGTTGCAGTTTCTTCGCCACGAGGCGAGCGGCAAGTCTGGCACCAAGCGCGGCCTGCAGCTGCCGGAGCGCATGGGCTTTGTCTCGCGCTTCCGCCTGCGCATCTTCCTGCGCAACCTGGGCAACTTCGCCACGCTCTTCGTGGGCATTGCGTTTGCCTCGCTGCTGCTGCTCTTTGGCCTGGCGATTCTGCCCACGATGACGCACTACGCGGACAACCTCGAGACGAGCCTGGTCGCCGAGCACCAGTACACGCTCAAGGCTCCGCTGGAGCTCGAGGGCACTGCCGAGGAGCGCGAGCAGTGGTCGGCACTCGAGTGCTTGCAGTCGGTTGACGGCGCGCTGCTTTCTGCCGCCCAAGATGCCGATGACGAGCTCGACGACGCGGCCGATGCGGCGCAGGCGGCAGCCGATGCCGCGACCGCATCCCCGTCTGCCGAGAGCCTGGCTGCGGCGCAGGACGCGCTCGCCAAGGTCCAGGACAAGAAGGATGCGCTTTATGCGCGCCTCGATGACCTTGCCGATGCTCTCGGCTGCGACCACGATGAGGCTATCGACCTGATCGACAAGGCCTCTAAGATCGACACTGACAACGACGATATCCACCCGGTCAATACGACCGATAACGGCGCGGGCGCAATCGCACAGGCCGAGAAATACGCCGTCTACCAGCTGCAATACGACCGCGGCGACGGAAATGGCGAGGAGACGATTTCCATCTACGGCATCTCGCCCGATTCGCGCTACTGGAAAGGACTGGACGTCAGCGTCGGACGCGTCGTCTTTGGCGGTGGCTTGCTCGACAAGTTTGGCTGGAGCGAGGGTCAGAAGGTTAAGCTTCGCGACAAGTACGAGGGCGAGAATTATTCCTTTGAGTACGTGGGCAAGGACTGCGTTTGGGGCTCTAAGTCGGATATGAATGTCTATATGAGCATCGAAGACTTTAACGAGCTGTTTGACAACGATGCGGCCTACTTTAACGGCTACGTGAGCAACGAGAAGCTCGACCTCGACGCGCGCTACTTTGCCGGCGATACCACGCCCGACGACATGCGCGCCGTGGGCGACCAGTTCATCGGCATGATGAGCAAAATGATCGGCATGATGGTTGGGCTTGCGGTGTTCATCTTCTTGCTGTTTATGTACCTGCTGACCAAGGCTGTGATCGACCACAGCGCCCGTTCGATCAGCTACATGAAAGTCTTTGGCTATCGCGATAGCGAGATTTCGCATCTGTACATCCGCTCGATCACGTTGTGCGTGGCAGCGTCACTCGTGCTGAGCCTGCCGGTCATTATTGGCTCGCTAACGGCCATCTTCCGCTCGATGCTGCTCGCCTATAACGGCAATATCGAGATCTACGTGCCCGCTTGGTCCATGGCGGCGTGCGCAGGAATCGGCTTTGCGACCTACCTGGTCGTGGCGCTGCTGCACACGCGCTCCATCAAGCGCGTCAGTCTGGCCGAAGCCCTCAAAGTCCAAGAGTAGTCATTTAAGAACGTCCCCAATGACTAGGTGCCGTACTTGACTTTAACTCTGCTTTAACTGGTACCATCCTCTATGTCTGTAACGCCATATAGACCGAGGGGATAGATTTATGACCGCAACTGCACCCGCAGCACCCGCCAAGGTGTACTTCACCAACTTGCGCACGCATGCTCGCGAGAGCCAGCTCGACAAGCTCAAGCGCCTCATCCGTCACGCCGGTATTGAACAGATTGACTTTGAGAACAAGTTCGTTGCTATCAAGATTCACTTTGGCGAGCTGGGCAATCTGAGCTTTTTGCGCCCCAACTACGCCCGCGCCGTCGCGGATGTCGTGAAGGAACTGGGCGGCAAGCCCTTCCTCACCGACTGCAACACGCTCTACGTCGGTAGCCGCAAAAACGCGCTCGAGCACATCGACACCGCCTACCAGAACGGCTTTACCCCGTATGCCACGGGTTGCCAGATCATCATCGCCGATGGCCTCAAGGGCACCGACGAGGCGCTCGTCCCGGTCGAGGGCGGCGAGTACGTGCATGAGGCCAAGATCGGTCAGGCGCTCATGGATGCCGATATCGTGATCAGCCTCACCCATTTTAAGGGTCATGAGCAGGCCGGTTTTGGCGGCGCCATGAAGAACCTGGGCATGGGAGGCGGCAGCCGCGCCGGCAAGATGGAACAGCACGCTGCTGGCAAGCCGAGCGTCGATACCGCCAACTGCGTTGGCTGCCGTGCCTGCGAGAGGATCTGCGCGCACAACGCCATCTCGTTTGACGGCACGCGCGAGCGCGAGCTTGCCAACGGTAGCACTCGCACGGTACACGTGGCCGCCATCGACCACGATCGCTGTGTGGGGTGTGGGCGCTGCATTGCGGCGTGCAACCAGGACTGCATCAAGCCCGACTATGACGCCGCGGCCGATGTGCTCAACCACAAGATCGCCGAGTACACCAAGGCCGTCGTTGACGGCCGCCCGAGCTTCCACATCTCGCTTGCTATGGATATCAGCCCCAACTGCGACTGCCATCCCGAAAACGATACGCCTATCGTCAACGACATCGGCATGTTCGCGAGCTTCGACCCGGTCGCCATCGACCAGGCCTGCGCCGATGCCGTCATGGCGTCCGAGCCGCTGCCCAACACCGAGCTTACCGACAGCGCGGCCAAGATGGAGCATAATCATGAGCGTCTGGAGGGCGAGCAGGCCAAGGATCCCTTCTGCATCACGCATCCCGACACCGATTGGCGCGCGTGCATCGCGCATGCCGAGAAGATCGGCCTGGGCACGAGCAAGTACGAGCTCTTCGAGGTTAAATAGCGCCTAGCTATTGGACAAAACAAGCACTTTTGCAGCGCAACGTTAGCAAAAGCCGCCCGCGAGCACAGCTCTCGCGGGCGGCTTTTCGGAAGTGCGGTGAAAAATCGAATACCACCGACCACAAACCGATTTTTGGCAACAAAACCCCTGATAAATTGTTGGTAAAACTGCGGTCTGGTCGTGCTTCCCGCGATTTTCCCCGCACTTCCGAAAGCAGGGGGTCAGATAGGCCAGTAAACCGTACTATTTGCCTAAAAATACTCGTCGAGGAAGTTGTTGACCGTGTTCCAGTAGAGCTCGGGGTCAACTTGCGCACTCTTGGCGTGGGTGGCGCCATGGATGGTGAGCTTTTGCTTGACCTTGCTGGCGCACGCGTCGTAGTTTTGGTCGAGCATACTGTACGGCACAAAGGTGTCCTGGTCGCCGTGGATAAACAGCATGGGAACCGTCGCGTGTTTGAGTTGCTCCACACTGCTCGCCTTATGAAAGTCGTAGCCCGCGTGCACGTTGCACACCAAGTTTGCTACATCGAGCAAGGGAAAGCTGGGCAGGCCGAACACGTCCTTGAGCTGCAGAGAAAACTCGTCCCAAACACTCGTATAACCACAGTCCTCGATAATACATTTCACGTTTGCGGGCAGAGATTCCCCCGCGACGTTCATGGCGGTCGCCGCGCCCATGGATTCGCCAAAGACCAGGATGCGCGCCTTGGGGTCAGCCTGAACGATTTGCTCGATCCATGCGACGATATCGAGGCGCTCGGGCCAGCCCATGCCGATATAGTCGCCGCCGGAGCGCTCGTGGGCGCGGGCGGCAGGCGCAAGCACGTTCATGCCGCGGTCGTGGAAGCGCTTGGCGTATCGGGCCATGCCGATGGGCTCGTTGGTATATCCATGCAGGCAGACGGCGTAATCGTGGGTGTTCTCCGAGGCGGCAAAATACCAAGCGGCAAGTTCGGTTCCGTCATCTGCGGTGAGGCTGCTGCTCTCGCGATTCTCTTTAAACCACGCCCGCGCTTCGGTTTCCTCGGCATCCGGCTGCTCGCCTTCTTTGTCGTTCTTGCTATCCTGCATCATCTTCATGGTGTAGGGCGCTTGGGGATTCAGCGCGAAGTCAAACAGAAAGTTGCCGGCAAATCCGAGCAGCGCAACGACAACCACCAGTGCAACGATGCCGGCTATCTTGAGCTTTCGATGGGAACGTGCGTTTTGAGCCATGCGGTATTCTCCTATAAGATGTTAATACATCAACATTTAATGCAAGCGCATTATGGACGTTCGCCGTTGATGCGTCAACAGGCAAAGAATGGGTAAACAAAGGGTCACGTATGGTGCAAATTTCGCACGTACCTAGACGCTTTGATATAGTGTTGGGAACTCTTTACGTTGGAGGATGTAACCGGCATGTCCGATTCGAGCGACAGTTCTAAGCCGCGACCCAAGACCGCGGCCGTTCCACATTACACGGTGGGCGAGGAGATCATGAACTCCGTCACCCACGGTGTCGGCTGCCTGCTGGGCATCGCGGGCCTGGTGCTCCTGATCGTATTCGCCGCCCTGCGCGGCGGGGGCCCGGCCCACATGGCCGCGGCAATTGTCTATGGCGCCAGCATTATCCTCGAATACCTAGCCTCTACGCTCTACCATGCGATTCAGCCCGCGGGCGCTAAACGCGTGTTCCGCATTATCGACCACAGCTGCATCTACCTGCTCATAGCCGGCAGCTATACGCCGTTTTGCCTCATCACGCTCGCAAACGACGGCGGCGCTGTGCTGTTCTTTGCCGTGTGGGCCATCGCCATCATCGGCATCGCCCTCGAGTGTTTTATGCGTGAGCGTCAACCGCACTGGGTAAGCGGCCTGGTCTACCTGCTGATGGGCTGGCTCGTCGTTTTTAAGCTGCCCGAGCTCGTGGCGCTGCTCAACCCCGTGGCACTTGCCCTGCTCGCCGTCGGCGGCGTGTGCTACACCGCGGGCGTGCCGTTCTATATCGCCAAAAACGTGCGCTATCTGCACAGCGTGTTTCACCTGTGTGTGCTCGCCGGCAGCATCTTCCAGTTCATGGCGGTGATCCTCTTCGTAATCTAGCGACCATGTCCGCGCGCCCGCGTCCTCGTTTGGGCGCCGGTGCAATTGCCGTATCTGTCATCAACGTTTTACCCTAACGTCCCGAATCTTGGAGGTTCGAGAAACTCCCGATGGACATAACCATCTCCCTTATCACCACCCTCGTTTTGACCCTCATCAACGGCTACTTCTCCATGTCCGAGATGGCGCTCACCACGGCTAAGCGCGCCGTGCTGGAGCACGAGGCCGAGGAGGGCGACAAGCGCGCCGAGCGCGCCATTAAGCTGGCCGCCGATTCCGACCAGCTGCTCGCCACCATCCAGGTCGCCATCACGCTCGTGGGCTTTGCCTCGTCTGCCGTCGCCTCGACGAGCCTGTCCGACCCGCTTGCCACGTGGCTCACGAGCTTTGGCATCGCGCCGCTCTCTGCCATCGCGCGCGGCCTGGCGCCGGTCATCATCACCGTTGCGGTCGCCTTCGTGTCCATCGTGATTGGCGAGCTTGTGCCCAAGCGCATCGGTCTGGCCAACGCCGAGGGCGTGTCCAAGCAGGTCGTGGGACCGTTGTCGTTTTTCCAAAAGATCGCCCGTCCGCTCGTGTGGCTGACCGGCGCTTGCTCCGATGGTCTGGCCCGCATCCTGCGCATCAAGAGCGCCGACGACCGCCAGAATGTCTCGGAGGAAGAGATTAAGTACATGGTCTCGGAGCAGGACGACCTGCTCGACGAGGAAAAGCGCATGATCCACGAGATCTTCGACCTGGGCGACACCGTTGCCCGCGAGGTCATGGTGCCGCGCGTGGACACTACCATGTGCGAGGACGACGAGACGGTCGCCGACGTGCTGTCCACCATGCGCCAGACCGGCTTTAGCCGCATCCCCGTCTATCACGAGGATCCCGACAACGTCGCCGGCATCGCGCACATCAAGGACCTGATCCAGCCTTCGCTCGACGGCAAGGGCGACCAGCCCATCGCCGACTTTTTGCGCGACGCCACCTTTGTGCCCGACACCAAGGACATCCTGCCGTTGCTGTCCGAGATGCAGACCTCGCACGACCAGATCGTAGTGGTCGTGGACGAGTACGGTGGCACGGCCGGCATCATCACCATCGAGGACATCGTCGAGGAGATCGTGGGCGAGATCGAGGACGAGTTCGACCCCGACAATAAGTACCTCACGCGCCTTTCGCGCCGCGAGTGGCTCGTCGATGGGCGTTTTTCGTGCGATGACGCGATTGAGCTTGGTTGGCCGCTCGAGGAAAGCGATGATTATGAGACCATCGCCGGCTGGATTTTGGAGCTTTGCGACTCGGTACCCGACATCGGAGAGGTGTTTGAGGTCGCGGGGTACAAGTTTAAGGTGCAGTCGATGCGTGGCCAGCGCATCTCGCTCATTCGCGTGATCGCTCCGGCCGAAACCGATAAGAAGGATTCCGAGCCCTCGGCAGATAAGCCGACGGTGTCGGGTGCGGGCTCTGCGGACCCGCACGACGGCGACGAGTAGGGCAAGGAAGAGTAGGGGAGAGTTATGGCAGGCCTGTTCAACATCCTTAAGGTCACCGTCAGCGAGGACAAGATCTGCGCGCATGTGCTGGTGAACCCCGGCATGCCGCTCATGACCTCGGAGGACATCGAAGCCACGGCGCGCGTGTACTACCTGGTGCCCGCGATTGCCAAGCATCTGTGCCTGGGCGATTCCGGTCGCGAGTTCCAGGACTGCATGGGCCAGACCGAGCTTTGCCATCTGCTGGAGCACGTGACGGTCGAGCTCATGAACGAGACCGGGCTTGCCGGCAGCATTTCGTGCGGCCGCACTCGTGTGAGCGAGCACGATGAGCGTGTCTTTGAGGTCGAGCTTTCGTGTCCCGACGACGCGCTGGCCATCGGCGCGCTGTCTTCGGCGACCTTTATGATGGATTGGGCCTATCTGCATGCGGACCAGCCCGCTCCCGATGTGGACGGTACGGTCGCGGGCCTGCGCAACCTGGTGCTGGGCATGCGTGCCGAGGCCGAGGGCAAGGATCCGCACGAGGCCGTCGCCGCCGCGAACGCCGAGGACGAGGCCGGGGACGCGACCGAGGGCGAGGCGCCTGCCGAGGCTGCCGTCGATCCTGTCGACGAGGCGCCTGCCGAGGCGGCTTCCGAGCCCGAGTCCGCGGAGCCCCAGGGCGTCCCGAACTTTGACGACGTGCCGCAGGAGGCAATCGATACCGAGGGCGCGACCGCTGAGAGCCACGAGGCCCCCGCTGCCGTCTACGGTGGCGCGGCGACGGCTCCGGTTGCCCCCGCGCACGAGGGAACGCTGCCGCTCGTTGACGGCGCCGGCGAAGACCCGGCCGCCACGGTGGCCATGCCGGCCGTGCCGCAGGAGTAGGCTCACTCGCTTATCACCATTATGTACCTGCGCCTTTACCGTACGCAGATGAGCAAGACGGCAAGCGCAGTGCTGCGGGTATAATGGACAACATTCAAACGGTGGGCGCCGAGGTGCCCGCAGGAGAGGAATGAACATGGGTAAGACTTTCAACTTTATCTCGGGTGCGCTCTTCGGTGCTGCCGCCGGCGCCATCATCGGCGTCGCCCTGGCTCCGCGCTCGGGCGCCGAGACCCGCGCCATGGCTGCCGATATCGCCAACGACGCCTGGGATAACATGCGCGACACCTACGAGCACGGTGCCGAGGAGGCCCGCGCCGCGGTCAACGATTTTGGCCCGATGGTCGACGCCAAGACCGATGACCTCCGTGCCAAGGTCGATCTTGCTCGCGAGCGCATGGACCAGCTACGCGAGCAGCTCAACGACGCCATCTCGGGCGGCAACGTGACGCCCGCCGCCGATGTCGTGGTCGAGAACGCCGTCGAGGCTGATACCGAGGCTGCGGAGCCCTCGACCGAGGCATAATGCGCGCCGGGGATTTTGTCGGCGCCAAGATCTATCGCAAGCCTACCGAGGACAAGCGCACCAAAAAAGATGGCACGCCGCGCAGCCCTAAAAAGCTCGGCAAGATTCACTTTCCGGTCTTTACCCCGGGCGGTACGCGCGTGGTGGGCTTTATGGTTCGCCAGTCCGATATCGCGGGTATGATCGAGCGCCCCGACCGATTTGTGGCGCTCGATGCCATTGGCGTCTACGAGGGCGCCATCACGGTTGACGACGTCAAGGGCACCTACGATGCCGCTGCGGCCAAGCGCCTCGACATCAACCTGGACGATTGCATTATCTGGGTTGGCATGGACGTGCGCACGGAGTCGGGCGATGTCGTGGGCTATTGCTCGGATGTGGAGTTCAAGCCGCGTTCGGGTGTCGTGCAGACGTTCTATGTGACCGCCGGTGCTGCTTCGAGTGTTTTGGTTGGTGACACGCAGGTGCCGCCGACGATGCTGCGCGGCTACGAGAACGGCGCGATGGTCGTCTCGGACGAGGTCAAGTCGCTCGGGTATTCGGGCGGCGCCGCCGCAAAGGCTGCCGAGGCAAGCGTCGTGGTGGGCGATAAGGTCAAGAAGGGCGCCAAGGTGCTCGACGACAAGGGATCGGTTGCCGTGGACAAGGGCAGTCGCGCACTGGGCAAGCAGCTCGGCAAGACGCGCGGCATGTTCAAGGCCTTTAAGGACGAATACCAAAAGGCGAGCGGAGGCTCGTCAAAAGCTACAAAATAGCGACGTACCAAATGATGGGAGGCAAGCCGGAGACCTGTTGCTCCGGCTTGCTGTGTTTATGGGGGAGGGCACATGCGCCAAAACGGATCCAACTTAAACGGGCGTTCGGGTACGCGTCCGACGGCGCGCCACGACCTGGGGCAGCTGCCCAGCGGTCAGCGCAAGCGTCACCGTAAGCCCGGCGCGATGTATCTCAACCATAGCCGCGGCTTTAGCGACCGCAGTGCGCGCATCGGCAACAGCCGTACGCCCCGTCGTTCGTCTCGCCTGCCCTACGCGCTCATCGCCGTGGGTTGCGCGCTCGTGCTGTTTATCGCTGCCGTCGTGGGCTACGTCAACCGCAGTGTGGACGTGGAGCTCAACGGCCAGAAGACCGCGGTGCGTGTGGGCTCTACGCTGCAGAATCTCATCGACGACCAGGAGTTGACTGACACCTACGACGCAGGCGACCTGCTGGCCGTCGATGACAGCGTGCTCAAGCGCCATGGGGGCGAAAAGCTGTCGGTGAAGGTCGACGGCAAGCGCGTGAAACAGGGCAAATGGGGTAGCCGCGAACTTGAGGGCGGCGAGAAGGTGACGGTCAAGGATGGCCGTAACACCTACGAGAAGCACGAGGTTCAGGCTACGGTTATCGAGCCCAAGCTCAAGGTCGAGGGTACGGGCGCTATCGAGTATGTGCAGACGTGGGGTGTCCAGGGCCGCTCCGAGGTGTGGGTTGGTGAGCAGTCGGGCAAGACGCAAGACCGCGGCGAGGTTGTGCCCGCCACCGATTGCGTTGTTGCGTGCGCCAGCGTGGCGCCCAAGGGCAACAAAAAGTACGTGGCGCTGACGTTTGACGAGGGTCCGAGCGGCGCCACCAAACAGATCTTGCAGGTGCTCAAGGAAAAGGGCGTCACCGCGACGTTCTTCCTTTCGGGCGATGCGGCCGAGGCCTCGCCTGCCACGGCCAAGGCGATTGTCGATGCCGGGTGCGAGATCGGATCCAACAGCTACAGCGACGATTCGCTCAAGGGTCAGGACCGTGAGGCGGTACGCGAACAGATCCCGAAAGGCACCGATGCGATTAAGTCGGCGACCGGCGTGAAGACGATGCTACTGCGTGCTCCCTACGCTGCCTTTGACGAGCAAAACTGGATTGATGCGATGGACCTGGTCTCCGCCGTGGTCTCGTGGAATATTGACTCGGGCGACTGGCTGCTCAACGGTGCCGACGAGCAGGTCTCGACGGTGCTCGATTCGGTGACGCCGGGCAATATCGTGCTGCTCACCGATAGAGACGAATGCGCCGAGCAGACGCTCGAGGCGCTGCCGCAGATTATCGACGGCCTCATTGCCGACGGCTACAAGATCGTGACGCTCAGCGACCTGGTCAAGACGGACACGTCGCTGAGCAAAAAGCTCACCTCGCTGACGAAGGTCACCATGCCCAAGGACGCCGTGTTCCCCCAACTTGCCGAGGACGACGACACCACAGAGTAGTCATTGGGTAGTCATTTTAGAACGTCCCCAATGACTATGTCACGGATGCGTCAGTGTTTGGTATGCCTGCAATGTGCAGCGCATAAATTCGATGCCGCAGGGCGATGCTGATGCTATAGTTACTGCGGTTAATGAGGGTCAAGAGAAAGGTTACAGGTGAAATCCAAACCTCGACCATACAGTCGATGACCCCATGCAGGTGCTTTTTGCGCATGCACGGGGTGTAAGCGTCGAGCGGCGTGCCGCCCGCGCATGCGTATACATATCCAGAAGCCCCCGGACGCCGCACGCGCGGCCGCGTCCGGAGGAATTATGATGGGGAGCACCATTGAATTATCTGAGTGAGATGCTCAAACTGCCGGTCTTGGACGTCGACGGCGAAAAGCTCGGCGTGGTCAACGATTTTGGTATTGCTACCGGCGAAGTTTTTCCGCACGTGACGTCGCTCGCGTTCCGCGGACCCGGCAAGACGCCGTTTATGATCAGCTGGCGCAAATGGGTCGACCGTATCGACGAGACGGGTGTACACCTTAAGACGTCGGCCACCGAAATCCGTTTTTCGTACCTGCAGCCGACCGAACTCCTGCTCGCCCGCGACGTGCTCAACAAGCAGATCGTCGACACGCAGGGCATGAAGGTCGTGCGCGTAAACGACATCAAGTTTTCCATGTCGGGCGAAAACCAGCTGCGCCTGCTGGGCGCCGAGGTCGGTGCCCGCGGTCTGCTACGCGCCATCAGCCCCGCGCTCGAGCATATCGTCGAAGGCTTTATGAAGCACCTGGGCAAGCCGCTCAGTGAGGACATCATCGCTTGGTCCTACATGGACCTGCTCGATCGCTCGACCAAGAACATTCAACTCTCGGTGTCGCACAAGACGCTCGGCGAGCTGCATCCTGCCGACATCGCCGACATTATCGAGCAGCTCGACCCGCGCCTACGTGCGCAGGTGTTTGCGCAGCTCGATACTGCCCAGGCCGCCGAGGCCATCTCGGAGTTCGATGACGACGAGCTTATGACCGAGATGCTCGAGGGCCTGTCCGACACGGACGCATCGTCGATGCTGGCCATGATGGACCCGGACGATGCAGCCGACCTGATCGACGAGCTCGATTACGAGAAGGCCGAGAAGCTCCTGCGCCTGATGGGCGTCAAGGAGGAGAAGGCGATTCGTAACCTGCTGGGGTATGAGGACAATACCGCCGGCCGCATCATGACCTCGGAGTTTGTCTCCCTGCCCGCCACGGCAACGGTCGGTGACGCCATCGAGGCGATTCGCGAGCTCGACGAGGACTTTGAGAGCGTCTACTACGTCTATACCGAGGATCCGAGCGGCATGCTGACCGGCGTGCTTTCGCTGCGCACGCTGATCGTAGCCGACCGCGACGCCACGCTGGGTCAGCTGGCCTATCGCGACCTGGTCTATGTGTCGCCCGACGAGGACCAGGAAGACGTGACGGACGAGATGACCAAGTACGACCTGGTTGCCATCCCTGTCTGCGACGAGAACCGCCATATCCTGGGTATCGTGACCTTCGACGACGCCATGGATGTTATCGCCGAGGAGCATCAGGAGGACCTGCAGATCGCCGGTGTCGGCTCGGGCGATAGCGCGTCGGACGACTCGACGAACGTGCTCAGCTGGTTTGTGCATCGCCAGTACTGGGTTGTCGTGTGGGGCATTGCCTCGTGCATTATGGCGACCGTGTTGGGAACGGCACTCGGCTCCGCGCATTTGGTGGTGTTCCCCATGTGCGCCATGCCGCTCGTGTTGCTGGCTGCCTCGCGTATGGTGTCGTTCGTCAAGAACTACTTCCTGGAGTATGACGGTCACGACGACGAGCCCAAGCCGTATCTGGGGTTCTTCTTCCAGAGCACGGGCATGGGCCTGATTCTGTCACTCGTGACCTATCTGTGCGCCCAGCTGGTGCGCACCGCTGCGTTCCCCGATGCGCCCATGTTTGAGGAGCAACTCTTTACCGGGTGCTTTAATATCGCTGCCATCATTTGCCTGGTTGGCAACATGAGCGCCGTGATTTACCTGATGGTGCTGTTCTGGCGTGACGAGCATGACCTCAACACGTCGGGCACCGCCATGAACGTTATTGCCGTCATGATCTCGTGCGTGGCGTACTGCGCCGCTGCGGTGCTGCTCACCATGTCGGTCATTGGTTAGGTGGTCGCGTGCAAAATACCAAGCAAAAGTCGGGCACCAAGCAAAAGTTGACCATCGCGGCCATCTTTGGCGCTATGGGTCCCGGTCTGCTGGCGGCGCTTTCGGGCAATGACGCCGGCGGCATTGCAACGTATTCCAGCGCGGGCGCCAGCTATGGCTACAAGATGCTCTGGATGCTTCCCGTCATGACCGTGCTGCTTATTGTGACGCAGGAGACCGCGGCGCGCTGCGGATGCGTCACGGGTAAGGGCCTGGCGTCGCTCATTCGCGAGCGCTTTGGCGTGCGCAAGAGCGTGTTGGCCATGGCGGCGCTGTTGATCGCCAACACGGCGGTGACCATCTCGGAGTTCGCGGGTATCGCGAGTGGCCTTGCTCTGTTTGGCGTGCCGGCGAGCATCTCGGTGCCGCTCGTGGCGCTGCTGGTGTGGATGCTTACCATGTCGGGCAGTTTCCAGCGCATCGAGAAGATTTTGCTGCTGGTAAGCTGCGTGTTCGTGACCTACGTCGTCGCCGCGTTTATGGCCGGCCCCAACTGGGGCGAGGTCGCGGTCGACCTGGTCGTGCCTAACATTCAAAATGATCCCAACTACGTGTCGCTCGTGGTCGCAACGATCGGTACCACCATCGCGCCGTGGATGATTTTCTTGGCGCAGAACAACGTGGTCGATAAGAACGCGGGCGAGGACGATATCGTGCTGCAGCGCATCGATACCGTGAGCGGCTCGCTTGCCGCCGATGTCATTGCCGGCTTTATTATCATCACGACCGGTACGGTGTTGTTCCCGGCGGGTATTCAGATTAGCGATGCCGCCGATGCTGCCCGCGCGTTGGAGCCTATTGCGGGTCAGTGGTCCACGGTACTGTTTGCCTCGGGCCTGGTCGCGGCGAGCTTCTTGGCTGCCTGCGTGCTGCCGGGCGTTACGTCGAGCGCTATCTGCGAGGCATTTGGCTGGGAGCGCGGTGCCGACCGCAGCTGGGACGAGGCCCCGGTCTATCGCGGCATCATTACGGCCATCATCGGTATCTCTGCCGTGCTGGTGCTTATGCCCGGCGTCGATCTGTTCCAGATTATGATGACCTCGCAGGTCATCAATGGCGTGCTACTGCCCGTGGTTCTGGTGTTCCAGGTGGTTATTGCCGCTGACCGTCACATTATGGGCGCTAACCGCAACGGCCGCGTGTGGAATGTGCTCACTTGGGCGACTATCGGTGTGATTACGGTGCTCACGGTCGTCATGTTTGTTCTGCAGGCGATGGGTTACAGCGCTTAGCGCCTCTTTTGGACTCCAAACAGGCCGCAGCGATGGGCTGCGGCCTGTTTTTTGTCTGCTATAGGGTGTTAGTTATATAGCAATGGACAAAAAATGCCAAATATGAGTACTGTTGCTAAGTGAATAGCATTTACATCCTAAAAGATAATGAACATAGCCTTTAGTATGTTCATTAAAATTGGCTCCAATACGCCTTAAACCAGTCAGGTTGGCTGCTTTAGGGGGTTGTAGGGGTCGCTCGGACGTCATTTTGGGTGGTTTTGCCTGCTACTAAAATGGTAACAGTACTCATATTTGCCCTTTTTTGCCCACAGACCTTTGAGGGTGCGGCGAAAAGGGCTTGTTTTGATTGTTTGGGGCAGGCACGAGGCGCGGAAACGATGTCTGGAGCGACGGAGCGGCCTGGAATTCATCCGTAGAGGTCTTCATTGGCTGCGCCAGGAGTGTCCCTAACTGCCGGAGGGGGTGTCTGCCGTGGCAGACACCCCCTCCGGATGCGGGAAGTTTGCGCTGCAGGTTACTTGTCGGTGCCCAGCTTGTGCGGCTTGAGAGCGAGCGCATTGACGAGTGCGTCGGTGGCAGACTTGACGGCTGCCGGCTGCGGATCGTTGACGTGATCCTCGGGGTGTACGGGCAGGTCCTTCTTGACGGCATCGTGGATCAAGTTGAGGTACTCAGTCACGCCAGTGGTCGATAGGTGCGTGCCATCGCCATCGAACAGGTCGTTGCGGTTGGCACTGTATCCGTACCAGTCGATAACGCGCACGTTCTTGTAGCGCGTAGCGGCGTTGGCGATGGCCTGGTTGGTAGAGCCAACCCACGGCTGCGGGCTGCGCGTGTTCACAAACACCACCATACGCTTATCTCCCGCATCGGCCATGATGGCGTCGATCTGGTCGTCGGTTACCAAGCCGTTGGTGCCCAGGGCAAAGACCACGATCTTGCCGGCAAGGTTCTGCTGGATATAGCCTTCAAATGTCGCGCGCCCCGCATCGAACTGGCGGCCCTTTTCGGCATCGATGTGGCTGTGCGGGAACACGCCGTCAAAGGTGTCTACGGCACGCAGCGACACGGAGTCGCCGATCATAAGCAGATCGTAGGAGCCATCGGGGAAGCCGTCGTTGTCCTTGTCGGTGTCGTCGGCCGCCTGTTGGTCGGCGGGCGCGGTGTTCTTGGCTTCCTTGTTGAGGACTTCGGCGCCCTCACCGCTCAGTGCGGAGGTCTCCGGCACAAAGATCAGGCCGCCCAGTGCAACGACCAACACGACAGCACAGGCTGCGCAGACAGGGACGTGCGCGCGCACCCAGTTGGCGGGCGTGGCGGTGCCATCGCGGAATTCGGCGACGGTGCGCCCAAAGGCGCCCTTCCTAAACGGAGTCTCGATAAAGCGATAGCAGCACTCTGCCACGGCGACCACCAGCAGCACCTGCAAAATGTATTGCCACCAGGGCGTATCGTTGATGTTGGCGACCGGGTTCATGAGCAACAGCAGCGGATAGTGCCACAGGTAGATGCTGTACGAGCGCTTGCCAATCCACACGAGCGGCTCGGCGGACAGCGCGCGGGCAACCATTCCCTGGGGCTGCACGCAGGCCGCGATGACCATGAGCGTGAGGATCGAGCACAGCAGCGTGCCTCCGCGATACTGGAAGGCGGTGTAGCCGTTGGTGAGCGCGACCATGGCGGCAAGGCCAACCAGACCCACGACGCCCAGCACATCGATGGATGCGGGCGAGGACCAAAAGCGCACGAGGGCGCTCGGTTGTGCCGGGGCGGTCTCGGCTGATTCGTCGGCCTTCTCGCCAGGCTTGCCCTCGGCGTTCTTGCCGTGCTTGGCGGCGCCGGCCAGGCGATTGAGCCCCAAACGACGAGCGAGACGCACCGGCGCCAGGTCGCGATCGGGGATAAAGGCCATCCAGGCACCCAGCAGCAGCGAGAACACACGGGTGTCGGTGCCGTAGTACACGCGGCTGGGGTCGGCGGCGGGGTTATAGAGCACCATCATGGCGAGGGCAGATACCGCGGCAAGGCCCAGAACCACGCGGCGCGTGTTGGGCTTGCTCACATGCATGGATACCATGGCAAACAGCAGTGGCGGCCAAATTAGGTAGAACTGTTCCTCGATGGCAAGCGACCAAAAGTGCGTGAGCGGTGAGGGGTCGCCCAGGGCATTGAAGTACGAGACGTTTTGGGCAATCTGCCACCAGTTGTTGAAGAACAGCAGCGACGGCAGGATGTCGGGGCGCATCTTGGTGAGCATCACGTGGTTAAAGATGGTACACAGCGCGCAGGTCACGAACACTACCGTTACCACGGCGGGGACCAGGCGACGGATGCGGCGAATCCAGAAGCTCTTAAGGTCGATGCGGCCGGTCTTAGCGACTTCGTTGAGCAGCAAGCGCGTGATCAGATAGCCCGAAAGCACAAAGAAGATCGTGACGCCGAGCAGGCCGCCCTGAGCCCACGTGAGGTTGAGGTGATAGAGCACCACCGCGACGACGGCAAGCGTGCGCAGGCCGTCGAGCGCAGGAATGTAGCGGGACTTGGGACGAGCGGGTGCCTGCTTGTCGGTAGCGGACGAGTGTGTGGCGCCGGTGTTGGTCTTGGCTGCATGGGCGTCCTTGTTGGTGGGCGTTCGATGCGGGCTCGGGCCGCGTCGCGACTCGCCGGTGCGGCGGTCGGCGCGCGGGCGTTCGTGCGGCGCCTGGTTATCGGGCGCGCGGCGCGGTCCGCGTGGGCTCGATTGTGGGAATTGCTCCATAAAACATCATCCAATGACGAGAATACTCAGCACATATTCATTGTAGCTGCCTGCTCCTGTGAATGCTTGCTGCTGGCGCAACCTCAAGGGCGCGTTCACATCAAAGTGAACTAAAGTTATAAGGGGTGCGAAGGCGCGCAATCGACGGTCGACGGTGGGTGCAAGGCCCGCAGACGAGGAGGTTTCCATGGCAGACAACGGCATTGTTGCGGTGTTCGGCAGCATGAACATGGACCTTTCGGTGGCGTGCGAGCGCATGCCGCGCGCGGGCGAGACCGTCGGCGGCAGCGGTTTTATCACCAACGCTGGCGGCAAAGGCGCCAACCAGGCCGTCGCTGCCGCGCGCATGGGCGCGCGCACGAACATGATCGGCGCGGTCGGGCGCGATGCGTTTGGTGCATCGCTCGTGGCGGGGCTCCAAGATGCTGGCGTGGACTGTGACTTTGTGGCGCGGTGCAACGACGTGGAGACGGGCACGGCGACCATCATTCGCTGCGAGGGCGACAACCGCATCGTGCTGTCACCGGGTGCCAACCATGCGCTTGCGGGCGAGGACGTTGCCTGCGCGCTGAGACGTCTGGTGGCCGATGAGTTCGACGGCGACGCCAGCGATATTGCCCCGGCTGCCGGCAGCGTCTTTATCGCTCAGGGCGAATGTGACCTTGCAGCGACTGCCGAGGCGCTTGTTTGCGCTCATGAGCTGGGGTTCTATACGGTCTTTAACCCGGCTCCCGCCTGCGATCTGCCGGCGGGAGCGTGGCCTGCGGTCGACTTGGTCTGTCCCAACGAGACCGAGTGCCAGGTTCTGACGGGTATCCTGCCCAAGGACGATGAGAGCTGCGCCGCGGCGCTCAATGCCCTGCTCGCCAAGGGTGCCGGAGCTGCGGTCATCACGCTGGGCGGCGCCGGCTCGGTTGCGCTCGGCGATGACGGCGAGCCGCTGCGTCTGCCGGCACTTTCGAGCACGGTAGTCGATACCACGGCCGCCGGCGATACGTTTATCGGCGCGTTGGCGGCGGCTCGTCTGGAGGGCTTGCCGCTCTTTGAGTGCATGGCGGCGGGTGCACGCGCCTCGGCGGTGACGGTGTCGCGCTTGGGCGCGCAACAGTCGATTCCCACGCGCGCCGAAGTTGAGCACGTGTTTGATTTAGACGATTTAGTACAAGACGGAGAAGCGGAGTAGAACAATGGCAATCAAGAAGCTGATCCTTGATCTGGATATGGGCGTGGACGATGCGATGGCGCTTGCCTATGCCATCGCGAGCCCCGAGGTGGAGCTCGTGGGCATCACCACGTGCTTTGGCAACGTGCGCGTCGAGCAATCGGCGCACAACTGCCTGGCAGTGCTCGATCTGCTGGGTCGCCCCGAGATTCCGGTGTACCTGGGCGCCGATCGTCCCATTAAGGCGACTGAGCCCTATACACCGCCGGCGTCCACCACGCTCATCCACGGCAAGAACGGCATTGGCGGGGCGAGCGTGCCCGCGTCGCCGTACGAGCCGGTGGGGGCGACGTCGGCTGATGGCAACGCGGCGGTCGATTATCTGATCGATGCCGCGCGCACCTATGGCCCCGATCTGATCTACGTGGCGACCGGTCCGCTCTCCAACCTGGCACTTGCCTTGGAGCGCGATGCGGCGGCGATGATGTCTATCGGTCGCGTGGTCGTGATGGGCGGCGCCCTGACCGTGCCCGGAAACGTGAGTGCGGGCGCCGAGGCCAACATGGCAAGCGATCCCGAGGCGGCCGATGCCGTGCTACGTTCGGGCCGCAAGCTCACTATGGTGGGTCTGGATGTGACGCATCGCGTGGTGCTCACGCGTCGCGACATTGCCGGCTGGACGGGTTCGGGCACCATGACCGGTTGCGCGTTTGCGAGCATGGTGGAGCACTACATTGGCTCGTACGAGATGAACGCCCCCTACCTGGGTGGCTGCGCGCTGCACGATCCGCTTGCCGTCGCTGTGGCGATCGACCCCACGCTCGTGGGTGCGCTCGGCTGTAACCTGCGCGTCGACCTGCTCGGCGAGTATCGCGGCCGCACCATTTGCGACGAGCGCCGCCTATCCGATCCAGACAAGAGCGCGCTTGTGGCACTGACCGTGGATGCCCCGCGCTTCCTGTCCGAGTTCAAGGCGCGCATGGCCCGCATCCTAGGCTAGGCTCGGGATCGAAGCACGCCCATCTGCTCGATGTGGCCGCTGGCGGGCCGACATCTACCGTTCGCCAGCCCGATGGTCCCCGGGGCGGGGAGAGCGCTATAATGCATTTTGCATCTTGGATTGTTACTCCTGTGTGGAGGCATGCCCAAGAGCAATACAACACGGATTGTTACGTAAGGCATGACCGCAATAGCACTGCTATTGGCTATCATGCCTTTTTCTGTGAGTGTTCTTGAAAGGAGGTTCACCATGCTTGCAATTAAAAAGCTTAACAACAACGCGGTTCTTTGCCGTGACGGACAGGGGCGAGATGTCATCGCCATGGGCAGGGGCGTCGGTTTCGGCGGAGATTTTCCTCGAGAGCTCCCTCTTTCTAAAATCGAGCATACGTTTTACGACATTGATCCTAAAGGACAAGATGTCATGAGGGATCTTCCCTCGGATATCGTGATGTTTGCGGCGAAAGTTATGGACATCGTTGCCAACGAACTGCCCTACGACCTCTCAACCAATGCGACGCTGTTCATGGCTGATCACCTGTCGTTTGCCGTTGCGCGAGCCCAAAAGGGGGTCCGCATCGCGATGCCTCTTGCCTATGAAGTGCGGGAGACGTATCCGAAGGAATACAAGGCTGCCCAGTTTATCGTCATGCGACTCGAGAAGGAGCTCGGAGAGCGGCTTCCCAAGGATGAGATTGCCAGTATTGCGATGAATCTCGTGAACGCACGGGTTGTTGAAGCCGTCAAAGCCACGGCCGAGCCCACAAAGCAGTTCGACGATATGCTCGAGGACGTTATCGAGATTCTCGAAAGCGATTTCCGCATTATTGTCGACCGCGATTCCTTTGATTTCACCCGCTTCGCCACGCATCTGCGGTACCTGTTCAAGCGCATTCAAGCCGGCGAGTCGCTGAACAGCGCCAACATGCAGATGTACAAGAACTTTCGTGAGGAGTTTCCGCAGTTGGCAGAGTGCGTGAAGCATATCGGTTCCTATTGTCGTGAAACGTGGGACGCCACGCTCTCCGAGGAGGAGGAACTCTATCTGATGATCCATCTCAACCGGATCATCTCCAAAAAAGGATTGTAACCCGTAGCCATTCGGGGCATGACCTTTGCCGATTCGAACAGTAAGCCAAGATTGTGCAAAGGAGCCAATGATGGCAAATTACAAAAAGGTGGCAGAGCAGATTCTCTCCACTGTGGGCGGGGCGGAAAACGTGGCTTCGGTTACGCATTGCATGACGCGCCTGCGCTTCAGCCTCAAGGATGAAAGCCTCTCGAATGATGAGAAGCTTGAGGACATCTCGTCTATCATCAGCGTCGTGCACGCCGGAGGGCAGGTGCAGCTGGTGATCGGGCCCACGGTCGACAAGGTCTACGACGAGGTTTGTAAGCAGGGCGGATTCGAGGTCACGGTATCGATTGACGAGGAACTCGATGGCCCTCAGCTTAGCTGGAAGGAGCGCTTGGCGCCCAAGCACCTCTTCAATCAGCTGCTCGATGCCGTGAGCGGCGCTATCACCCCGATTCTTCCGATCTTTTGTGTCGCCGGTATCTTCAAGATGCTCGTTATTCTGTTTGGGCCCGAAGGCGCCGGTTTTATGTCCGAAACGAGCGACCTGTATCGGATCCTTTCCCTGGTGGGCGATGCGGCGTATTACTACTTCCCGGTGTTTGCCGCCTATAGCTCGGCTAAGAAGTTCAAAACGAGTCCTGTGCTGGCACTGCTCATCGCTGTTGTGATGATTTATCCCGACATGCTCGCTATTGTTGAGGACGGAAAGCCTTTCAGCGTCTTCGGCATCCCCATGCAGCTCGTCAACTACACCCAGGCTGTTCTTCCGGTCATCTTGATCACCTGGGCCCAGTCCTATGTTGAGCGCTTCTTTAAGAAGATCTCGCCTGATATGTTGCGCGTTCTGATCGTACCCGTGGGTACGGTGCTCGTGATGTTGCCGGTCGCGCTGTGCCTCTGCGGCCCTGCCGTCCAATTTGTCATGGGCCTTGTGGCCGATTTCATCATTTGGCTCGCCTCTGTTGCCGGTCCCGCTGCGACCGCGGTTATCGGCGCATTCTGGAATCTGATCATCGCCACCGGCATGCACGTGCCGATCTATACCGCCATATTGCCCGCCGCGCTCCAGAACGGTTACGACGCCATCTTATACCCCGGCGCCGCGGTTGTAGCCTACACCACGCTTGCCATCGCGCTCGCCTATGGCCTGCGCGCTAAGGACAAGGAGAATCGAGCCACGGGCTGGAACTTGTTCATCACCTATGCCTTCGGTCGCGTGAGTGAGCCCATCATCTACGGCATCCTGTTTCGCGACAAGAAAGCTCTTGCCTGGAACATGATTGGTGGTGCTGTCGGTGGTCTGCTGGTAAGCCTTCTTCATGCCAACGTCTATATCTTCACTGGCGTTGGTTTCCCATGGATGAACGTGCTCATGTTTGCTCAGGATATCATCCCCGGCACCATCGGGTGTCTTGCTGGCGGTGCCGTGACGTTTGCGTTGGCGATGGTTTTTGGATTTGAAGGACAGGAGAAGATGCCGTTGAAGTCCAAGAGCGGCGATTCTGAGGCTGTTGAATCCGTCGAGGCATAAGAGGCTACTGCACAAATATGCTCCCCAGCCGTTGCGCGGTCCGACCCCTTGGCCGCGCAACGGTACTGTGCTGTTGCACGGCACTTGCCGAGTCCGTTGCGTTCGACAGCGTGGGCCGGGAATTTGATAGAAAGGACGACACCATAATGTTTAGAGAAGATTTTTTATGGGGCGGGGCTCTGGCTGCAAACCAGTGCGAGGGAGGATGGAACGAAGGCGGTCGCGGTTTAGCCAATTCCGACATGCTGCCGTTTGGCGATCAACGCATGGACGTCATGCGGGGAGACCTTGATCCGCGTGCGTTGGCACCCGACAGCTTCTATCCCGCTCGCAAAGGCATTGATTTTTACCATAGGTACAAGCAGGATATTGAACTGTTTGCCCAGATGGGTTTTAAATGCCTGCGCTTATCGATCGCCTGGAGCCGCATTTTTCCCAAAGGAGACGAAGCCGAGCCCAATGAAGAAGGCCTTGCCTTTTACGAGGATGTTTTTAGGACGTGCCGCGCGCATGGCATTGAGCCTTTGGTGACGCTCAACCACTATGATGTCCCCATGCATCTCGTCGATGCGTATGGCGGATGGCGCGATCGCAGGTTGGTCGACCTGTTCGATCGATATTCGCGTACCGTGTTCGAGCGCTATCGGGGATTGGTCAATTATTGGCTGACCTTTAACGAGATCAACATCATGACGCAGGCGTGCTTTATGGCGGCGGGGATCATCTTCGAGCAAGGGGAGAATCGCTATGCAACGGTTCACACGGCCGTGCACCATGTATTGGTTGCGAGTGCCCGTGCGGTCGGGGCGTGTCATGAACTGTGCCCCGGGGCGAAGATCGGTTGCATGCTCAACGCAGGTGTCTTCTATCCGGCTACATGTGATCCGGACGATGTGCTGGCTGCGCAGGCTGAGAATCGCAGCCATTACATGTTTACCGACGTCCAGGTGCGCGGTGCGTACCCGAGCTATGTTCTCAAGGAATACGCCCGCCATGGTTTTGAGGTGCCCTATCGGGATGATGACCGCGAAGTACTGGCTGCAAACCTGGTCGATTTCGTCTCGTTTTCGTATTACTCGACGCGCGTCGCAAAAGCGCATGCGGAAGGTCAGTTCGATTCGAACCTTCTTCGCTCGGCGCCTAATCCGTATCTAAAACAGGAGCCTTGGGGGAGGTTTATCGACCCCAAAGGGCTGCGCGTCACCATGAATGAAATCTGGGATCGCTATCAAAAGCCGCTGTTCATCGTCGAAAACGGTTTGGGTGCTCCTGATGTGCCGGAAGATTCGGGTGAAATAGAAGACGACTATCGAGTTGAATACCTGCGGGCCCACATCGAGGCGATGAGGGAGACCGTCGAGCTCGACGGGGTGGAACTCATGGGATATACCTGTTGGGGCCCGATCGATTTGGTTTCGGTCGCCACAGGACAGATGCGTAAGCGCTACGGGTTTATCTATGTCGATCGAGACGATAGCGGTGCGGGCTCGTTTGAGAGACGTAAAAAGAAAAGCTTCGAATGGTACCGACGCGTAATAGCAAGCAATGGCGAAGACCTTGCGTAATAACGTTAAGATGGACAAATGCGCCCGTTGGGGGAATAGTCGCGCCACTTTGCTTGACAACAGGCTAAACTAGCTAATAAACATTTACTCTTCTGTTTAGATTGAATTTGCGGTCGTTTAGTTGCCGAGCCACGGGGCGGTCAAGCCACGATGCTCGGCCGCGACCGATGCTAGGGGGAATGATGGCTAAAGCAAGCGTCCGCGAGATCAGCCGCATTACCGGCTTTTCGCCCGCAACCGTGTCCAACGCGCTCAACCGCAAGCGCAGCGTGAGCGAGGAGACCGCCAAGGTCATCCTGGAGTGTGCGCAGTCGCTCGGCTACCAGCAGTCGACGCAGCTCGAGAGCATCCAGTTTGTGCTTGCGCGCAAGACGGCCGCCATCCTGGACGAGAGCACCTTCCATCCCGCGGTCATCGAGGGCGTGGAGCGCCAGGCGCGTCGCCACGGCATGAGCACGAGCTTTGTCACGCTCGACTTTAGCGATCTTGACGCTGTGCGCCCGCAGGTCGAGGGCCTGATCGCCGATCCGTCCGCCGCTATCGTGCTGATGGGTACCGAGCTGGGCGAGGAGGACTACGCCCTGTTCGCCAACGCCGCCGCCCACCTGATCGTGCTCGACGGCTGGAGCGATCGCCAATACTTTGATGCCGTGGTCATTGCCAACACCGATTCGGTACTGCGCGCCGTGGACTACCTTATCGAGAAAGGTCACAAGCAAATCGGCTATCTGGCGGGCGACCTTCGCATCCGCAACTTTAAGGACCGCGAGCGCGGCTATCGCCAAGCGCTTGAGGATGCGGGCCTCGAGGCCAATCCGGCATGGCGTGTCACGCTGGGCACCACGCTCGAGGGCGCTTATCGCGATATGGGCGCGTGGCTCGACAGCGTCTCGCACGACGACCTGCCGACGGCTTTCTTTGCCGAAAACGACGTGCTCGCCGTGGGTGCCATGCGCGCGCTCAACGAGCACGGTATTCGCGTGCCCGAGGATGTCTCGATCATCGGCTTTGACGACCTGTCGTTGGGCGCCTTTTCCAACCCGCCGCTCACCACGGTGCACGTTCCCAAGCACGAGGTGGGCGAGATCGCGGTGCGCCGCCTGGTGGGCAACATCCGCAATCCCAAGAGCTATACCTGCAAGACGGCCGTATCGACCTATTTTGTCGAGCGCCAAAGCGTGCGCGAGATCTAGTCGGAACGGCGCCAGACCCCAGAGCGGAAAAGTCCTTCTAGATTACCTAGAATGATTTTTCTGGGACGGGGATTAAAAAATCATTGGTCCTCGTCCCAAGTAGTCAATTTGGGACGGGGCTTTTTTGACTGGTATGATTGGTGCGACCATTCGAACCAGCTAAAAGAGCCCCGTCTCAAATTGACTACCGAGAGGATCTGCTATGGAGCGCATCGCGAGCTTTTCCGTTGACCATCTGCTGCTTGAGCCCGGCGTGTATGTGAGCCGCATCGACCGCGATCCGGCGACCGGCGCCGCCGTCACCACCTTTGACCTGCGCCTGACCACGCCCAACAAGGAGCCGGTCATGAACACGGCCGAGTGCCACACCATCGAGCACCTGGGCGCGACGTTCCTTCGCAATCATGCCGAGTGGTCGAGCCGCATTGTCTACTTTGGCCCCATGGGCTGCCGCACGGGCTTTTACCTCGTCGTGTTTGGCGAGGTGACGAGCGAGGAGATCCTGCCGCTCGTGCGTGAGCTGTTCGAGTTTGTCGCCGGCTTTGAGGGCGATGTCCCCGGTGCCGCTCCCGAGGAGTGCGGTAACTACCTGGACCAGAACCTCCCCATGGCAAACTGGCTCGCGCGCCGCTATCTCGACCGCGACCTGGCCGATATCGACGAGAAGCACCTGCACTATCAGCAGGCGTAAGGCCCCTCGCAGGAATAGTGTTTGTACTAGAAGCGCTCCCGCTCTTGCGGGGGTGCTTTTTCATACCGAGTGCTCAAAACAGGACGAGATTGTTCTAGAATGTTCATACTGTCACACAAACGAACAGGAGCGAACATGCATATCTACTCTGTCTCTGATCCCGAGTTCAAGTCCTATGGCAACGTTTGGGATAACGTTCCGTCCGAGCTCACGTCGCCCGTGCTCGAGGCGCTTTCTGCCACGCCCATTCCCGAGGGCAGCAAGTACGTAGCAAGTGCGCCGGAGCTCGAGGGTGTCAAGGGTGCCGATAAATTGGGCTTTCTTATGTTTGGCGGCCGTCCCTTCCAGCTCGGCTGGTGCAACGGCCACAATACACGACTCAACTGCCTGGAGTATCACCGTGCCAGCGAGTTCAACCTGGGTGCGCGCGACTTTATCCTGCTCGTGGCGCATCGCTGGGAGATCGAGGACGGCAAGCTCGACACCGCGTGCGTCAAGGCGTTCCACGTGCCGGCGGGCAAGGTCGTTGAGGTCTTCAACACCACGCTCCACTACACGCCCTGCATGGTCGACGACGGCGGCTTCCAGGTGATGGTGGCGCTGCCGGCGGGCACCAATGGCCCGCGCCCCGAGGCTGCAGCCGACATGCCTGCCGCCGGTGACAGCTACTGCTACTGGAAGGCCGACAAGTGGGTCCTCTGCCACGCCGACAGCCCCAAAGCTGCCGAGGGCGGCTACGTAGGCCTCATCGGCAAGAACCTCGACATCGCCGTGGACTAGCGCATCGCCCCAAACCACCACAAAGGTGCCTGTCCCCTTTGCGGTGGTTTGGGGCGGGCGGATATCGGGAAGTGCCGGACGGGGGAGGCTGCCGGGCGCCTTGCCGTCTGCGGATTTTGGGACATGTGGCCCGCTTTTTGGGCCCACCTGTCGGTACGCTAAAAGCACTATGGGTACCCGCGAGCGACATATCGGCCACGCGGCCGCCCGATCCGCACCCGTGGCGGATCCCAGGGGCGGCAGGCTCTTCGCCATGCCGCGATTCCTTGTTGGCATAACACATCAGGTGTACCGTCACCGCGTCTTTGCTATCGCCGGCGCCATCACCGCGCTGTTCCTCATGCTTTTGGCAGTCTTGCCGGCGCTGTTCGCCTTCGACCCCAAACTTTCTAACACCGTGCCCGCCTATAGCGAGGCGTCCGAAGAGGTCGTGGATGCGCTCGTCCATTCGAGCTCTCTGCCGTTGCTTGTCGCCGCAATTGTATTTTCGATCTGGGGCGTATCGGTCTATCTGCGCTGTTTGGACTATGTGTTGCGCCGCCGTCTTGTTGCCATCGCCACCATCTGCGCCCTGTGGATGATCGAGGTCATTCTCAAGTACAAGTCGTTCACGCCGTTCTATGCCACCGTGCTGTGGTACCTGTACTACGTGCCCATGACGCTCATTCCGCTGCTCTACCAGTTGTGTGGTCTGCGCCTTGCGGGCCTGGAGCAACACCGCCTGGGTCGCCGCTGCTGCGCTGCGCTGTGGATTGTGGCCATCCTGCTTATCGGATTTGTGCTCACCAACGATTTTCACCAGCAGGTCTTCCGCTTTGACCGTACAAGCGACACCTGGAGCAACGACTACACGTACGGCTGGGGTTATTTCGCCGTCTTAGTGTGGACGGCCTTTAACTTCGTGGCCTTTTTTATCCTGGTTGGTCGGTCCTCGTCCTTTCGCATCCAGCGTTTCTCGGGTACGGCGGCGCTCGTACTGCTGGGCGGCGCATTCTTTGCCATCTCCTATGCGTTGCGCGTGCCCTGGGCATGGAGGCTCAACTTCTCGCTCATCTATTGCGTCTTGTGCGTGGTGGCGATGGAAATCTGTCTCGATTGCGGTGTCATTCCGTCGTATCACGACATCGCCGGCATCTTCGACACCTTGCCGCTTGACCTCAAAGTTCTAACGCGCGACCTGCAGGAGGTCTATGCCACGCCGGTGTCAAAGCCAGTGCCGGTAGGCGTGCGCGAGGAGTTGCGGACCCAGGAGCACGGCCGCGCCCATGCCTTTGCCGTGGCGTCCGATCCCGATGTGATGTACCGTGCCTTTCCACTGCTGGGCGGATCGGCCCTGCTTGCCCAAGACGTGTCGGAGCTCAACGAGCTTAACCGTGAACTGGCACATCGTCGCATGGAGCTGCAGCGTCAAAACGAGCTGCTCGCCGCCGACTACGACCTTAAGACGCACCTGGCAGATCAAGAGGCCGAGACCTTGCTGGTCCAAGACGTGGACCAGGCGCTTGCCCGCGCGCTCAAAGGGATGTACGACCTGCTGAGCTCGCTGCCGCCGTTGACCGACGAAGCGTCTTCGCACGAGCGCTACCGCATGCTGCAGCGCGCCAAGATGCTTGTCGCCTATTGCAAGCGCAAGGGATCGCTCACGTTGGCGCAGCACGGGGAGAGCGGTTTTGATCGCGACCGCATTCAGCTCATCGCCAACGAGCTCGCAAGCGACCTGCGCACCATCGATATCGATTGCGCCTCGATTATCGCCATACGGCTCCCGTTGCACGCCAGTACGGTAAGCGCCCTGTACGACTGCGTGTATGACTTTGCGTTTTTTGCCTACACCACCGACCATCCGGCGCTTATGTATCACTTGGGCGACCATGACCGATGCAGTGTCGAGCTGCGCGCCACGCTTTTTTCCAACGATGATGCAGATCTTTCGCAGACGCCCGCTGCGCAAGAGCTCGAAAGCGCTCTGCAAGGGCGCAACGTGGCATACCGCCTTGAGGGCGAGCCCGGCCAGCTGCGCATGATCGTCTTGATGCCGAGGGCGGGTGAGTGACGATGCAGATTTCGCTCATCCTTCCCCAAATCGTTGCGCTCGATGTTGTCTTTGCCCTGGCTGCGTGTCTGCAGACGATCCACGTCCCGCTCATCGCATCGCGCCGTTCGTCCTATAACCGTAAGGTGATTTGCGCCTACGAGGCGAGCCTTGTGCTTCACCTGATGATTTCGGCGCTCATCTTATTCGCGTCGTCTGGCTCGTATCTGGTGGCGCCGCTTGACGTTTGCGCCAGGGCAATGGGCGGAGCGCTGTGGCTCAATGCCGCAATCTTTGCCTACGGCGTGGTGCTTATGGTGCACTATCGTCGCCTCGTCATGCTGGCCGAACTGTTGCTCGTTGTCGCCGTGACGCCGCCGGTGGTTTTTGCCATGGGCTCGGCGTGGACCGTTGTCCTTATCGCAGAGGGAGCGTTTTTCCTGTTTCGTTCCATCGCGGCGCTCTTGATGGACGTCCGTAACCGCCAGGAGGATATCACCGCGTTCTCGACGATCGAGACCATCAACGTGATTCCCGTGGGCATCCTGTATCTGGACCCGAGGGGCCGTCCGCTGCTCATGAACCGCTGCATGCGCAAAAACCTAGTGGAACTTCATATGCCCACCGATCTAGGTGACATGAGCGGCACATGGAACGACCTGCGCAAACTCAGCATGCAAATGCCCGAAAGCAGTAGGAACCGTGTGCGGATTAACTTGGATCGTTTTGGTGATGCTCGCGCGGTGATCGAGATTTCTCCCGCCGAGATTCGCCTATTTGTGCACGACGAGGTTATGGTTTCGGGCCGCCTCTTTGAGCGCATTATCGGACTGGACGTGACGGAATACGCACACGCCTACGACCGCTTGGCGCAAGCAAACCACCTACTTGAGCTTGCGGGCCAAGAGCTCCAGTCCCAGATCGAAGAAGTTAAAAAGGTTGCCGACAATGCGGCCTACCTACGTATGCGCGCCCGCGTTCACGATGTGATCGGGCAGCGCCTGTCCATTCTTCATCGCTATTTGGAGGAGGGGCGTCTGGACGATGAGTCGCTCGAGCAGATTGACCCGTTGCTGCGCTCAATCGCCGCCGATTTGCGCAGTGGCGGTGCCAGCGAGCCTGCAGAGCAGCTGGGTGACATCGTCCATGCTTTTGGCCTGGTGAGTGTGCAGATCGATGTAGAGGGTGCGCTGCCTGAGGACGTGCGTGTCGCTGCAGCCTTTCTGCAGATTATCCGCGAAGCCTCGACCAATGCCACCAAGCATGCACAGGCCCATCGGGTCCATGTGCGCCTGTGGCGGGAGACGTCGGAAGACAGCGCTGTTGCGCGGATGACCGTTTCTAACGACGGCGCGCCTGCACCCGTATCGTATCGCGAGGGAACGGGTATCCCAGGTATGAGGCATGTCGCGCAAGATCTGGGCGGCTGCCTGGAAATCCATGCCGCCCCGCCCTTTACGCTTGCGGTGTCCATCCCGCTCAACGCCAGCGCCACAGCTCAAAGGAGAAGCTCATGATCCGCGTCCTTATAGTCGAAGACCAGGCCATCCTGCGCGAGAGCCTGGCGCGTTCCGTTGGCGACCAGCCCGATATGACCGTTGTTTCCGCCATTGCCGATGCTTCCGAGGCCTTGGGTGTCGCGCTCAAGGAGCGCCCGGACATGATACTGATGGACGTATGCACCGAGCATGATTCCAACGGCATCGTGGCGGCGGCGCGCATTAAAGAACAACTGCCCGAGTGCCGCGTCATTATCATGACCGGCATGCCCGAGATCACCTTTGTCGATCAGGCCCGCGAGGCGGGCGTCGATAGCTTTGTGTACAAGAACGTCGGTATCGACGAGCTATTCGCCGTGATGCGCTCCACGCTGGCGGGCTATTGCACGTTTCCCAAGCCGCCCGAGAGTATTTTTTCGGGTACGGCGGCACTCGACGATGTTGAGCTATCGATTTTGCGCCTTGCCTGCGAGGGCAAGAGCCGTCGCGAGATCGCGGCCGAGCTGTTTATGAGTGAGGGCACCATCAAGCGTCGCATCTCGGAGATCCTGAGCAAGACCGGCTACGACAACATCATGCGCTTGGCCGTGCGCGCAGTAACGGAGGGCAGCATCGTTCCCAACATGGAGCGCTAGCGCTCGTTACGCATCGGCATAAAAACGACGGGGCCGCGGGATCATTTCCTGCGGCCCCGCCTGGCAAGTGCGCGGATGTGTCCGCCAATCCGCGGCTATCGGTGTCTGCCGTTACGCGATGGTTGCGCTGTAAGAGGCGACGTCCTCGTAGGAATCGGTCAGGTAGGCGTCGATGCCGATGGTCGTATTGACCAGGTCGTCAAGGCTGTCAAGCTCGCCGCTCGAGAACGTGAATTCCTCGGTGGCGCTGGTGCCGGGCATCAGGTTAGCCGAGAACCAGGGTTCCTTCATAGTGCCGTTGACGTTGGTCTTGCCGGAAGGAGCGTAGAAGGTCAGGTCCTTGTCGCTCTTGTTGGTGATGTTGACGACAAAGCCGATGTCGCCCCAGTCGTCCTTGAATTTCTCGGTGATGGTGATGGTGCACAGATCGTCATCGGCGACGGTGACGGCGGGGGAGATTTCGACACTCTGGACGTCGTCGTCTTCGACGGCCTCATCGACCTCTTCTTCCTTCTCGGCCGCCTCGCGATCCTTCTTCACCGTGCCGGACAGATCCTTGTCGGACTTGGTGAAGATAAGCTTGTCGCCTTCCACCTCAAGGACGAGCTTGTCGTCCTTGAGCTTCAGGTCGTGCGACTCATCTTCGGCGGTGATCGTTACGGTGGTGGCGTCCTTGGCTTCCCATTTCAGGTCGGCGACCTCAAGGAACATATCGAGGACGCCTGTGCCGTCCTCGTCGAGGATCAGGACGCAGTTGAGGCCCCACTCCTTGAGCATATCCATGTACTCATCGGTGAGCTCTTCGCCATCCAAGGTTCCACCCGAGTACTGCCAGCTGCCGACGAAGTTGGCCTTGGGGTCCTTGCCGCCGCCGCTGCAGCCCGTCAGGGCAAAGGCGAGCGCCAGGACGCATGTCAGAAATGCGAGTACGGGCTTTTTGAACGTTGTCTTCATGGTGTCCTCCTTCATCGAACGAAACCCATAGAAGCAAATGCGGGGGTGGCGGATCCCCCGCCAATTACCAGATAGAGGGGCTAGGGCCGGGGCGTTCCGCAGTTGCTGCAGAACTTGCCGCCGTTTTCGCTGCCGCAGTTGGGGCAGAACCACTTTGCCGGTGCCGGGGCGGGTGCGGGGCTGCCGCACTCGGAGCAGAACTTGCCGGTGTTGGTGGCGCCGCAGCTGCAAGTCCACGTGCCGGCCGCAGGTGCGGCGGCGGGAGCCGGTGCGGGGGCGGGAGCCGGAGCCGGCTGCGGGGCGGCCTGCTGCTGTGCCTGGCCGGCGGCGAACAGCTGGCTGGCGTTCATGCCGCCCATGCCACCTGCCATGCCCATGCCCATAAAGCCTGCCATCGCGCCGTTGGGGTTGGCGGCTGCCGCGCGCATCGCATCGCTCTGGGCGCTGGCGATGTTGGCTGCCGCCATGGTGGGATCGCGCATGACCGCGGCTTTCTGCAGGTCCTTGATCATCTGCTCGTCTTCTTGCGAGGCGGCGATGGAGTTGACGCCAAAGCTTACGATCTCAACGCCGCGCAGGTCACGCCAGTCGGCAGAGAGGACCTCGTTGAGCGCGCGGGCGAGCTCGGTGGTGTGGCCGGGGATGGCGCTGTAGCGGATGCCCATCTCCGAGATTTTGGCAAAGGCGGGCTGCAGGGCGGTGAGCAGCTCGGACTTAAGCTGGCTGTCGATCTTGTCGCGCGTGTAGCTATCGGTCACGTTGCCGCATACGTTGGTGTAGAACAGCAGCGGGTTGGTGATGCGGTACGAATACTCGCCGTTGCAGCGCACGGAGATGTCGACGTCCAGGCCAATGTTGTTATCGACCACGCGGAAGGGCACGGGCGAGGCGGTGCCGTACTTGTTGCCGATGATCTCCTTGGTGTTGATGAAGTAGACACGCTGGTCCTTGCCCGCGTCGCCGCCAAAGGTAAAGCGGCTGCCGATATTGGCGAAGGTCTCCTTGATGGAATCGCCCAGGTTGCCGCTAAAGACGCTCGGCTCGCTGCCGGTGTCAAAGACTAACTCACCGGGCTCCAGCGCGACTTCGATGATCTTGCCGTTTTGCACCACGAGCATGCCCTGGCCGTCGTTGACGGCGATGACCGAGCCGTTGGAGATGACGTTGTCCTCGCCGCGCGTGTTGGAGCTGCGGCCGCCGGTGCGCTTGCTGCCCTTGCAGGCCAAGACGTCAGCGGGCATCGATTCGCAGTAGATAAATTCCTTCCACTGGTCGGCCATGACGCCGCCGGCAGCACCCAATCCAGCTTTCAAGAGTCCCATGGTGATCTTCCTTTCTCGTCAAAGGCCGGGTGGTATTGGTCAGGATGGTTAATCGTCCTTGTCGTCCTTCATGACAACGGTGGTCTCGGTGTGGCTGAAGGTGTCGTGCTTCTCGGTCAGGTCGAGCTCGCCACAGTAGCAATCGGCGTGGGTGGCCTCGTTGGCCGTCTTGAGCTGGCCCACCAGCAGCACGTCTGCGATGACCACGATGATCAGCGGCGCGACGATGTTGATGAGGATGCCCTCGATATCAAAGGTGAGGTAATCCGGATCGAAGGCGTTCTCACCCATGAAGAGGATCTGGGAGAGGACAAATCCGATCACAAAGAACAGCACCGAGGCGATGGCGAGCTTGGGCTTGGAGCAGGGGAGCTCGCCGACCAAGCGGCCGGTCTGGCCGTTCATGGCAAACAGGTAGCTCTTGCCGTTCCACGAGGTGGAGAGCATCCAGACGGGGAACAGGGCGTAGTCGCTGTCTTCCCAGGTGTAGTCGAGCTGCTTGCTTTCGACCGTGGCATCGTCGTATTCGTCGACGACGGTCTCGCGCAGGGCCGAGATTGTGCTTTCTTCCATACGGCGTTCGGCGCGCGCCTTGCAGGTCTCGCAGTCCTCGTCGTAACGGTTGGCGATGTAGCCGGGCATATATGCGACCGAGAACGGGCGCAGCGCGTCGTAGTCAAACGGCTCGATGGCATCCATGTGGCCGTCGGGCATCTTGGACGATCCGTCGACGGGCACGCGCTTAAACGAGATATTGCCCTTGCGATAGGCATCGTAGTGGTCGGTGGTCGTGACGGTGCGGTCGGATTCCTCGGTCACGGTCTCGTTGGTCGCGTCAAAGTACACTTCGCCGTCAACGCGGGCGCCGTAGAGCCAAAACGGCACGTAGACACCTTGGACCTCGTCGATGTGGTTGCCGGTGACAAAGCTCTTGGGCAGCAAGATCTTGCCCTTGTAGTGTTCCTTGAGTGCGGCCGTGACGTCATCGCGCCCGAGCTTAAACGGAATTACTAGGTCGGGCGAGAAGTCGCCCGAGAGCTGGCCGGGCGCCACGGCGGAGTTGCCGCAGTACGGGCAGGTGGTGACGGCGACGGTGCCGTCGGACACGAGCTCGGCGCCGCACGACGAGCAGATGTAGCCGGCGTTTTGGGCGAGCTCCTGCACCGCGTCGTCGGCGACGGGCTTGGGCGTTGCGGCTGCCGCATCGGCTTTGGCGTCGGCCTTGTCCTGGCGCTCGCGATAGAGGGCCTCGACTTCTTCGACTTCAAAGCGCGAGTCACAGTAGTCGCAGACGAGCTTTTGCTCGGCACTGGCAAAGTGAAGGGGGCCGCCACACGCGGGGCATTGATAGTTGACGCTCTCGAAGGCCATGATCGGTCCTTTCGCTGCCGGAGGCTATGCGCCGATGGCGCCGCCGCAGTATTCGCAGCGCCCGCTGGCATCGGGAATGGTGGTGGCTCCGCAGAAGGGGCAGGTGACCGCGGTCTTGGGGGCCTTGGCGGCCACGACGCTATCGCGCGTCTCCTGGCGCAGCTGCACCAGCGCGTCGCGGACCTCGGTTGCCTGGCGCTTGGCCTCGCGGTATTCGATGGAGCCGCGCTGATCGATGGTGGAGTCGTTCACGCGCAGGTTGATCTCGGTAAAGTACGGCGTGTTGACGTGAATGGTCAGGTTAAAGTCGTAATCCAGGTCATAGCGCGGCGGATTGTAGCTCTCGCGCTCGCCGTCCTTGGTCTCGCGATAGATCTCGGTGCGATGCTCGTCGATATCCATATCGCAGCCGAGTACCTGCGAGAACTCGATGATGTCGGGATTGGCGTCGCGCCAGCGGCTCTGCGAAGTGATGATCAACAGGCCCGCGTCCTCATCGAGCATAATATTGGTGCGCCCGGCAGAAAGCGTGCGCGTGGGGTTGAACGAGGCCAGGCGCTCGGCGTTGGCCTCGCGGTAGGCGAGTTGCTCGCGGATGTCGTCCGCGGTGCTGGAGCGATAGCCGTGAAAGTAGGGGGAGAGCTTGCCGGCGCACTCTTTGCACAGGTAGCCTTCATTGATTTTTGTCTTACCTAGAAGTCCCAGCTCGGTACCGCAAATCGCGCACTCTTTCTTCTCGAACATCTTGTCAAAGAAGCCCATGGTTACCTCCCACCAACTGGTAGCGTGTGTCACTTTTGATGATGGGGGAGTGCGCGATCCTTCGCGATACCCAGACGGCTCAAGGAGTCTCCACAACTGGGACACATGGCCCATTTTTCATCCGACACATAGGGACACTCCTTGCCGCGGGTAGTCATTGGGCACTCATTGGGGACGTACTTAAATGAGTGGCAGTTGGAGACACTCCTTGCCGAGCTAGAGGCCGCGCGTGCCCCTTCTGGTCCATGAGGCTCAAAACCGCGGTGTGACGTGAACGGCTGGGGTCAAATTTGCAGCATTTCAAGCCTGGCTTCGATATTGAGACTGGTTCTTTATTAAAATAGATTTCCAGACAATTGAGCGGCTGGGGGTTAACCATGAGGGGCATGGGAGACACAACCGCATATTTGCGTCGGGGCATTCGGGAGATTATATGCCTGGTGCTGTTCTTCTTCACGTTTTTGGCGTGCGAGTATCTTTTTGATGTGCGCATGGCCGAGTTCGTGTCTCCGAACGAGGTCGTTATTTATGAGAGCCTTGTCATCGGCGCGAGCGTGATTGGCTTTTTTGTGCGTCCCATTCTGTACTATCGCCGTCCCCATGCCATTGACGCGACGAGTGACGTCACGGGCGTTTTGCTGGTGGCGGCATTGCTGCTGTTGATTATGGCGGTTCAGGTTGAGGTGGTAATTACCGGCGGTTTGGTGGCGTGCTGCGCGCTGGGCTACTGCGGATCGACTGCTCATGCAAATTTTGCGAGGCGCTTTGCGCGAACGCCCTGCTTGGCGCGCGCCGCCGCACTTTCTTACGCCATGGGCGTTCTGGTGCAGGTTCTCAACCACATGGTGGTGCCTGTCGGCATTCCTCAGCAGGCTGTTCTGGTCGTCTGTGCGATCGCGCAGGTGGCGTTGCTCCACGGTGCCCGACGCGCCAAGCTGCGCGACGAGTCCGATCCCAACTTTGAACCCAGTGCTGCCGGGCTTTCGGTAGATGCTCTGGAATATGGCGCCAAGTGGCATGACGATCCCGAGGCAAAGGCGGCATTCCGTCGCGCCGTAGTTCGCCTGACCGTGGCGACGGCGTATCTTTCCAGCGTATTCGCCGCTCTCAACGCGGGCTTCACGACCCTGCATGCTGTCGGAGCCGTCGATTTGGGCGATTGGCCGCGCCTGCTGCTTGTCGTGAGCTCGTTGGTCGCTGGCGCACTATTTGACCTGCACGGCCGCTCGTATATGAATATCGGCATGACATGTGCCGCCATACTGTCCACGCTTTCGTTCTTTGTGCTCATCGTCGATGGCAATGGCGGCAACGAGCTTGCTGCCACGATCATCTTTTATCTGGGCTTGGGCTTTTTCGTGGTGTTCTTTACCACAAAATATGCCGCCGTCTCGCTCTATGCGCGCTGGTCATATTTTTGGCCGTGCATGGGTCGCGTCGTCAACAACGTGTGCTCGATGTTCGTGACGGCGCCGGCAGTGGCGATTATCTCGAGTCAAAATGTGCTGGCTGCGGTCGGTGCGGCGCTCGTGATGTTTGTGGGCATTGCGATTACGCTGCTGGGGCAGTTGGGGCAACGGGCCGATGATGCCGCGATGCGGGACGGACTGCCGCTTGCCACCGACGATCTTGGTGGGGATCTTGCGCCCACATGCTCCGACCCCGAGCCCGTGGAGGCAGCGGAGCTCACGTCCGATGAACGCCTTGATGCCTTCGTCGCCACCTTTGGGCTTACAGAGCGCGAGCGCGATATTCTTGAGGTCTTGGTCGTTTCGGACCAGAGCGTTCAGGACATCGCCACAACGCTCTTTCTTTCGCGCTCCACGCTCTATCGCCACATTTCCTCGATCAACAAAAAGGCCGGTACCGCCTCGCGTGTGGCCCTTATCAACTTCTTCTGGTCCTGGACACCCAAGGACTAGCTAACCTCCCAATAAGTTGCGGTGGAATAGTCCCTAAATTAAAGTCACGGGGCTTTAATTTAGGGACTATTTCACCGCAACTGCTGGGGGGATAGACTGCGGCGGCGGCAGAGGCAGCGGCAGCGGCGTTGGCAGCTGTGGTAGTGGCAACGGCAGCTGGCAGGGTGTTTTCCGTCTACTTGCTACAGCAGCTCGCCGTGGCGGGCAATGTAGCGGCACTTTGCCAGCTGGGTGAGCGCGATATAGGCGATAACGATGCCAATGAGCAGCCCAAAAAAGCTCGTGGGCAGCGGCATGAGGCCGAGCACATCGGCGATGGGGCTTGCCGGCAGCCAGGTGACGAGCGCCAGGCCCAGCACGGTAAGAACGCACAATGCGGGCGCGGCGTGGTCGCGCGGGCTCGGCAGATGCGGGGAGCGCAACATGTGGACCACGAGTGTCTGCGACCACATGGACTCGACAAACCAGCCGCTCTGGAAGAGCGCAGCAAAGGTCGCCATACCCGCGACGTCGCCCGCGGCGGCAAGCTCGGACCAGCTTGCGCCCACGGTGGCGGGGCACACCACAAAGAAGAGCGCGGCGAAGGTCACGATGTCAAACAGCGAGCTCACGGGGCCCAGCTCGAGCATAAAGCCCTTGATGGACGCGGCGTCCCAGGAGCGCGGACGGGCGGTCCAGACGTCATCGACGGTGTCCCACGGTAGCGTGATGCACACGATCTCGTAGACGAGCGACAGCAGCACCAGCTGTAGGGCACTCATGGGCAAAAACGGCAAGAACAGGCTCGCGACGGTCACGGACAGCACGTTGCCAAAGTTGGAGCTCACTGTGGTCTTGAGGTACTTGAGCAGGTTGCCGTAGGTGCGGCGGCCTTCGATGATTCCGCGTTCGAGCACGCCCAGGTCCTTCTGAAGCAAGATGATATCGGCGGATTCCTTGGCAATGTCGACGGCCGAATCGACTGAGATGCCGCAATCGCTCGCACGCATGGCGGCGGCGTCGTTGATGCCGTCGCCCATAAAGCCCACGGTGTGGCCGAGTAGCTCGCGCATGACGCGCACCAGGCGCGCCTTCTGCAACGGCGAGAGCTTGGCGAAGAGGTGGGTTTTCTCGGCGCGCTCGGCAAGCTCGGCGTCGTCGAGCGCGCCGATCTCGGAGCCGAGCAAGACGTTGCTCGCATCGATGCCGATCTGCGCGCAGACGGTGGCGGCGACGCGGTCGTTGTCGCCGGTCAGGACCTTGACCGCTACGCCCTTGGCCTCGAGGGTGGCGACGGCGCCCGCGGCACTCGCCTTGGGCGGATCGAGGAAAGCCAAAAAGCCCATCAGCACCATGTCGCATTCGTCGGCGATGCCAAACTCGCCCACGCAGCGCGGATTGGTTTTCTGCGCCACGGCAATTACGCGCAGGCCCTCGGCGTTAAGATCGGCGATCTGTTTGCGAATCTGGGCGAGGCTCTCGTTGGTGAGCGGCTGGGCGATGCCATCGACCTCGACAAAGGAGCAGATCTCGAGCATTTCCTCGGCAGCTCCCTTGGTAACCATCTGGGTTTTGCCTTGGGCGTCGGAGACAACTACGCTCAGGCGACGGCGCGAGAAATCGAAGGGAACCTCGTCGACCTTGGTATAGCGGTCGCGCAGGCTCTGGCCCAGCATGGAATTGGGTGCGACGGTCGAGGGCGTCACATCGGCGCGGTCGATAACGGCCAGGTCGATAAGGTTTTTGAGGCCGGTCTGGAAGAAGCTGTTTAAAAACGCATGGCGCAGCACACGCGTGTCCTCGTTGCCGTCGGCGTTGAGGTAGCGCTCGAGCACGATGCAGTCTTCGGTGAGGGTGCCGGTCTTGTCGCAGCACAGGACATCCATCGCGCCGAGGTTTTGAATCGCCGGCAGCTCCTTGACGATAACCTGGCGACGGGCGAGGTCCTTGGCGCCCTGCGACAGGCTCGTGGTCACGATGACGGGAAGCATCTGCGGCGTGATGCCCACGGCCACACTTGTGGCGAACAGCAGCGCGTCGATGACGTTGCCCTTGGTGGCGGCGTTGATGGCAAAGACGGCCGGCGCCATAACGAGCATGAGGCGTACGAGCAGCATGGAGACGCTCGAGACACCGCGGTCAAACGCGCTCTTCTCGCCGCGCCCGTTGAGCATCTTGGCGATGCCGCCCAGGTAGGTGTCCGAGCCGGTGGCAACGACAAGTGCCATGGCGGTGCCGTTTTGCACGGAGGTGCCAGTAAAGACGATGTTCTTGCAGGCAGAGAGCGGCAGCGCGGAGCCGTCGGCACCATCGACGACGGTGATGGCAGCGGTCTTCTCGACGGCCTCGCTCTCGCCGGTGAGTGCGGACTCGATGACAAACAGGTCGCGCGCGGTGATGGCGCGGGCATCTGCCGGCACCATATCGCCGGCAGAGAGGCGGATCACATCGCCGGGGACGAGCTCGTCGAAGAGGATCTCGATGCGCTCGCCGTCGCGCAGGACGGTGCAAGTGTTGGAGACCAGGTCCTTGAGGGCCTCTGCCGCATTGCCGCTGCGGGCTTCCTGGATAAACTTCATACCTCCCGATACCAGCAGCATGATGCCGATGACGATGACCGTGGAGGGGTCGCGCTGCGGCTCGGGCACGGCGAGCACGTCGATGTAGAGCGAGACCAGCGCGAGCGCGGCGAGGATGCCGGCGAAGGGATCGATGAAGGCGTCGGCGATGCGGCGGGCGAGCGTCTTGGTCGGCGCCTCGATGGTGTTGGGGCCGGCGGCATCCAGGCGCTCGGCGGCGTGCTCAGCGGTGAGACCGTTTGCCGTGGCGTCAAGCAGTACGAGGGCGTCCTCGGCACTATGGGTGGCGGCGAATATGGTGTTCTTGGACAGGCCGGTATGAGCGGCGGGGCGCGCCGTGCGGCGGCGCTTGGAGATGGCTTCGAGTACCGTAACGGTTTTGAGCATCAGCATAGGGTCCTCCTTGTTGAAGGGAGTTAGCGTACGTGTCGTATTTGCTTCAAAAAACCTAGATGTCGCTCACGTCAAGCTCTTGAGCCCACAAAGGGTGCAGCGCGCCTTTGTGGTGGTTTTGGCGATCTGCCGGTGGCGTTTATGCGTATGCGGAATCCTCACGGCGTGCCGAGGGCGACATGCAGGTTTTTCGACTAGGACTGCCTTCCATGGCACACCTCCTAAAGGCCGAGCGCAGCGCGCTTTGGGTATCTCGTACCCCTTTTTAATCCGCCCGTATTCTTGATGAGGGGGTTTGCGATGTCAACCCCATTGTTCGGAAAACCATTGCCCCCGACAAAGCCTTTACAGAATGCCGTGGCTCCAAAGCGCGTCCGCATCGATGCTTCGCCTGCGCTAAACTGGAAGGTACGTACGCGATTACGAGAGGAGCCCGCATGGAGGCTTACAAGCAAGAGTTCATCAAGTTTATGGTTGAGTCCGACGTTCTTAAGTTCGGCAGCTTTACGCTCAAGAGCGGCCGCCAGTCCCCGTTCTTTATGAACGCCGGCGCTTACGTGACGGGCTATCAGCTCAAGAAGCTGGGCGAGTATTACGCCCAGGCCATCCACGATAACTTTGGCGACGACTTTGATGTGCTGTTTGGGCCGGCCTACAAGGGCATTCCCCTGGCCGTCGTGACCGCGATTGCCTACCACGAGCTGTACGGCAAGGAGGTCAAGTACTGCTGCGACCGCAAGGAGGCCAAGGACCACGGCGCCGACAAGGGCAACCTGCTGGGCTATGAGCCCCAGGACGGCGACCGCGTGGTCATGGTCGAGGATGTCACCACCAGCGGCAAGTCCATCGACGAGACCTATCCCAAGGTTAAGGCTGCTGCCGACGTCGAAATCAAGGGCCTGATCGTGTCCCTCAACCGCATGGAGGTCGGCAAGGGCGGCGTGACCACCGCGCAGAAGGAGATCGAGGCCAAGTACGGTTTTCCCGTCGCGAGCATCGTTTCCATGGCCGAGGTCGTCGAGACTCTCTACAACCACGAGATCGACGGCAAGGTCGTCATCGACGACGAGCTCAAGGCCGCCATCGATGCTTACTACGAGCAGTACGGAGCACAGGAGTAGTTACGGCGTTTTACCAAACGCCGTAACCGGTCGACGCTGCGCGCCGCCCAGAGCGACAATTTGTCATTCAAAAGGCGAGGCATGACCAGAAGGTCAATGCCTCGCCTTTTTTATGCCAACTTGTTCGCTCTGGACGTCGCTCGCTGTCCGTCCTCTTCTTGCGGCGTTGCCTTGCTCCGGATGGGTAGTCATTGGGGACGTTCTTAAATGACTAGTCAGAAATGAGCGTGGATAATCTCCCGGTTGGGGGTGCGGACGATTTCTTGGACCGCGCCTAGGCGTATCCAAGCTTCCTGC
>CAUDDF010000015.1:0-41301 GCA_958448275.1 uncultured Collinsella sp.
GCCCGTGGGTTATACCCTAAGAGCAAACCACCCTTTTTAAGGGTGGTTCTGATTGGCGTATATACCAGAGTCGCTGAGCGATTGACACGGATGTAACTTAGCTCAAACGGTCCATGCCCTCTTTTTTGACGCGGCTGGCGAGTACAAAGTAGATAATGCTGACAATCAGGCCGGTAAAATCGGGGATGCTTGAGCCGGTCCCACCCAGGAGGGGCAGGGAGAGAAGCAGGCTGACGGCCGAGCACGCTAGGCAGACGATGGACCAAATCCAAACAACGCCAGCCTTGGCGGGATTATTTGCCGCGCGGATGCCAAAGACGGCGGTCGCAATTTCGACGATGCCCAATACGATGACGACGACGCAAGAGACGATTATGGCACTTGTGATATTGCCTGCCGCGCTGCCCGCAAAGAGCGCTGTGGCACCCATGCCTGCGCTCAGAATGCCGACGACAAAGAAGAAGAACGATAAGATTTTGAGTAATTTGCAGGCGTTGCTCATGGCTGGTCCTTTCGATACGGGTACGGCCGGTCTGGCGTAGCCCATGTGCTGTACATATGGTGAAGCACATTGTAGTCCAACGCGGCGATGCATGCGCCTGAAAGCGCTTTGAGCCTGCGCAGGCAGCCCCAACCTTTCAAAAAGGAAAGCTGGGCGTAAGTCAAATCGATGGCAGCGTATGCGCGGCGCTGCGATGATGGGTCCATGGTAAGAGCTGGTCTCAAGGAGGAGCCATGATGTACGGAGCAGGGCAAGTGCATGAGCCGCGGTCGTTGGGAAGGCGCATGGGTGATTCTGTGATCGCTGCCGTGTGCACGGGATTGATGGCGGTGCTTTGCATTGGGATGCTGTGGGCCATGTCGCATGTGGGACAATAGCGGACGGTTGGGTGCCGACATAAACGGCGCTCACGTATTCGTTTTGCTTGTTAAGGAGTACCCATGGGCGTCGTCGATCCCTTTTCTGTTGCTCGGTCCGCGGGGCTTGAGCTGATCGGGAAGTCCGAGGGCCTCACGCTCACCGACGGCACGATGGAGCTGCGTGCCGATTTTGGCCGCATGCTTCCACGGCTCAAGCAGGGCCGTCTGCAGCAAGAACTGCTGGTAAAGGCTGCGCGCGCAAAAGGCATCGAGAGCCCATGGGCGATTGACGCCACGGCAGGCTTTGGCGAGGATTCGCTGCTGCTGGCGGCCGCGGGCTTTACCGTCGATCTGTATGAGCAGGATTGCGTGATCGCGGCGCTCCTCAAGGATGCCTTGGATCGCGCGGCAGATGATCCGGCGCTTGCGACAGCCGTGGCGCGCATGCGCTTACATGCGGGCGAGGACAGCATTGCCGGCCTTCGCCATACAGCTGGGCTGATCGGGCAGGGCGAGCTCACCGCTCCTGACGTGGTGTATCTGGACCCCATGTTTCCCGGACGCACCAAGAGCGCGGCGGTTAAAAAGAAGTTCCAACTCTTGCATCATCTGGAACAGCCGTGCGCCGATGAGGAGACGTTGGTCGAAGCTGCGCTTGCGGTGCACCCGCGCAAGGTCGTTATCAAGCGACCGGTGAAGGGGCCACTGCTTGCCGGCGTTAAGCCGAGCTATCAACTTGCGGGCAAGGCCGTTCGTTACGATGTTTTGGTGCCGCCGCGCCCGTAGCTTGCGTGCGATGGCTGGCGCTCCGTCAATGCCGTGCCGATGCGGCGCCTATTTCCAAGGGTGCGACGTCAGGTGCCAGCCGCCGCAGTATTCGCATTTGTAGCAGGCCAGCCCGCGGCGTCCGCGGTTTTCGCAGTCGGCCATAACGGCCTCGGCCTCGGCGCGCGTGTCGTAACGGTTTTTGCGTTCGCACGACTTGTAGCGCCAAGCTTCATCGCGCTCGGCGTTCAGGGCGTCGCGGCGCTCGTCTTCGCGCGCAAACAGGTCGCTCATATCGCCGCCCGTGGCAGCGCCCAAAAACTCGCTTTTGGCTTTTGACCAGGCGGCTCGCTTTTTGCTCCCCATCTGCTTCGTGCCCCTCTCCAAACGCTGGTATTATTGCTCAATCAAAGTGATACCAATAAACGTGAGGTCGCCGCGTGATGATCAGAAAAACCCTCGATACCGACATTCCCGCTGTCATGGCTATCTATGACGCGGCCCGCGCCTTTATGCGCGCGCATGGCAACGCCACGCAGTGGCCCGAGGGCACGCCTTCTGCCGAGCAACTGGCTGCCGATATCGCCGCCGGTGGCAGCTATGTGTGCGAAGTCGATGGCCGCGTGGTGGCGACGTTTGCCTTTTTGCCGGGCCCGGACGAGTGCTATGACGTAATAGAGGACGGGCAATGGCGCAGCGACACTCCGTACGCCGTGCTGCACCGTGTGGCGTCCGACGGCACCGCGCACGGTATCGCGGCTGCGATGTTTGCCTTTGCCAAGGAGCGTGCCGATCACCTGCGCATCGACACGCATCAGGACAACCTGCCCATGCAGGGTGCGAGTATTAAGGCGGGGTTCGAGCGTGCCGGCGTCGTGTATGTGTCGGACGGCACGCCGCGTGTTGCGTTCGACTGGCTGCGTGAGGCGTAAGAGTAGGGGCACGTGTCAACAATTCGCACGAACGAAAATGGTCCCGGGTGGGGCCATTTTCGTTCGCTGCGCTGATTTGCAAGCCGGCTTTCGCAAGGCGCGAACCTACGAAAATCGCCGCGCGGCAACGCAGGGCGATGAGCTTGGTCGGGGGATAGGGCCCGCTTCGCCCGCCGGCCCGTAAATTGTATCATCCAGTGTGGAGCGTGAACGCCCGTTGCCGCGTGCGATGGGCTTGCAATAAGAGGAGAGCCATGTCGAAGCAAGCGGTCGTTGGAATCTTGGCGCACGTCGATGCCGGCAAGACCACGTTGGCCGAGGTCATGCTGTTCAACGCGGGTCGCATTCGCAAGCGCGGCCGCGTGGACGATGGCGATTCGCATCTGGACACGAACGCGATCGAGCGCGAGCGTGGCATCACGATTTTCTCGTCGCAGGCCGTGCTCGACCACGGTGATACCCACGTCATGCTCGTGGATGCACCGGGGCATGTCGATTTTTCGGCCGAGGCGGAGCGCACGCTGCGCGCGCTTGACTATGCGATTTTGGTTGTGGGTGCCAACGACGGCGTGCAGGGACACACCGAAACCCTGTGGCGCCTGCTTGCACGTTATGACATCCCGACATTCATCTTCATCAACAAAATCGATTTGGAGAATCCCGGCCGCGATGTTTTGCTGGCACAACTTGGGCAACGTCTCTCCGAGGGCTGCCTGGATGCCGGCGAACTGCTGGCGGGCGGGGCCGTTCAGGAGGACGCTGCCGCGTTAGACGAAGAAGCGCTCGAGGAGTTTCTTGAGGCGGGTGAGCTTTCCGTCGCGACGCTGTCGCGCATGGTTGCCGAGCGCAAGCTCTTTCCCTGTTTTGCCGGGTCGGCGCTCAAGGACCAAGGCGTGGACGAGTTGCTGGATGGCATATGCGCGCTGATGCGTGAACAGGCGTGGCTCCCGGAGTTTGCCGCGCGCGTCTATCGTGTCAGCCGCGGGGATCGCGGCGAGCGCTTGGCATGGGTTAAAGTAACCGGCGGCACACTGCATGCCAAGCAGATGATTGACGGACGTTCCGGTGCCGAGGCATGGGAGCAAAAGGTCGATCAGGTACGCATCTATAACGGCGAGAAGTATGAGCTTGCCCAAGAAATTGCTGCTGGCGGTATTTGTGCCGTGACGGGTCTTGCGCACGTTCGCCCAGGGGACGCCCTGGGCGCGGAGCCTGCGGGCGATGCGCCCGTCATTGCGCCAGTCCTCACCTATACGGTGCTTCCGGGCGAACACGATGTCCATACGGTGTTCAAAGCGTTGACTGAGTTGGCGGACGAAGATCCCATGCTCGGCGTAAGCTGGAATACGCATCTTGAACAAATACATCTGCAGCTCATGGGAGCGGTGCAGCTCGAGGTCGTGCAGCGCGTGCTGGCCGATCGTTTTGGCCTTGCGGTCGAGTTTGAGCCCGGCGGCATCCTCTATAAGGAGACCATTTCGCAGTCGGTCGAGGGCGTGGGCCACTTTGAGCCACTGCGCCACTATGCCGAGGTGCATCTGCGCCTGGAGCCGTTGCCGGCGGGCTCGGGCGTGCAGTTTGGCACCGTGACCTCGACCGACGAGCTCGATCTTAACTGGCAGCGTTTGGCGCTCACCAATGCCATGGAGCGCGATCACCTGGGCGTGCTGACCGGCTCGCCTATCACCGATGTGCGCATTACGCTCACGGGCGGCCGCGCGCATGCCAAACACACCGAGGGCGGCGATTTTCGCCAGGCCACGTATCGCGCGATTCGCCAGGGGCTCATGCAGGCGCGTGAGGCCGGCGCGGCGGTACTGTTGGAGCCGTGGTATCGCTTTGAGCTCGAGGTGCCGGGGGAGTGCGTGGGCCGGGCGCTCTCAGATGCCACGCGTATGGGTGCCGAGTACGAGCCGCCGACGATGGCGGGCGACCGGGCGAAGCTTGTGGGTCGCGTACCGGCATCCGAGGTGCAGGATTACGCGCTGGAGGTGGCCGCCTACACAAGCGGTCGCGGGCATCTATACCTGGAGTTCGCCGGCTATGCGGCTTGCCATGATGCCGAGCGCGTAATCGAGACTGCCGCCTATGAGCCCGAGGCCGATCTGCCCAACACGCCCGATTCAGTCTTTTGCTCTCACGGCGCCGGTTACACGGTCAAATGGTACGACGTACCCGCCGCGGCGCACGTAAAGGTCGATCCCGTCACCTTCCGCCCCTGGCGAGCAGCAGACGCCGAGTTTTTCGGCCACATATGACAAAGGGGCAGCTCCTTTGTCATATACTATTGGTATAACTCGGTATAAGTTGGTATAACTATTGCCAGGGTTTGCCAATCCGAGGAGGCCGACATGAATCCAAATCCCTTTAAGCCTACGGCTGGCAAGCGGCCTCCGATACTCATCGGCCGCGAGTCGGTCATCGAAGATTTCGAGGAAGGGCTCGATAACGGCGCCGGAGCGCCGGGTAGGCTCATGCTCATTACGGGAAACCGCGGCTGCGGCAAGACGGTTCTCCTACGGGAGCTGCAACGTCTAGCCAATGAGCGCGGATGGGCGGTTGTCTCCGATTCCGCTTCGCTTGGCTTATGCGACCGCTTGGCCGACGCGCTTCGCTCGAATAAACCCGTTGTGACGTCAATGGAGTTCGGTCCGTCGTTTGGCCGGATGTCGGTCGAGGCGGCGCGGGCAAAGGGCGAGACGTTGCGAGGGCTGGTCAACGAGCGCTTCAAGAGGCTCGGTCCAGGCAAGGGCATACTGTTTGCGATTGACGAGGCCCAATCGGCATCTATCGAGGAACTGGCGGCGCTGGCCGTTCTCTATCAGCAGGTGCTCGGAGACCAGGATGCTACGGGCTTGCCCGATAGCGATCAGCGCGGTCTTGCGCTGGTTTTTGCCGGCTTGCCCAGTATGGTTGATGACTTGCTCGAAGAGCCGAGCGTAACGTTTTTGCGGCGCGCCCAGCAGCGTACGCTGGGGCCGATTTCTTTGCCCAAAGTGCGCGATTCATATGTCCAGACGGTCAAAGACGCCGGTCTTTGCGTTGATGCGGAGACGGCGGACCTTGCGGCGCGCAAGAGCATGGGGCATCCCTATATGGTTCAGCTGGTGGGATATTACATGTGGCGGTCTGCTGTCCGGCGTGGCTCGCAGGTCATCGAAAGGCGCGATGCCGAGGATGGCCATGCGGATGCCGTCTCCGAGTTCTACGAAGCGGTTGACGCGCCTCTGTATTACGGGCTGCGCAGTCCACAGCGCCTCTTTATCGAGGCCATGGCGGTTGACGAGGGCAAACCGAGTCGCATGGCGGATATCATTGAGCGCTGCGATCGCACCCAGAGCTGGGCGAGTAAATATCGCGCAAGCCTGATTCGCGAGCGCGTCATCGAGGCTGCCGGATATGGCCTCGTCCGGTTTACCGTGCCCATGCTGGGCGCGTACATTCGCGATCGAGTTATATGGCATGAGTAGGGTGATAAAGGTGACGGAACAGAAGATGAGCCCGCAGGCTATCGAGGTACGTGGCGCACGTGTCCATAACCTTAAGGACATCGATATCGATATTCCGCTGGGAAAGCTCGTGGGTATTGCCGGCGTGTCAGGTTCGGGCAAAAGTTCGCTGGCCCTGGGGGTTCTTTATGCCGAGGGCTCGCGTCGCTACTTGGAAGCACTCAGCACCTATACCCGCCGCCGCCTGACGCAGGCCGAACATGCCCAGGTGGATGAGGTCCTGCACGTGCCGGCGGCGCTCGCGTTGCATCAGCGCCCCAGCGTGCCGGGCGTGCGCTCGACCTTTGGCACCATGACCGAGCTCAACAATAGTCTGCGTCTGCTCTTTAGCCGCTGCGCCCATCACGTGTGCCCGCATTGCGGGGCGCGTGTGGAGCCGAGCCTTAACGTGGCTGCGGGCCTGCCGCTCACGTGTCCGACATGCGGCCGCGAGTTCTACGCGCCGAGTGCCGAGGATTTGGCTTTCAATAGCGGCGGTGCGTGCCCTACCTGCGGCGGCACCGGTGTCATGCGCGAGGTGGACAAGGCGAGCCTGGTGCCCGACGAGTCAAAGACTATCAACGAGGGTGCGGTGCTTCCCTGGGGCACGCTCATGTGGGATTTGATGAAGCAGGTCGCCGGCGAGATGGGCGTGCGCACCGACGTGCCGTTTAACCAGCTCACGCCTCAAGAGCGCGATATCGTGTTCCACGGTCCGGCGGTTAAGAAGCACATTCTCTACGTTCCCAAAAACGGCGAGGGCGCTACGCCGCTCGATTTTACCTATTACAACGCCGTCTATACCGTCGAGAATGCGCTTGCCAAGGTTAAGGATGATAAGGGGCTTAAGCGCGTGGCGCGCTTTTTGCGCGAGGGCCCATGCCGCGATTGCGGCGGCACGCGTCTCTCCGAGGCGGCACGCCAGCCCCAGGTGCGCGGTATCAATCTGGCACAGGCCGCGGCCATGACGCTGGGCGAGGCGATTGAGTGGGTGCGCGGGGTGCCTACGTCCTTGCCGGCCGAGATGCAGCCCATGGCAGCGGATATCTGCGATTCATTTTTGAGCACGGCCCGTCGTCTGGTCGACCTGGGTCTCGATTACCTTTCACTCGACCGCGCCGGTGCCACGCTTTCCACGGGTGAGCGTCAACGCGTGCAGCTCGCCCGCGTGGTGCGCAACCGATCGACGGGCGTGCTCTATGTGCTGGACGAGCCCTCAATTGGCTTGCATCCTGCCAATGTCGACGGCTTGGTGGGCGTAATGCGCGACCTGGTGGATGACGGCAATACCGTGGTTGTTGTCGACCACGATACACGTGTGCTGGCGGAGGCTGATTATCTGGTCGAGATGGGCCCCGTTGCCGGAGCAGGCGGCGGCAACGTAATCGCCGCTGGTACGGTAGACGAGGTCGAGCAATCGCAGGACAGCCGTATCGCGCCGTTTTTGCGCGCCGAGCCCAAGCGCTTGCGTCCGCAGGTGACTGACGACGAAATGTTCGACCAGGGCCATATCCGCATGGCGACCGATACCATCCATACCGTCAAGCCGCTCGAAGTCGATATTCCGCGCGGTCGCTTGGTCGCGGTTACGGGTGTTTCGGGTTCGGGCAAGACGACGTTGGTGCTCGAGACGCTCATCCCGGCACTCAAGGCGCAGGCAGCCGGCGAGCGCTTGCCAAAACATGTGCGTTGGATCGATGCCGAAGGCATTGCCCGCGCAAACCTGATTGACGCCACGCCCATCGGTGCCAACGTGCGCTCGACGGTGGCAACCTATGCCGACATCCATGATGAGCTGCGCCGCGCCTTCGCCCGTACGCCCGAGGCCAAGGCAGCCGGCTACAAGGCGGGCGCCTTTAGCTACAATACCGGCGCCTTGCGCTGCCCTACGTGTGATGGCACGGGCTCGATATCGCTCGACGTGCAGTTTTTGCCCGATGTCGAAATCGTCTGCCCGGCATGTCACGGCTCACGTTATGCAGACGCGGCTTCGCATATCCATCGCGAGGGCAAGGACGGGAGTCTGCTTACGTTGCCGCAGCTCATGGACATGAGTGTGGACGAGGCCATCGACGCCACGGTGGGGCTCAAGAAAGTTCAGACGCGCTTGCAGACCTTGCACGACCTTGGCTTGGGCTATCTCACGCTCGGTGAGCCCACGCCGGCGCTTTCGGGCGGTGAGGCACAGCGCCTTAAGCTCGCGAGCGAGATGGGCCGCGTGCAGGACGATGCCGTATTCGTATTTGACGAGCCCACGATTGGCCTGCATCCGCTCGATGTTCAGGTGTTGCTAAGTGTGTTCGACGGCCTTGTTGCCAAGGGCGCCACGGTTATCGTGATCGAACACGATCTCGACCTTATCCGTAACGCCGATTACGTGATCGACATGGGCCCAGGCGGTGGCGACGCCGGCGGGCAAATCGTCTGCGCCGGCACGCCGGGCGACATCGCTGCCTGCTCTACAAGCATCACCGGTCGCTACCTATAGACAATGAGGCAAAGGGACAGCCCCTTTGCCTCATTGATGCCTATTTCACGCATTGAGCCGCGAGATAGTCGCGGAAGAATGGCAATTCAAATGCGACGAGCCCTCGTCCTCGTTCTCCAATGATGCCGGCATCTATCATGCGGCGTCGGTAGCGGGAGACCTGCTGCGGCGAACGCTTGAGGCGTTCGACAAGGTCAGCAGTGGTGGACTCATCCTCGTCATCGAGCATGGCAATGAGGAATCGCTTGTCCTCTGCCGTGAGTTCCCGATAGGTTGCCGCGAGGATTCGGTCGTCCATCTCGTCGCGCGCGATTTTGATTCCCAGGTCAAAGTCGCGTGACGAGATTTCCTTCGAATCGCTTGTGAGATCCCAGGCACGGTAGCCTACGAGTTGCAATAGGAAGGGAAAACCAGAGATCGAGCGAACGGCTCTATCGATTCCCTCAACATCTGCCAGGCGATCGTTTTCCTGAATTGTGCGAATCAAGGCCTCGCGCACGTCATAGTCGGCAATGCGACCCAGATGATATTGTTGGGCGCGGCGAAGGAACGAGACCGTCTTGTGGTTCAGCAACGTCGAGACGTTGTTGGGAAGTCCCGCCATGAGCAGCGCGACGCGTTTCCCATCGGTCACAAAGTGCTGATATGTCGCTGCGAGCTGAATCATCTCGTCGAGTGTCGGATCCACCTCGTCAACCGTAACGAGCAGACCGGTGCCCGCCTCGTTGAGCTGGTCGATGATGTCGCTCATGCGATAACGCCAGGTTGAGGCATCGTGAACGCGATTGACCTCGATGCTGCCGAGCGGTGCAATTCCAAGACCGGTGACTTCGAAGTTGTTAGACGGGTCGATGAGGTGGCCGGCAGCACGTTTCGCCCCGAACTCGATTTCCTCAAGCATTCCCGGGAGCGCGGTCGTCTTTACGGCTATCCAGCCGTGGGATTCCGCCCTTGTCGCGAGCGACGACATGAGAGCGGTTTTACCGGTTCCGCGTGCCCCCGAGAAGATCGAGGTCAGTTCTGGGCGCCTGCGCTGGCTCAAGAAGGCACGGTCCAAATCACGAATAATCTGCTGCCTTCCGGCAAGATGCGCGGGAACCTCGCCAAAGCTAGGGGTGAACGGGTTTTCGAGATATTTCACAATGCCCTTCCTTTAGCGTCTCGGGTTAACTTCATTTTATTCTAGTTAATTTCAGTTAAAAGCGATTAATTATGTTTAACTATATGGCGTTTGAATGTGACAAAGGGACTGTCCCTTTGTCACATTCCCGGAAAGCCTGTCTGGCGCAGTGCTTCGTACAGGACGATGGCGGCGCTGTTGGAGAGGTTGAGTGCGCTGATGCGGTAGTCGTCGGGGTTGACGAAGTTGCCACAGATATCTTGCTGAAGGATGGCCTCGTGGCTGTCCTCGGTATGCCCGAGCGACTCCTCGTGGGCTCCCCAGGCGTCGGCGTTGTCGAGCGAGTCACAGTCTCGCAGCATGGGGATGCGCTCGCAGCGCTCGGGTGCCGCGGCAAGCAGTGCCTCGGGAATGCCCGAGCTCTCGCTGCCAAAGACCAAAAAGTCGCCGTCGCGGTAGGTGCTTTGCGCATAGGTCCGGCGCGCCTTTTTGGTCAGCAGATGCAGGCGACCATCGGCGGGGGAGAGGCCGTTGCGCGCAAGGAAATCCTCCCAGCCGGCATAGGTCGTCACGTCCAAGTTTTGCCAGTAGCCCAGGCCGGCGCGACGCACCGTCTTGTCGTCGAGCGAAAAGCCCAGCGGCTCCACCAGATGCAGATGGGCGCCGGTGACCACGCAGGTACGGCCGATATTGCCCGTATTGGCCGGAATCTCGGGCGCATACAGCACGATATTGAACATGAATCTCCTTGGCTTAGAACGAAAAACCACCACGAAGTTCACCTTCGTGGTGGTTTGGCGGTTACGTAGGCGGAAAAATGGCCGCTTGGATAAACCTAGGCGCGGTGCCAGTCGGTCAGGCAGGCATCGAGGGAGGCGATGAGCGCATCCTTGTCCATGTGACGGCCGATGATGCACAGGCTCGTCATGCGGTCGCCCGTCTCGTCGTCCCAAATCTGCATAATCTCGGGGTTCTCATCGATGATCTTCTGCTTCTCGCCCTCGGGCGCAGAGTCGACAAACAGGCCGTTTTCCATCAGGCGCATCTGGTGGCCGGCCTGCTCGAACATGTAGCACATGTCTGGATTGCCAGTCTGCCACAGCGGGCCCTTGACGCGGATGACCTCGTCGGGCCACTCCTGCTCAACAAAATTGGTGAACTTTTGCAGGTCAAACGGCTTGCGGCGCGAGTACACAAAGGTCTCGATGTCGTACTCGAGCACCTCGGGGTCGTCGTGCTCCTCGGGATGCTCCATGGCCTCGATCCAGGCGGCGGAGTTGTAGGCGCGCATAAAGTCGAAGCGGTCGGTGTCGAGCAGCTCCTCCATAGGAACCTCGCCGTTTTGAGCCTCGACAATCACGGCGTCCTTCTGCAGGCTGCGCACGATGGCCTTGAGCTCGGCGATCTGCTCAGGGCTCACGGTATCGGTCTTGTTGAGGATCAGCGTGGAGCAGAACTCGATCTGCTGGATGAGCAGGCTTTCGATGTCGTCCTCGTCGATATCCTCTGCCAGCAGGTCGCGGCCGCCATTGAACTCGTCGTACATGCGGGCGCAGTCGACCACGGCCACGATGTTGTCGAGCGCGAGCTTGGGCTCGCCGCCCACCTTGGCCTCGTCGCAGAAGCTCGAGATGGTGTAGGCGATGGGGATAGGCTCGCAAATGCCCGAAGCCTCGATGATGATGTAGTCGAAGTTGCCCGAATCGGCGATGCCCTGCAGCTGGTTAGCAAGGTCGTCCGAAAGCGTGCAGCAGATGCAGCCGTTGGTGAGCGGGATGAGGTCGTCGGTCTCGGAAAGGCCGCCGTCGGCGATAAGGCTGGCGTCGACGTTGATCTCGCCGATATCGTTGACGATCACGGCGGCGCGGATGCCGCCGTCGTTAGCGAGGATGTGGTTGAGCAGCGTGGTCTTGCCGGCACCGAGGTATCCGGTAAGCATGATGATCTTCACGGGTTTGTTGGGCATGTGCCCTCCTTTGTTAGACATGGCTTACAGTTAAATCTTATGGCAAACGCCTGCTCTTATACCCACGCGCCGGCAAATAACACAGGCTACTCCCAGGCTCCCCATACATCGGGGCAATAACCGACGGTGGCCTTTTTGCCGTTACGCACGATGGGCTCGGCTAGAACCTGCTGGTTCTCGAGCAGCTTGTCGAAGCGCTGGCTAGGGGTGAGGTGCTGGATGAGCGTGAGCATCTCCTCGTCCTTGGCTTTGGGGTTGAGCAGTTTGTCGATACCGCCGACCGCCTGCATCACGCTCGTGAGCTCGCCCTTGCTCATCTCCTTTTCCTTAAGGTCAATAAACTGCACCTTAATGCGGCGCTCCTTAAAATAACGCTGCGCCTTCTTGGTGTCGAAAGACTTTTTGGTGCCAAAAATCTGGATATTCATGTTCCGCCGTTCTACCTGATGAAGTTGGTGCGCTCGCGATCGGCTTCGGGCGCGTTGATACCGGCGGCCTGTCCTGCCTCGATGCAACGAAGGAGCCAGGCCATGTTCTTGCCGATGTTGCGCATGGTGGCTAGGCCCTCAGCGTCCTGGGCGGCCTCGCCCGGCATGGCGCCAAAGACGTTGTTCCAGTACGTGGAGGCTACCACGGGCATCTGGTTGATAGTGAAGTACTTGTTGAGCACGTCGAAGGTCGTCGACGTACCGCCGCGACGGGCGACGGCGACGGCAGCGCCCGGCTTGTGCGCAAAGGCCTTGCTGCCGGCATAGAAGGCGCGATCGAGGGCCGAAAGGATGCGGCCGCTGGGGTGCGCATAGTAGACGGGCGAGCCAAAGACAAAGCCGTCTGCCTGCTCGGCGGCAGCGATGAGCTCGTTCACCACGTCATCGTCAAAGGTGCAGCGCCCGCCAAGCTTGCCGCACTGACCACAGCCGATGCAGTCGCGAATGGGCTTGGCGCCCAGCTGAAACACCTCGGTATCAATGCCTTCGGCGTTGAGCTGCTCGGCGACCTCGGCGAGTGCGCGGGCGGTGTTGCCGTTTGCCTTGGGGCTGCCATTGACCAAAAGAACCTTCATCACAAACTCCCTCTGCTGTCGGTGACTTCTGCGAAGGATTATCGCACGAGAGGGCAGATGGCGTGGGGCACGATGCCGGCCCCGAGGGCCCACGGCAGGCACGCTCACCAGGTACGAGCGGGATACGGTCCAGAGGATGTTGGAGTGCGGGGCCTCGTGCGAGCAGATTGTAAGGGGTCTGGGCGGGTCGCCCTCGATGGCGAGCTTTGAGGCCTTGGAAGGCGGGCTGCTGCGGCGGCTATGGTTTATACTAAGGCGGTTGCTATCGAGTAATTCACACTTGGTTTGATTCGATTGTGAATGCGCAACTAGGACGGAAAGCAAAGGAAGTTCTATGGAAACAGGGGATGCTGTCTGCTTGATGACTTCGATTGCCCTGATTATCCTTTCAATCCAATACAGAAGAGGAAGATGGCTCTGCTCAATTGCTGGATATGATGTCACAAAAAGGGAGAGCGGGATTGATATACGCCCTTACGCAAAGTTGATTTCTTCTGTGACGTTATGGATGGGGCTGCTGTTTTTTTTGTTGGCGGTAGAGGGTTGGGTACGCGATTGGAATACCAGTGTTTTTGAAGTTTTGGTTCTACTTCTGTTCAGCTTGGCTTCTTTGTCGTTCGTGCGGCTAGTTAGGTTTGTGTTTATGAGACGATAGCCAGCGGAAGCGGGATGGACGACAAAATGGACCAATACAGTCAATTGTCAAAAGAATTTGATAGGGTTGGCTTAACAGATTTACTCGAGGGCATATCCGTGGCGGGGGATAGGTTTTATGTTGTTGAGCACTTATTTGCATCGGGTAAAGTAAACCAAGAGTATCGAAACGGTGCCCCCGGGCCCCGGGAGGGACTGCGGGGACGTTTGGCTAACTGCGGGTACGACCTATTTGCCCAATGTGTTCGCCTGAGATCGGAAATTAACTATCATGCGCCCCACAACGCTAGTCCAGCTTGGTGCCCGGTACTTGCGGTGCCTCTTTAAGCAACGCTTTGAGCTCGTTCAAAATGGAAACGGGCTGACGGTCGACGCCGTCCAGATGGAGCGTGGCCACGCGAATGGGCGGCTGATATTCAAGCGAGCCGATGAGCACGGGAGAACCCAGGAACCGTTCGATGTCGCTTGCGATCTCATCGATTGCCTCGGGGCCGAGCTCATCGAAGAGTGCCACGAATGTCGGCCCCGTCGAGCGGAACAGGCGGCCCTTGCCGCGCGAACAATCCATGAGGCAGGCGGCGCTTTCGGCGAGCACGCGGTCGCCTGCATCGAATCCAAAGCGGGCATTGACCTCGGCGATATCGTCGACCTTAATGGCAATAAAGCCTGCCTCGTGCGGCACGCGGCGCATCTCTCCAATAGCGTTGACCAGCGCGTGGACATCGCCCAGGCCCGTTACCGAGTCGGTCGTATCCGCTAGGCTTCGGTTGACGATAATGCCCACATACATGCTGGGCTCGGTATCGGTGCCGTCCAAGCGGTAGCCCGTACAGTCGCAAAGCGCGTATGCTCCGGTGGCGTCCATCACGCGGTACTGCATGTAGTGGAAGTGCCACGTGCCGTTGACCACCATATCGAGCTCGGAGCGCACATTGTCGCGGTCCTCGGGGTGGACGCGGGCAAGCCACATATCGACCGAGTTAAAAGGGTGTTGGGAAGGCAGGTCAAAATCGCGCACGGCGTTGACCGACCATTGCGATTCGCCCGTATCAAGATTGAGGATAAACGGATAGCGCGTCTCGGAGCTCATGGAGATTGCTTGGAACACCCGGTCGTTGCACGGAAACTGCTCGGCGATTGGCTGTTGCGGCGCGTCACTGTCTTTCGGTTGCTGCACACGATGCATAAGCTTATAGCGATACATCTTGCGATCGGCATCCATCGTCATCTGGCGACGCGTGTCGCCGGCAAGTGGATCGACGCGCGAGCAGCCAAAGCTAAAGCTGGCGATCATGGGCGCCTTGCCACCTGAGCTCGCCTCGACCAGCCCGGCACGTACCTGCTCCAAGCGCTGCTCGAGTTCAGTCTCGTTTGCGGAGAGCGAGATAAGCACAAACTCGTCTCCACCGATACGGAACAGCATCTCATCGTGCTCCATGGTTTCGGAGAGCGTGCGGCAGATGCTCAGAATATAGCGATTGCCTTCGGCATGGCCAAACCTATCGTTGCAATGCTTGAGATGGTCGATGTCAATATAGGCGCAGGTGAAAGGGTCGCCTTTGCGCCAGAGCTGCTCGACGTGACGGTCGAGTCCGCCGCGGTTGCCCAAGTTGGTGAGCGGGTCGATATAGGCGTTGCTCTCAAGCAGCCGGCGCTCTTGTTGCAGGATGGCATGCGTTTTTTGCAGTTGCTCGCCAACGGCGCGTAGCTCAGCAGGCAGCGCGGCAACATCGAGTTCGGCGGTCGAGATGCCATTCGCAAGTCGCTGAAGATAGGCAATAATCAATTGCTCACCCAGGCGATATGACTCGTTCATGATGGATAACCTCCTTGGGCGGAACAATGGTTTGTATCATATCCCCAATTCGGTTTGAATTGGGGATATAAGTTAGCTAATGGAGGCAAATTCCCCCTTCGGCGGTGGCGTTTTGCGCGCGCGTATCAGTTGTTATTGCCACCATCGAGCAATGCCTCAAAATCCTTCGCCGGCATGGGGCGGTAGTAGAGGAAGCCCTGAGCGTAGCGGGCACCCATTTGTCGTAGCATGTTCGCCTGCTCATTTGTCTCGACGCCTTCGACCTCGACGGGCAGATGGAGCGACTGCGCCATTTCGAGCATCGATGAAATGATTTGCGTGCTGCGGCCTTGATCGCGGTCGGTGGGTACAAAGGCGCGGTCGAGCTTGATGACGTCGACGTTGACGTTCTTGAGCATCGCGAGTGTGGACTGACCGGTGCCAAAATCGTCCATATAGGTCGAGAAGCCGCGGGTGTGCAGGTCGGCCGTCAGTTTGTCCACGGCCTCGGACTCTCCCGTATAAGCCGTCTCGGTGATCTCGATACGCATGAGCTCGGGCGGTAGGTTGTATTGGGCGGCAAGCGCCCCCATATGTTCGGCAACGTCGCAGGCAAGGATATCCACGCGCGACACATTAAGCGAAACCGGAACCACACGAAGTCCTCGATCGATGCGCTCGCGCAGCCACGAGGCGACACCTTGCCAAATGTACTTGTCGAGCGTCACCACAAAGCCGCTTTCCTCGAGTGCGGGGATAAACGTTGCGGGCGAAATGAGAGAGCCGTCCTTGTCAATCCAGCGGGTGAGTGCTTCGGCGCCAATAATCTCACCGGTTTCCATATCGACCTGGGGCTGCAAGTGGTAGGTAATACGACCATCTGAGAGCGCGTACTGGAATTCGGTCAGCGTGTGGTGGAACGCGACTTCGCGCTCGTACTCCGCGGGGCAGAAAATGGCAATGCGCTCCTTAAAGTCGTTTTTTGCGCGCCGATTGGTAAACATGGCCTTTGCCTGCGCATCGATGGTGATCTCCTCATTGGAGTCGATGGGGTAAACGCCCATGGATGGCCAAAAACCTACGCCGTCGTTGTGCTTGGCTACAGCCTCGCGCACGCGCGCATAGACACGGTGAACGAAATCGTGCTCAAAGGGTATGAGCAGACAAAAGTCGTCTTGTCCCCAGTATCCCGCGACACCCATGTTGGCGTTCTCGATATCCTTGAGCACCGTGCCCACATCGGCAAGCATACGGTCGCCTTCGGCCTGTCCATACCATTCGTTAAATAGGCGCATGTGGCCCATGTCGACGGTGGCGATACACCAAGCGCCGTCGCGCCTTGCCTTGATGAAGGCATTGGCACGGCGCATAAACTCGCTGGGGCGGTAGAGGCCTGTGAGCATGTCGAGGTGCTCGGCGACGGCGCCTTTGCGTTCCATCTCGGGTATGGGCAGACTGTCGTTGGGAACAAGTCCGCCGGCCGTGCGAAGGCGACGATCGAGTTCGCCCAAAACAGTCGATGCTTGGGAGTCCAGGCGTTCGTAAAAGGTCGGGACGACAAGACAGACGGGAGCAATGGTGTCGCCTGCGATTTGCACAGGGGCGAAAACGGCCTCTTTAAGGTGGCGGGTCAGTTGCTCGAATGCCTCGTGGTCCAGGTCATTGCTGAGCACGACGAACTGGACGCTACGTGAACGGTAGACCCTGCTCCTGCCGCGGGTGATCGACAGCATGCGGCCTGCGTATTCGGCGAGCATGTTGTCGACAGCCTCGGCTCCGTAGAGCTCGTTGAGCTTTGTCGTGCCACGAACGCGCACAGCTATAAGGCCCGTCTCGCAACGGTCGCAACGACAGGCGTCGATGGCATTGACCAACATGCGCTGGGTTCCGAGGCCTGTCGCGGCGTCGACGGTTTCGGCAAGTGAGTGGTTGACGAGCTCGCCGACATAGAGCGAGGGGACATTTTCGTCGCCGTCGATGCGAAACCCGCGAGCACGGCAGAGGACGTAGTCGCCGACGGCATTGCGCACACGATACTGCATGACGCGACGGTGCTTGGTGCCGTTATAGACCTGGTCGATGTCGTTGATGTAGGCCTCAAGGTCATCGGGATGCACGCGCGTTTTCCAGTAATCGCGACAGTTGTCTATGTGCTCCGAGGGAAGGCCAAGATCGCGCAAGGCGCCTTGTGACCAAAGGGTGCGATGTTTGTCCAAGTTCTCGATAAAGAAATAGCGGCCCTCGTTGAGCATCGAAAAGGCGTCGAAAATGCGATCGCTTATTTCGAAGTCGTCGGCGTGGACTTGCGTGATATTGCGTCGATCAAGGTGCATGGCATGACGTAGCTTGTAGTCGTACATGCGATGGTCGGCATCGAGCGTCATGCGATTGGGGGCTTCGCCCAGGGCGGGGTCGGCATACGACACTCCATAGCTAAACGAGCGGGGCATCTCGGAATCGTTGTTTTTGAGCAGGACCGTTCGGCAGTGTTCCAGACGTTCGGCGAGGTCGTCCTCGGTCGCAATCGTAGATAGGATGGCAAACTCGTCGCCGCCTATGCGAAACGCCGCTTCGTCCACTTTCATATACAGTTTGAGATAGAGGCTTACCTGCAAGATATAGCGGTTGCCCTCGTCATGCCCAAAGACGTCGTTGCAGTGCTTGAGATTGTCGATATCGATGAACGCCATGGTAACGGGGATGTCCTGCTCCCAGAGCTCCTCGAGGGAACGGGCAAAGCCGCCGCGGTTGCCAAGTCCGGTAAGCTGGTCGGTAAAGGCGGTCCTAATCAGATCATCCTGACGCTCGAGAAGGTCACGGACGGTCTTTTCGAGCGTTTCGGTGTAATTGCTGACAGTATCCATGTCGTAAGCGGCTTTCTGAGGTCGGGCGAATTGCGTCGGGCGAGCTCGTTGTGCACACGCGTTGTTGTTCGGCGCTTTGCGTGTATCCAGGCCCCCGCCTTGCTGCGTTGTTGGGTTAATTTACCGGCTAATGTTCGCTGTTGATAACTGCTGAGTAGTATAAACAACAGTGCAGAATTATATATGGGTGTACATGCTGCGGGCGGCTATTATTCGACAGGCGGCAGCGCGACGATGCGATGTTCGATGAAAATGCGACTGAGACGATATATGTTGACGGGTATACTTGTTCCGGTTTTAAACGCAGGAACGGAGATGGTCGCATGGCACAGCCGGATACGACGCGCACGGTGGGGCTGGCACTCGAGGGAGGCGGCTACCGCGGTATGTATACGGCGGGCGTGCTCGACGTTTGGATGGAACACGGCTTAACTTGCGACCATATGGTGGGTGTCTCGGCGGGCGCGGCGTTTGGCTACAACTTTAAATCGCGCCAGATCGGCCGCGCCATTCGCTACAACAAGGCCTATTGTGCCGACAAGCGCTATGCGGGTGTAGCAAGCTGGCTGCGGACCGGCGATATGTTCAATGCCGATTTTGCCTATCACGAGGTGCCTATCGAGCGCGATCCCATTGACTTGGAGGCGTATCGCGCCTGTCCCATGCGGTTTACGTGCGTGTGCACCGATATCGAGACGGGCAAGGCCGTCTACCACGACCTGCCCTATGGCGACGAGCGGGATATCGAGTGGATTCGGGCGTCATCGGCGATTCCCGTGGCGACGCGTCCCGTTGCTATTGACGGGCATAAGTATCTGGATGGTGGCGTGGCTGATTCCATTCCCAGCGCTTGGCTGTTTTCGCAGGGGTATGACCGCAATATCGTGGTACTCACGCAGCCGACGGGTTTTGTGAAGCAGCCCAACAGCGTGATGCCCATGCTGCGGCGCGTGTTCCGTCACTACCCGGAGTTTGTCGCAGCGCTTGAGTATCGGCATGAGGTTTACAATGCCACGCTCGATGACCTGGCACGTCGCGAGGCCGCCGGCGAAATCTTTGTGGTGCGTCCGAGCGAATCGGTGAAGGTGCCGTCGCTGTGCCGCGAGCCCGATGAGCTCGAGCGCATCTATCAGATCGGCCGCCACGATGCGGAGGCGACTTTGCCGGCGTTGGAGGCCTACCTAGCGGGGTAGGGCAAACTGCCGCGGACTCGGCGGAAAGCGCATCCCGGAATGGAGGTCCAAACTGGGATGCGCTTTCCATTGCTGAAGATATGAGACTGTGAATCAGCTGCTCGGCTTATGTCTATGCCTGCTGCCAGGTGTCGACGAGCTCCTTGGCTGCGGCGTGGGGGTCGTCGGCACTGCAGACCGCGCTCACCACAAAGAAGCCATCGACGCCGGTGGCCTTGAGCTGCGGCAGGTCGGCCGTCTTGACGCCGCCGCCCACCACGATGGGCACGGGGCTTGCCGCGTGGAGTGCGGTCAGATCCTCAAAGCTTTTGGTGATGATGGAGCCATCGGCTGCGCGTCCGCAGTCGCGCTTGGTCTCGGTCTCGTGGAGCGGGCCGATGCCCAGGTAGTCGACCAGGCTCATGTCGGCGGTCTTGACGTATTCGAGCATCTCCTCGCAACGGGCCGAAAGGCCCACGATGGCGTCGGGGCCCAGCAGCTTGCGACAGACCTCGACGGGAATATCGCTCTGGCCCACGTGCACGCCATCGACGGCAATACCCTGCTCGCGCGCGGCGAGTACGCAGTCAAGGCGGTCATCGATTAACAGGGCGACCTGACCGGTCTTGCCAGCCTGTGCGATTGCCTGCGCGGCGTCGCCGGTCAGCGCGATGATCTCGCGGGCGCTTGCCACCTTGGAGCGCACCTGGATGCAGGTAAAGCCGGCATCGAGCGCCTGGGCCACTACATCGCCCACGGGGCGCCCGAGGGTGTTTTCGGGGCCGAGTACCAGATAGGCCGAGATATCAAGGTTGTCGCGGATGCTCATCGTGCTTCCTCCTGCTTTTTGATCTGTGCTTCCATGCGCTCGAGCTTGCCGGTCATGGTGTCGGTAAATCCGGGTCGAATATCGGCCTTGAGCACGACTTCGGTGCGGATGCCCTTGCTCGCCAACACAAAGGTTGCGTCGCGCACGACCTGCATGACCTCGTCCCAGTCGCCCTCGATTTCGGTGAACATCGAGGTGGTACGGTTGGGAAGGCCGCTCTCGCGAATGACGCGCACGACCTCGGCGACCTCGGCGGACAGCTCATCGCCGGTGCCGCACGGGGCGATGGCCACGGCGACGAGCGTGTTCATGCCGGCAGCAGTTGCGGGCTCGGACATGGCCTATGCCTCCTCGAGCTCGAGTCGGTTATCGGCAATGTCCTGGGCGGTTGCGCGGTAGAGCTCGTCGATAAAGGCGACCTTAAAGCTTGCCGGGGCGTCGGCGACGGCGGCGGCACGCGTGCCGGCAACGTTGTAGACGGCGGTACCGCAGACGGCGGCCGTAAACGGGTCGGCGGCGCAGGCGTACACGGCCAACACGCCGCCCTGCGAGCAACCGCAGCCGGTGATCTTGGACATGAGCGGGCTGCCGCCGTGGGACTTGGCCACGGTCGTGCCGTCGGTGATCAGGTCGATTTCGCCCGAGACCACTACGGCGCCGCCGGTGTAGCGGGCGAGCGCCACGGCGGCATCGCGGGCGGCGTCGACCGTGTCGGTGGTATCGACACCGCGCACGCGGCTCAGATCGGCCGCCTCGCCCTCAAGACCCCACAAGCCGGCGAGTGCGATGATCTCGGAGGCGTTGCCGCGTACGATGGCGGGCTTGTACTGCTTGAGCTCGTTTACCAGCTGGGTGCGCAGGCTACCGATGCCTAGGCCCACCGGATCGAGCACCCAGGGCTTGCCGGCGTCGTGTGCCGCCTTGGCCGCGCGGGGAATCGTCTGCTCGTAGATGGGGAAGAGCGTGCCCATGTTGAGATAGATGGCGCCGCCGCCGGCAACGAGCGCCTCGCCCTCGTCGGGCAGATAGACCATGGCGGCCGAACCGCCCACGGCGAGCTGCGCGTTGGCGACAAAGTCAATCGTCACCGTGTTGGTGATGGAGCCGGCCATCGGATTGGTGGCTCGAATCTCCTCCACGGCCTTGACCATATGTTGCTTAAGCTGTTCCGAATCAATCACTGCACATGCCTCCTTGGCATAGAAAAGGGGCGCTGTGCATAGACAGCGCCCCTGTAAAGGCGGCATGCTCCCTACGCCAGCATTAACTGACAGGTTCAAAGGATTGGGCCCCATGCCCTCTCAGCCTTGTGGTTTGCACCGCCGGCACTCCCGCATCGAATCTGTTGTTCCCTATACTAACGCACCTGCCAAAAAGGGACAGGTTTATTTTGGCTGGTCGTTACAATAGGTAGGACCGATACGAATGGGGGCCTTATGATTAAACTTGTGCTGACCGATATGGACGATACGCTGATTCCAGCCGGGCATGACGGCGCCAGCGACTACGCCATCGAGGGCATTCATGCCATGCAGACGGCGGGCCTGCACTTTGGCCCGGTTTCGGGTCGCCAGCCGTCCGCGATGGGCTGGATGTTCAAAAATCGTTCCGAGTGTTTTTCGACTGGCGCGTTCTGTAACGGCCAGGTGATGTTTGTCGACGGCGAGGTTGTTGCCTCCCGTGCGAGCGACAACGGTGCCCTCATGCGCCTTGCCGACTATCTTGAGCAAGAGACCGACGATACCTATCTGAAGGTCTACAGCCTGGGCGATGACTTTTGGGGCAACGATGCCTATTGCGTGACGAGTGACCCCGAGCGCGTTCGTCGCGCCATGGAGTCGGGCGGTAACGCATGGCTCAAAGGCGAAGAAGCCCCGTGCCGTCCCGTCGTCGATGACGCGCCGGTGTTCAAGGCGAATATCTGGAGTGCCCGTTCGCGTGAGGAGCTCGCGGAGCTACGCGAGCGCGTTGCCGCTGAGGTGCCGGAACTCTCGCTTGTGTTTCCCAACAACCGAGTGCGCCTGTTTGACATCCTTCCAGCAGGTTGGGACAAGGGTTGCGCTGCGCTGGAGTTGGCGCGCGCTTTGGGTCTGACGCCCGATGAGGTGGCCGTATTTGGCGATTCCGATAACGATTTGCCCATGATCGATGCCGTTCCCAACTCCGTTGCAGTCGCCAATGCCAACGAGGCTGTCACGGCTGCCGCGCGCTGGCATATCGGCGCTGCGGCAGACGATGCGGTTGCCGGGGCTCTGCATCAGATTGCCGCCTGCGCCGCGACGGGGGAGATGCCGCCGTTTATGCGTCAGGTGAGCACGACTGGTTTCGACGTCACGAACGTCTAGGGAGAAAGCTATGAAGCTTCAGCAGCTCAGGTATGTCGTCAAAGTTGCCGAATGCGGCAGCATCACCGAGGCCTCGCGCCGGCTCTTTGTGTCGCAGCCTTCGATTACCGCATCGATTCGCGATCTCGAAAACGAGATGGGCGTGCATATCTTTGAGCGCACTAACAAGGGCGTCGTTGTGTCCGAGGAAGGCGAGACCTTCTTGGGCTATGCGCGCCAGGTACTCGATCAGGCCGACCTGCTCGAGGGCAAGTACAAGGGCGCATCCGAGCAGGTGCCGCACTTTAGTGTGAGCTGCCAGCATTATTCCTTTGCCGTTAACGCGTTTGTCGACGTGATTCGCGAGTTCGATGCCGCGCGTTACGACTTTACCCTGCGCGAGGAGCAGACTCACGAGATTATCGAGGACGTCGCGCACATGAAAAGCGAGCTCGGCATCCTGTATCTGTCGGAGCACAATCGCGAGGTCATCGAGCGCATGCTGGCGGCCAACGAGCTCGTGTTCGAAGGGCTCTTTTGCGCCGCGCCGCACGTTTTTGTGTGTGCAGACCATCCGCTGGCTGGCCGCTCCAGCGTGACGCTCGAGGACTTGGAAGACTACCCGTTCCTGTCCTATGAGCAGGGCAGCTATAACTCGTTTTATTATTCCGAGGAACTGACCTCGACCTTTGAGCGCCGCAAGAATATCCGCGTGCGCGACCGTGCGACGTTGTTCAACCTGGTCATGGGCCTCAACGGTTACACGGTGTGTTCGGGCGTGATCAGTCACGAGCTCAACGGCCCCGGCATCATCTCGATTCCGCTCGATGTGGACGAGTACATGGAGATCGGCATCATCACGCGCAAGAACACGACGCTCACGCGCTACGGCCAAGCCTATATCGATGCGATCCGCCAGCATATCTAGGCTGCTGTGCTCCACGCGGGTCAAATCTCTTTATGGCAGTCCAGACTGATATAGGAAACATCTATATCAAACTGTCATAAACGTATATTTTACGATGACCACATGAGCGCTCATACTCTGTCTCGATAAAGCAACCAATGCAAAGGGAGATATCTATGAGCACTTCGATTCAACCGAACGCGCCGTTTCGCGCCGATATCGTCGGCAGTTTTCTTCGTCCGCAGGCCGTCAAGGACGCCCGCGCTGCCTATGCGGCAGGCGCGCTTGATGCCGAGGGGCTTAAGGCCGTCGAGAACGATGCCATTCGCGATTTGGTGGCAAAGCAAAAGACCGCCGGCCTGCAGGTCATCACCGATGGCGAGTTTCGCCGCAGCTACTGGCACCTCGATTTTATGTGGGGGCTGAATGGCATCGAGCGTCGTGCCTCGCGTACGGGCTATATGTTTCACGATGAGGAGACTACCGCCGACACCGCCGTGGTAACCGGTCCCATTAGCGGCGAGAACCATCCGTTCGTCGAGCACTTTAAATTTGTCAAGGCGCTCGAGGGCGAGGGCCACGTTGCACGCCAGACCATCCCGGCGCCGATTCAGACGTTCTCTGAGGTCACGCTCGACCGCTGCGATGGCCAGCAGGAGAGCTTGCGTGCTGTCTATAAGACCGACGAAGAACTCGCCGATGCCATCGCCGCAGCATACCGCACCGTGATCGCCGACCTGTACGCAGCAGGCTGCCGCAACATCCAGTTTGATGACTGCACCTGGGGCATCTACTGCGATACTGACTTTGTGTCCAAGACCGGCATGAGCCCGGTTGACCTGCAAAAGGTGAGCGAGCTGGGCGTGGCGCTCAACAATGCCGCCATCGCGGACAAGCCCGACGACCTGGTCATTAACACGCACGTATGCCGTGGTAACTACCACTCTACCTATGCCTTCGAGGGTGGCTATGACCCCATCGCACCATACCTGTTCGCAAACGAGGATGTCGACGCATTTTACCTGGAGTTCGATACGCCGCGCGCCGGCGGTTTTGAGCCGCTCAAGTACGTTGCCCCGGGCAAGAAGGTCGTGCTGGGCTTGGTAACCACCAAGGTCGCTGAGCTTGAGGACGAGGATGTTATCGTCGAGCGCATCCGCGAGGCGGCAAAGTACGTGCCGCTCGAGAACCTGTACCTGTCGCCCCAGTGCGGCTTCGCGAGCTGCGAGATTGGCAACAAGCTGACCGAAAATGAGCAGTGGGCAAAGGTTGCGCTGGTCAAGCGCATTGCTGAGCGCGTTTGGAAGTAGCGGTACCGTTTGCGGGGACGGTGCGTGCGGGGCGGCATATATCACGTACAATGGTTCGGATCGTATCGTTCGGGCAGGTTATCCGATATGCCTGATCGCCCTTCCATTCGAAAGGGCATCCATGTCCCAGTCCTCGACGCCCGCCGTCAGCGATGCCATCTACGACGCATCGTCGCTCGGCCGCCCGCGCATGTTTTTGCTCGGCCTGCAGCATCTGTTTGCCATGTTTGGCGCCACCGTGCTGGTACCCGTGCTCACCGGTCTCTCGGTATCGGCAACGCTTTTGTTTGCCGGGTTGGGCACGCTGCTGTTCCACTTCCTGTCGCGCGGTAAGGTGCCGGCATTTTTGGGCTCATCGTTTGCCTTTATTGCCGGTTATGCCGCAATCGCGCCCAACGGCGAGATCGAGCTTTTGCCCTACGCCTGCCTGGGCGTAGCTTGTGCCGGTCTGCTCTATCCGGTGCTGGCGGCCCTGTTCCGCGCCTTTGGCGCCAAGCGCGTTATGCGCTTCTTTCCGCCGGTAGTGACGGGCCCTATCGTCATTTCCATCGGCTTGATTCTGGCGAGCTCCGCTATTGCCAACTGCCAGACCAACTGGTTTGTGGCTGTTATTGCCGTTGCCGTTATCGTGATCTGCAACATTTGGGGTCGCGGCATGGTTAAGATCGTGCCGATTCTGCTGGGCGTTGTGGTGAGCTATGCCGTTGCGACTGCGCTGGGCGAGGTCGATTTTTCGGGCGTCGCAGCCGCTCCCTGGGTTGGCTTGCCCGTCGTGTGGGACAACACCGTGTTTGCACTCTTTGGGCCGCAGTTCGATAGCGGTCTTGCCACGACGGCCATCATCACCATCATGCCGTTGGCCTTTGCAACCATGATCGAGCATATCGGTGATATCTCCGCTATTGGCTCCACCTGCGAGCGCAACTACATTGCCGATCCCGGCCTGCATCGCACGCTGCTCGGCGATGGTCTCGCCACGATTCTGGCTTCGCTCTTTGGCGCTCCGGCCAACACCACGTACGGCGAGAACACCGGCGTGCTCGCCCTGACGCGCGTGTTCGACCCGCGCGTGATTCGCATTGCCGCGTGCTGCGCCATCGTGCTTTCGTTCTGCCCCAAGTTCGCGGCTGTCATTGCGGCCATGCCGGCGTGCGTAATCGGCGGCGTGTCGCTCGTGCTCTATGGCATGATCAGCGCCGTGGGCGTCCGCAACCTCATCGAGAACCAGGTCGATTTCCAGAACAACCGCAACGTGCTGGTGGCAGCCCTGGTGCTCGTGCTCTCGCTCGGCATTGCGTACAGCACCGCCGGCGCCATCGTGCTGGAGCTGGGCGGCGTGACGATTTCGCTTTCCGGCCTTGCCGTGGGCTCGCTGGTTGGCATCGTGCTCAACGCGATTCTGCCGGGTAACGACTTTGAGTTTGATGTCTCCGAGCTCGAGGAGGCTGCTGAGTAGCAGCTGCGTTCAGCTAAAACAAAATAAATGGCGCCCATGCGTATATGCGTGTGGGCACCATTTTTAATGTGTCAGTATCCAGTGGATGCCGCGGGCCATGCGTAAGTCGGTTTGGGCAAAGTGATTGCCGGGGTTGAGCTCCAGCGTTGTTGGAATGCCGCGCTCGACGAGCAACGCTTCCATCGCGCGTGTGTCGTCGAGTACATGCCGCATCATGCGGTTGGGCGTCTTGGTTTCCTTTTTGCCGAGTGACAGGTAGACGGCTTGCGGGCTGCCGGCAAAAGGGGCCGTGCTGGCACGGTCGACAAAGTCGGGAAACCATAGCGACCCCGATGCGCTCGCGGCGCGGTCAAAGGCGTCGGTTTGCCAGAGGGACCAGAGTGCGAAGAGGCCTGCGAGCGAGTAACCGGCAATGCCGCGCCGGGTGGGCGGCTGAGGAAGCGACGACTCGACCTGGGGGATTATCTGATTCAGCAGCTCATCAAGAAAATCGGCAGCTTGGCCGCCGAAAGGCTCGGCATCGCGTACGGTCCCGTCGCATGCCCAGGGGCTCAGCTCGCGATTCCAATCGAGCCCGCCAATGGTGACGAGGGCGAATGGCGGACAGTCGAGCTCTCGGCAACACTTATAAACCTCGCTGCCGTCGCCCACGACCACAGGAAGGTAGATGACAGGCGCGCTTTCCGTATGATTCGAATAAACGGTTATCTGCTTTTGATGCGCTTCCATGACGGGCTTCTCTCAGTGTTGTGATATCGGCAGCCCCAATTGTCGCACGCCAGCGTATGCCGGTTGGGCTAGACCAAAGACAATCTCGTGCATCCCCTGCGGACGCATATGGAAAACGCCACCGCCGGAGGGGAGCTCGGCGGTGGCGTTGTTAAACGGTGCTGGGGCTCGGGGCCTTCGCGGGAGCTGCCATGTGCGCAGAGGCGTCTAAGAACGCTTACGGCTCGCCATGGTGCCTGCGGCGATAGCGGCTGTTCCCGCAAGGATGGTTGCCACGATGGCCGCACCCGAGGTGTCGCCGGTTGCCGCGAGCACGCCGGTAGTCTTGGCTTTCGTGGTTGAAGCCGCAACGGCCTTGGTCGGCTTTGAGCCCTCAGGCTTGGGGTTCTGCTTGGACTCCGCGGGCTTGCTTTCTGCGGGCTTGGTCTCGTCGGGCTTGGGGTCTTCCGGCTTGGCTACCTCGGGAGGTGCGATGGTCGTACTTTTGGCGACTGCTTTGATATAGAGGGAGTCGACCGTGGCGTCGCCCGTGCCGATGGCTTGGCCTGCCTCGTAGATGCCGTCACGGAGCTTGCGATAGTCAATGACCTTGCCGCCTTCGGGCGTCTGGATGGCGGCGTTCTCAATCTTGATGGTGCCGATTGTCTTGCCGTCAGCGCTCATGACACGGGCAAAGATTGCCGCTGTATCTCCTTCGGCCGTTACCTTGCTGCGGATGATCGAGATGACTGCGGGTGTGACGCCCTCGCTGGTCTGGGCGATGATGCCGATGTTCTCGCCTTGGGGTTCGCGCCTCGTCTCGCCATCTTGGTTTTCGCTGTAGGGGATGGGGCCGTCGCCGTTCTCGACATAGCGGGCTATGGCCTTGACAACGGAGTCGCTGATGTAGATGTGGCCGCCCTTCTCGTTGGGTCGATCGTTTCTGGTGGAGAATGCAGCCGAAACCTCGCCTTCCGCAAACGCGTCCACGGTGGAGCCGTTCTTGACGACGATGTCGTCCTGGTAGGTGAAGAGGGCGTTGGCGCCACCGTATCTGCCTTTACTTGCACGGACCGTCACGTTTGCATGATCGAGGGTGATGCCCTTGTGGGCATAGACGCCATATTCAACACCGTTTACGTTGAGGGAGGCGTTTGTGGCTGCGAGGCTGCCCTTGGCCTCGACGGCAGCGTCTTTCTCGGAGCTTGCCTTGACCTGGCTGCCGTCCGAGATGTTGATATTGCCGCCGCTCCAAAGGGCCTCACCATCGGCTGAGCTTGCCTCGACCGTCCCGCCACCCTTGATGGTGAGGTTCTTGTCGGCTCCAATACCCTTGTCCTTGGTAGCCCTGGCGGTGACGGCTCCGCTGTCGTCAATCGTGATATTGCCGTTTGCCCTGATGCCATCCGATGCACCCGTGGCGTTGACGTTGCCCGAACCTTTGATAGCGAGATCACCTCCGGCATTGATGGCATCAAACCCAGTGCTCGTGGCGTTGACGGATCCGGCTCCGTCGATGTTGATATTACCCGTGGAGAGGATAGCGTCCTCAGTAGATGTCACGCTGAGCGTGCCGCCCTCGTCGCCTTGGATATTGAGCTCGGCATTCTCGTTAGTGCCATGAGAAACGTTGATGCTTTCGATCCATTCGGCAGTGACGATGTTGGTTCCCGAGTAATTCACGTTGAGCTTGCCTGCGGCCTGGATCTCGCCGCCGTTATAGTTGTTGAGCTTCAAGTCGTCGGCGCCGTCCCACGACCAGGTACCGGCCTCGTCGCTCGCCGCGGTGTTGTACTTGTTGCCGCCGACCTTGACCCATTCCGCTGCGAGCGAGACGCTCGGCATGAGCAGCGAGCTCACCGTGAGCGCGCACACGGCGCCCGCGACGATGCGGCGCGTCACGCGGCGCCAGCTGCCGTGCGCGAGTCCTATGCGATGGCGAACGTCGGGTTCGGCAACATGGGTTCCGGCGGTAGTGTCATTGCGTTTGGGGGTCGTGAACAAGGCTGCCATGGTTGCTCCCGTTCTCATAGGGCCTATACGACTAGATTCAGCGTATCTGCTGGATGTTGCCGGCGGTAGTGCCGTTTGGAGGGCAAAATGGCCAAAACTTGGGAAGCACAACATCGCGCGTCTGTGCGTTGCCTGGCTTTAAAAGAAAAGCGCGGAGCCGCTCGATGCGACTCCGCGCTTTGGTGTTCTGTTTTAGCAGACTATGCCGTTACGCTACAAAGAAGTAGACGAGGAAGGCGAGGGCTGCGATCCACATGAGCGGCTTGATCTTGGAGGCCTCGCCCTTAAAGAGTGCGACGATCACGTAGGCGATAAAGCCCAGACCAATGCCGGCAGAGATGGAGTAGGTGAAGGGTACGCCGGCGACAATCATGAACGCCGGGAAACCCTGCGACACGTCGGACCAGTCGATCTCGGAGGCCTCGCTCATCATGAGGTAGCCGACGTAGACCAGGGCGCCGCAGGTGGCGGCGCTGGAAACGATGGTGACGATGGGGGAGAAGAACGCGGCGAGAATGAACAGCACGCCGGTGGTGACGGAGGTGAGGCCCGTGCGGCCACCGTCGGCGGCGCCAGAAGTGGACTCGACGAAGGTGGTGATGGAGGAGACACCCATGAAACCGCCCACAGCGGCGGCGGCGGAGTCGACGATTAGGATCTCCTTGATATTCTCGACGTTGCCGTCGTCGGTGAGGAACTCGCCCTGCTTGGCTACGGCCATCGCGGTGCCCATGGTGTCGAAGAAGTCACTCATGAGCAGCGAGAACGAGATGACGAGGAGCGCGGGGTCGGTAAGGACCTTGACGATGGCGGGCACGCCGCCGGCGTCGGCGATGGGGCCACCGATGCTCGAGAAGTCGAGCGGGGCGATGATACCGGTCGGAGCCTGGGTCACACCTAGGGGGATACCGGCGATGACGGCGACGACGATGCCGATGAGCAGCGAGCCGGGGACGTTGCGGCAGGCGAGGGCGACCGTCACCAGGATGGAGATGATGCCGACGATGAAGGTGGGGGAGGTGATGTCGCCCAGACCGACGAGTGTACCGGCGCCAGCGGTGATAATGCCGGCATCGCACAGGCCAATCATGGCGATGAACAGGCCCAGACCCACCGAGATGGCGTGACGCAGGACAACCGGGATGGCGTCCATGATGGCCTCGCGCAGGCCACAAAGCACGAGCAGCAAGATGACGACGCCCTCAAGGAAGATGACGCTCATGGCCACGTGCCAGTCACCGCCGCAGACGGTGGTGGTGATTCCAGCGATCATCGCGTTGACGCCTAAGCCCGACGCGCAGGCGAGCGGGCGGTTGGCGAAGATGCCCATGCAGATGGTCATGATGCCGGCGCCCAGGCAGGTGGCGCAGGCGAGCGCTCCCGCATCGATGCCGGCGCCCGAGAGCACCGCGGGGTTGACGGCGATGATGTAGGCCATCGCCAGGAATGTTGTCAGTCCAGCGCGAAGTTCGGTCCCGATTGTGGACTTGCGCTCACTGACGTGAAAAAGTTCGTCCATGCATACCCTTTCCTTGTTCGGCCCCGAGTTTAGGCCGATTGACACGAACTCACCCACTATAGCCCCTTTACGACGCTGTTGTTCCTCGCATGTTGATGTTCGGCGCTTTGTAGCAGACGGACGGTATTTTTCGCATGAAAATGTGTGGGTACCGTATACTTAAGCGGTTACAACGACCCCTATGGAGGAACGTATGATTAAAGAGCTCTGCCACGACGAGGCTATTCTGTCCCAGCGTTGCGAGGTTGCGACCGTCGAGGACGAGTCGGTTGCTCAGGACCTGATCGATACCATTAAGTCGCTCGACGATGCCGGCTGCCTTGCCGCTAACCAGATTGGCGTTACCAAGAAGGTTTGCGTCTATCTGGACGATGCCGGCGAGCCCCACGTGCTCTACAACCCCCGTCTGGTGTTTGGCCTGGGCGCCAGTAAGATGGAGGAGAGCTGCCTGACGCACGACGAGATCACCAAGTCTACGCGCTATATCAAGTGCAAGGTCGCTTATGACGTGATCGTCGACGGCAAGATGCGCGAGCGCAAGCAGGACTTTGTGGGCTTCGAGGCGCAGATGATTCAACACATGATTGATCACTGTCTAGGAAAGTTGGTCTAAGGGGACCAAAGCACCGCACCTTGCCGCTCAATCGTCGCTCGCGTACCTTAAGTACGCTTCGCTCCTCTTTCGTGGCAATCTGCGGCACTTTGACCCCTTAGACGACCTGCGGGGTTAACTTGGTTGAGTTTATCCTGCTTGAATAGTCCGGGCGTGACATTGTTGTCATGTCCGGGCTTTTGTGTTTAGCGCCTCTTTGTTTGGTGACAATAACCTTAGCAAGAACGTAAAGCTGGGAGGCGCTATGTGTACGAGCATTCGATTTACCGATAATTCCGGCCACATGTATCTAGGCCGCAACCTCGACTGGAGCTTTGACTACGGCCAACAGGTTCGCGTGATGCCGCGCGGGTTTCACATTCCGTATTCGTTTATCGACGACGCGACAGCGGCACACGCGGTGATCGGTATGTGCATCGATTACAAGAACTACCCTATGTTCTTCGATTGCGGCAACGATGCAGGCCTTGCCGTGGCGGGTCTCAATTTCCCGGGTTATGCCGAGTATGCCGAGGACCCTGTCGACGGCAAGACCAATATCGCGGCCTATGAGTTTCCCCTGTGGGTGGCAGCGACGTTCTCGACGGTCGATGAGGTCGAGGCTGCGCTGCGCGATACGGTGATTGTCGCCAAATCTGCCGGAGAGGGGCTGGGCGTGTCGCTGCTCCATTGGATTATCGGCGACAGCCAGCGTAGCATCGTGGTCGAGATGATGGCTGACGGCCTGCATGTATACGGCGATCCGGTCGACACCCTCGCCAATCAGCCCACCTTCCCGTGGCACATGGAAAACCTCCGCACCTATATCACCGCCACAAGCGATTTTCCGCAGACGGCGACATGGCGTGGCGCCGAGCTTAAGCCCTATGGAGCCGGTGCCGGCATGCGCGGCATTCCGGGCGATTGCTATTCGCCGAGCCGTTTTGTAAAGGCGGCGTACCTCAATGCCAATTACCCACAAAAGGAGAGCGAGACCGAAAACGTCGTTCGCATGTTCCGCTCGCTCGAGGGCGTGGTGATGATCGAGGGAGCGTCCAGGATGGGCGATGGCAAGTTCGAGAAGACTATCTACACCGGATGCTTTAGCGCGCGCACGGGCAATTATTACTACGCGATGTATGGGGATCCGTCGATTCGCTACGTGAGCCTGATGGATGCCGAGGGCGCGAGCTCCGATAGGCTCGTGGTTCCCGAGCCACGCCGTTCGTAGCCGCTAGCTTTACTGCAATGCAAAGCGGCCCTGCGTCTCTCGTGAGGTGCAGGGCCGCTGTCGTTGATTTGTGACGTCACTAGAAGTTGACGTCGTTGAGTTGTTCGCTCTCGAGGCCGTCGAGCTGTTGCTGTTCGGGCGTATCGGCGACGCTCTCGAGCAGCTCGGTGGGATCGACGTTCATGTTTCTACCGGCCTCGTTGCCGTTGACCAAGTCGTCCGAGAAGATGTCGACTTCCATTTCCTCGGCTTCCTCGATCTGAACTTCGAGCGGCACCTGGGTGCGCACGAGTTTGACTGCCGGGCGCATGCGGGCAAAGAGGGGCACGTACTCGATGATGATGGCCGAGTTCTCTAGACCGTACCAGCGTGCCGGGCTTCCGCAGGCGCGGCGGACGGCGTACTTGATGGCCATCACGCGGTGGTCGTTGCGGTTGATGTCCGTTTCGGGGGCGAGCATCTTGCGCAGCATGCAAAAACGGAAGTCGCCCACGTTGCCGCGTGTCTCGTAGATGGAGTAGGTGTGATGCTGCGGCGGCAGCTCACCCGATGCCATCAGGTCGCCAACGATCTGGCGCAGGTAGGCATTGATGCGCTGGTTGACCTTAAAGCCCAGGTCCAGGCGCACGCGGAACAGGAAGTCCGTGCCAAAGGTCTCGACGGAATACTCGTGCGTATAGGGCTCATCGGTAACGTACACGTTGATGAACCAGTATGCCTTGGCGCGCTTGGGATGCTTATCCAAGATGGAATAGAGCACATCGCGGTCGAGCGTGAGCGGGTCGGGGCTGTTGGTGAGGAACACCAGGTTGTCGGCAAGCACGGGATAGGTCTCGTCGTTGCGCAGGCGGTCGAGCTGGTCAATGTACTTGGAGACGGGCAGCAGGATGGTCTGCGTGCGCTCGATGGCGGTGCCGCGGCGCCACACGTACATAAGGCCAAACAGCAGCGCGGCCAAGAAGATCATGACATAGCCGCCGTCAAAGAACATGGTGAGGCACGAGGCAAAGAAGCACAGCTCAATGGCGCCAAAGAGCAGTGCGAAGACGCAGGCACCCAGTTTGTGCTTGAGGATGCCGGCGATATAGCTCGTCAAAAGCGTCGTGGTCATGAGCATGGTCACGGTGATGGCGAGGCCGTAGGCGCTCTCCATGCGCTCGGAGTTCTGGAACAGCAGCACGATGAAGATGCAGCCGACCCACATGATGTTGTTGACGAGCGGAATATAGAGCTGGCCCTTGGTGTCGCTGGGGTAGTGGATGCGCAGGTGCGGCATAAGGTTGAGGCGCGTTGCCTCGGATACCAGCGAGAACGAGCCGGTGATGAGCGCCTGCGAGGCGATGATGGCCGCTACGGCCGAAAGCACGATGGCAAAGGGGCGCAGGGGCTCGGGAAGCATCATGTAGAACGGGTTGACGATATCCATCGCGAGCATCTGGGGGTTGGAGTTATTGGCGAGCAGCCAAGCGCCCTGACCCAGGTAGTTGAGGATAAGGGCCGCCTTAACAAACGGCCAGGATGCATAGATGTTTGCCTTGCCAACGTGGCCCATGTCCGAGTAGAGGGCCTCGGCGCCGGTCGTCGACAGAAAGACAAAGCCGAGCACCATAATGCCCGAGTGGTTGATGGGCGAGAACAGGAACATGATGCCGCGGATGGGGTTGAGCGCACGCAAGATGGACAGGTTGCCGAGCATGTTGAACAGGCCGGCGCCTGCCAGGAACAGGAACCACAGCGTCATGAGCGGGCCGAACAGCTTGCCGATCGACGAGGTACCGGCGCGCTGCATGGCAAACAGGCCGCAGATAATGATGATGGTGATGATGATTACGTTGGTCTGGCCGTCACCCAAAAGCGCGTGGCCCCACTCGATAGTGCGCAAGCCCTCGATGGCCGTGGTAACCGTGACGGCGGGGGTGAGGATGCCGTCGGCGAGCAGCGCCGCGCCGCCGATCATGGCGGGAAGGATCAGCCACGGCGCCACTTTGCGCACCAAGCTAAACAGGGCGAAGATGCCGCCCTCGTTGTGGTTATCGGCCTTCATGGCGATAACCACGTACTTGACCGTGGTCACGAGCGTCATGGTCCAGATGACAAGCGAAAGCGCTCCCAAGATCATGTCTTCGCTGACGGTACCGATGCCGCCGTTGTTGGCGACGATTGATTTCATGGTGTACATGGGGCTCGTGCCGATGTCGCCATAGACGACGCCGAGCGTTACGAGCAGCATGCCAGCGGAGAGGGGGATGGCTCCGTGCCCGCCTTGACCACGCTGGTCTTGGGGGCTTGCCTCCAGTTTGTTGTGTGCCACGTGGACTCCCTTTGACATCCGGTTATCTGTCTAGGACAGATAATCTTTATGCCGTCTTTATACATACAAGAGCAGTTTGGCACATCGGGTTATTTTAGACAATAATCCTCAGCTGGGGATTATTTATCTACGCAGGTAGCATTTCAAAGCAGGGGCTTTTTAAGCACGTACTGTCTGGGCGATGCCAGCCTTGGCGTTTGCGCGTTTGCCGGCGAGTTCGCAAAAAATCGCGCCGCCGATGATAAGCGCGGCGCCCAGCAGGCGGACCGGTGTTATGGCTTCACCCAAAAGGGCGGCCGAGAACACGACCGCCGAAAGCGGCTCGAGGTAGCCGACGACGGCGACGGTCTGGACGGGCAGCTTGGCGACGGCGCTAAAGTAGAGCAGGCAACCAATGCCGGTGTTGACGACGCCGAGCATAGCGACGGCGTGCCAATCAATACTGGCGGCGACGCCGGCGGACAGGAACGAGGGAGCGCCCTGCGTGATGAGCGTGAGGACCAGTGCGGTCACAAAGGCGGCGCTCACCTGGAGCGTGGAGTTCTCGAGGCCTTCGATGTGTGGCGCACCCTTGCTAGCGATGACCATCAGCGCATAGCAAAATGCCGAGGCGATGCCGCAGGCGATACCCGCAATGGGCATATTGCCGCCTAGACCTTGCGCTGCAATGAGAAAAGCACCGCAAGCAACGGCGATAAAGCTGGCGATTTTGCCTCCGGTCAGCTTTTCGCCAAAGATGAGCGGGGAGAGCGCCATGACAATGATGGGGCCGCAGTAGTACAGCAGCGAGGATACGCCGACGCCGATCGTCTGGTAGGCGCGGAACAGAAAAATCCAGCTGGCGCCCAGCGCGGCTCCCGAGAGGAGGAGGGCTGCGGCTTCGCGGGGGCGAGATGGCGCCTGCAACTTATGGCGTTGGGTGATGGCGAGGATGGTGACAAGCGAGAGTGCGCCCAAAAACGTGCGTAGTAGCACGATATCGGAGCTCGGCAGTGCGATGGCAGCGGCGATGATGCCGTTGGAGCCAAACAATAGCAATGCTGCTAAGTACGTAAACAGACCGTTGTTCATGCGCTGACATCCCCTCTATATCCGAGCAACTTCACTATGGGTGAACTGGCTTTAGAAGAAAAGCGAATATAATGCATGGCTGACATGACAAAAGCTCATGCAAGGATGGAGGACTGCCGTGGAAACGAATATTCAAAAGATGCAGGTGCTGCTCGAGACAGTGCGCGCCGGAAGCTTTACGCGCGCCGCCGAGCGCCTGAGCTATTCGCAATCGGGCGTGAGCCGTATGGTGGCCGATCTTGAGGCCGATTGGGGCTTTAAGGTGCTCGACCGCAGTCGCGAGGGCGTGGCTCTTTCTGCTGACGGGCGACAGGTCATGCCGGCTGTCGAGGCGCTCTGCGAGGAATTCGTTCGCTTGCAGCGACGCGTGGATGAGATGCGTGGGCTCATGCGCGGCAAAATCTGCATCGGTACGTTTTCGAGCGTGGCGACCCACGTGCTGCCGCCGGTGATTGCTCGTTTTCGTGCCGATTATCCAGACATTGATTACGAGCTGCTGATGGGCGACTATTCAGAGATTGAACAATGGGTGGCAGAGGGCCGCTGCGATCTGGGCTTTATCCCGCATGAGCCCCGAGAAAATGGCATGACGTCGCGGTCTTTGGTGCGCGACGAGTTGATGGCGGTAGTGCCGGCAGACTCTTTGCTTGCCACTGAAGAGGTCGTCTCTCTTGCCGATTTGGCCAACGAGCAGTTTATTCTGCTGGAACGCGGCACCGATGATGAGATTACGCCGCTGTTTCGTCGGGCGGGGCTGACGGTGCGCTCCAAGCTGTCGACCTGGGATGACTATGCGATTATGGCTATGGTGGAGGATGGCCTGGGCGTGAGCGTTCTTCCTGCGCTCATCTTGCGCCGCTGTCAGTTCGATGTTGCCGTGCGTCCGCTCGAGGGGCATCCCCATCGGCAGATCAATGCGATATATCGCACGGCCGACGTTTCGCTTGCCGCCGCTCGATTCCTTGAATACCTCTAAACGCGTGCACGTCATTGTCCGCTTTGGGCAAATCTCGAAGTTCGGTACGTTTTCTTATGAAATTGAACTTTCGAATGAGGTACGGCGCTATACTGCTTGCTAAATTGAACCTTGGTTCAATTCGTGTTCTATAAATTGAACTTTGCCAGCAAGGAGGTTCCTGTGGCCCAAGAGACGTTTAGTAATCGCCTGCGACAGGCTATGTCCGATCGCGACGTTCGCCAGTCGGACGTAATCCGCGCATCGGAGATGCTCGGCAAAAAACTCGGCAAGAGTCAGATGAGCCAATATGTGAGCGGCAAGACGATTCCGCGGCGCGACGTGGCAGAGCTGCTCGCCCGCATCTTGGAGGTCGATGTTACCTGGCTGCTCGCCGGTGACGCCGATCAGGGCGAGGCATCATCGTCCCGCAACGTTTCCAAGCCCGAACCCCATCCCTCAGCTCAAATTCCAAGGAGCACCACCATGCGTACTTTTTCCAAATCCACCAAACTCGAGAACGTTCTGTATGACGTGCGCGGCCCCGTCGTCGACGAGGCTGCCCGTATGGAGGACGAAGGCGAGCGCATCCTCAAGCTCAATATCGGCAACCCGGCGCCCTTCGGTTTCCGCACGCCCGACGAGGTTATCAAGGACATGCGCCAGCAGCTGCCCGACTGCGAAGGCTATTCCAACTCGCGCGGCCTGTTCTCCGCGCGCAAGGCGATTATGCAGTATTCGCAGATCAAGGGTCTGCCCAACGTTCAGATGGAGCATATCTACACAGGCAACGGCGTGTCCGAGCTCATTCAGCTTTCGATGAACGCGCTGCTCGACAATGGCGACGAGATTCTGATCCCCAGCCCCGACTATCCGCTCTGGACGGCGTGCGCAACACTTGCCGGTGGTCATCCCGTGCACTATCTGTGCGATGAGCAGGCGGATTGGTATCCCGACCTGGAGGATATGGAGTCCAAGATCACGAGCGCGACCAAAGCCCTCGTCATCATCAACCCCAACAACCCCACGGGTTCCGTCTATCCGCGCGAGGTGCTCGAGGGCATCGTCGAGGTTGCACGCAGGCATCAGCTGATGCTTTTTGCCGATGAGATCTACGACCGCCTGTGCATGGACGGCTACGAGCACGTCTCGATTGCCTCGCTCGCCCCCGACCTGCCCTGCGTTACCTTTAGTGGCCTTTCCAAGTCGCACATGATTGCGGGCTATCGTATAGGCTGGATGGTGCTTTCGGGCAACCAGCGCTGCATGAGCGACTTCATCATGGGCATCAACATGCTCTCCAACATGCGCCTGTGCTCCAACGTGCCGGCTCAGTCGATCGTTCAGACGGCACTCGGTGGCCATCAGTCCGTTAACGACTACATCCGTCCCGGCGGCCGTGTCTACGAGCAGCGCAACTTTGTGTATGAGGCACTCAGCAAGATTGACGGCATCTCGGTGGTTAAGCCGCGTGCGGCGTTCTACATCTTCCCCAAGATGGATGTTAAGAAGTTCAACATCACCGATGACGAGCAGTTTGCCCTCGACCTGCTGCACGAGAAGAAGATTCTGATCACGCGCGGCGGCGGCTTTAACTGGGCCGAGCCCGATCACTTCCGCATCGTGTACCTGCCGCGCATGGAAGTGCTCAAAGAGTCGCTCGAAGACCTCGCCGACTTCTTTGACCATTACCGCCAGAGCTAGTGGGATAGAAGTTCCGCACTATGAAAAGCTCCCTGCAGTTGCTTTGCTGCAGGGAGCTTTCTTGAATCGGCGGAACTAAATAACGATCCCGTTGCAGTGGTCGATTTCGTGCTGGATGATCTCGGCGGTGTAGCCCGAGAAGTTTTTGATGCGGTGGACGAAGTTCTCGTCCAAATACTCCACCTTAATGCGGCGATAGCGGGTGCAGGGACGCTCGCCGATCAGCGAGAGGCATCCTTCGCTCGTCTGATAGGCATTGACCTGCTCAAGAATTTGAGGGTTGTACATCAGGAGCGTCCTGTTGCCGTCCTTTATGCAGATGATGCGTTTGCGCACGCCGATCATGTTGGCGGCGAGGCCCACGCACTCGTGCTCATGCTCGTGGAGCGTATCCAGGAGATCCTGCCCGGTCGCGGCATCGTCGGGTCCCGCGTCTTCGGAAGGCAGGCGCAAAAAGAACTCGGATTTCATGATGGGCTTAATCATGGCGGGCTCCTCATGTCTCATGCTTTCGTGGACTTTTAATAATAGCGCGGAAGGAAAGCTGCGCGTTCGCGTTACAATTTTTCGACGTTGGACCATGTTGCCAGACTCGTCGTGTACGGCGTCTGGCGTAAGTCTAGGGCTCATTTTCGCCCTGGACTGTTCCTCTGGGGCGATGCGACTGTCGTTCCAAGAGGAAGGAAATGCATGGGGAGCAAATCTCAGCAACAAGTTCAAGAAACGCCATCGGCCACTGCGGCGTCTCTCGTCGTAATGTATATCGCAGCCTTTGTTGCCGCGTTTAACGAGAACATCATTAATGTGGCGTTGCACGACATTATGGCGGCCTTTTCGGTGAGTGCCACCACGGCGCAGTGGCTCGTTTCGGGCTACATGATCGTGACGTCGATCTTTACGGCCATCATGGCCTTCCTGTCCGGCCGTTTCTCGACGCGCAAGCTGCTGTTTTTCGCATGCGGATGCATGGTCGCCGGCGAAGTCCTGTGCCTGTTCGCTCCGTCGTTTAGCGTTTTGCTGCCAAGCCGTATTTTGCAGGCTGCGGGATCGGGCATCTTGTTCCCGCTCATGATGAACGTGGTGCTGTCTTGCGCCCCGCGCGAGAAGCTTGGTCTGTATCTGAGCCTGGGCGGTGCCTGCATTACGCTAGGGCCGGCGTTTGGACCCGTGATCAGCGGTCTTATGTGCACGTTGTTTGGCTGGAGGGCGGTGTTCGTAGTACCGCTGGTGGGCGGCATTGCGGTCGCTGCGGCGGGCGTAAAGCTTGTTCAGAATGTTGGAGAGCGCTCGAACACCACGCTTGATATTCTGTCGGTTGTTTTGCTCGCCGCCGGCATTACGGCATTTGTGTATTCCGTAGGCGAGTTCTCGACCAATCTGATTGCCGGTATCGTGACGCTTTTCGCCGCCATTGTGCTGCTCGGCCTGTTTGCGGCCCGCCAGCTCAAGCTCGAGCATCCGGTGCTTAACGTGCGTCCCATGGCGAGCGTTCGTTATTGGCCTGCGTGTCTGCTTGTGGTGGTGTCGATGATGACGACGTTCTCGATGAGCGTTTTGTTGCCGCTCTATTTTGAGGGCGCATACGGCATGACCGCACTTGCTGCGGGCTTGCTCATTTTGCCGGCGATTGCCTGCAACGCCGTGACCTCGATTGTGGGCGGACGCGTGATGGACGCCCGTGGCGCATGGCCGCTGCTGCCGGTCGGCTTTGCCCTGATTGCCGTGGGGCAGACTGCAATCTCGATGACGGCGGCGAGTATGAACATCGGCGTCGTCGTGGCACTGACCGTTGTGGTGTATGCCGGAGTCGGTTTGGTGCTGAGCCCCTCGCAGACGGCCGGCTTGGAGACGCTGCCTGCCGCCGAGCATCCTCACGGAACGGCATTGCTCAATACGTGGAACATGATTGCCGCATCGTTTGGCCCGTCGCTGTTTATCGGCCTGCTCTCGAGTTCTGCGGCGACTGCCGGCGCCGCTGGCGTTGCGACGGACGTTGCCCAGGCGATTGGATTTGCAGCTGCCGTGCGTGTGGCGGCTGTAATTGCCGCGGTCGGGTTCGTGGCGTCGCTGGTGTACGCTCGTCGCGAGTCACACATGTCGCATTAATGTGTGCACATAGATTCTGCAGCTAGATTGGATGGCGACACAATAAACTAATGGACGTTTTGCCGAGAGGCATGATTGTTTAAAGCGCAAAGAGTGCGCGACGGGCCCCGCGAATGGGGCGATGATGCCCGAGAGGGCCAAGAAGGAGTCTCATGTCCGAGAACGAAGAGATCATGAACGAGACCGAGAACGAGACCATGGCTGCCGAGGTCGAGGCAGTCGAGACCGTGGAGACCGAAGCTGCCGAGGTTGAGGCTGCTGACGAGGTTTCCGCCGAGGAGGAGGCCGAGGTTGTCGAGGCCGCCGTTGATTACGATGACGAAGAGCTGATGGACAAGATGCAGAAGGCCGCCCGCCTGCTGCGTAGCCGTCGCTTTGCTATTTCCAAGGAGGAGGAGGCCAAGGCCGAGCGCATGGCGAACATCGAGCGCGCCATCAAGCTTCTTGACCTCAAGCCCAAGATGGAGCAGAAGGAAATGTCCGACCTGCTGGGCATGCGCCTTCGTGAGCTCGATGGCCTGATGGCCGAGGCCGAGGCTGCCGATCTGGTCGGCCGCATCGACGACGCCGAGGGCGATATGCGCAAGATTGTTGTCTTCGCCGCCGAGGATGCCGCTGAGGGCCTGGTCGAGCTTGCCAACAAGAAGGAGAAGCTCCTGCCCGAGCTTTCTTACGAGGAGGCCACCGAGCTGATGGCCGCTCTCGATAAGGTTATCGCTCCGCTCGTCGCCATGGGCCTGGACGAGGATCGCGGTCCTCGCGGCGGCCGTGACGACCGTGGTGGCCGTGGCGGCGACCGTGGCGGCCGCGGCGGCTTTGGCGATCGTGGTGGCCGTGGTGGCGACCGTGGCGGTCGCGGCGGCTTTGGTGGCAACCGTGGTGGCTATGGCGACCGCGGCGGCAACCGTGGCGGCTTCGGCGGCAACCGTGGTAACGACCGCGGCGGTCGCGGTGGCGACCGTGGCGGCCGCAACGGTGGCGGCTTCCGCGGTAACCGCTTCTAGTTGGGTTACGCGGTTTTACCAAACCGCGTAACTAGTTGACGCTGCGCGCCCACCAGAGCGACAACTTGTCATTCAAAGAGGGCGGCATGACCA